>JAJZCY010000070.1 GCA_021828835.1 Acidobacteriota bacterium | reverse complement strand
TCATGCGCTCCACCAGGGCCAGGAAGCGTTCCGCGGCTTCGATAGCGTGGTCAGGAGTGCAGACGGAAAGGCTGTGCTTTCCAGGGCCGAGGCCCTCGGTGGCGGCAAAGTTAAGCTTCGGACCAGTGGCGTTAACCAGGTAGTCGTAGGGAAGAGACTCGCGGTCCGATGCCTGTCCGGACCCAGTTCTTTCCATCACGATGAAGGGCTTGGCGTTCTCGCCGCTTCCCTCCGGATGAACCTCGATGGCACGTCCCTGCTCGAACCGGATATGTTTCCGCTGGTAAACGGGCGCCAAGGGAAATGTGACCTGTTCCCGGGTCATGAGGCCCAAGCCGAGCCAGATATTGGATGGAACCCAGTTGTAGGAGGACTGTGGTGATACGACGACCACGTCGTGTGATGGATCCAGCCAGGTTCGCAGGTAAGAGGCCGCCGTATGGCCGGCAATGCCCGCTCCCAGAACAATCACTCGCGCCATCTTCCGCCCCCATTCTGGCTATGGACCTCCGCTGGCGGGGTTCTCAGCGGTAGCGAATTTCGCGCCGCCCATGAGCGAATGCTGTTGCCACGAAGTCTGAACCTGACGGGCCGGCATGTCAAGCAACGTCACGGTCATCTCACCCGGGGGATTCCGGGGATTGGCGGCGT
Source organism: Acidobacteriota bacterium (assembly GCA_021828835.1). Taxonomy (GTDB): domain Bacteria; phylum Acidobacteriota; class Terriglobia; order Terriglobales; family Acidobacteriaceae; genus Telmatobacter. Next base: position 15,593 of record JAJZCY010000070.1, on the reverse strand, counting down.
ATGCAGTCAGCCCTGCGCCCCCTCCCCGGCACTACCGTCCACAACGCTCTCGTGCAGGCAATCATCAGGCCCACGCTGGTGCCTATCGAAGAGACCCGTGACACGCGCGGATTTATTCGAATGTCTCAATGAATGGCTCGAGCCGCTGGGGCTCTTGAAAAAGATTGAAGGAGTTGACGGGATGTTCGGGCCACACCCTGGCACAGTTCCGTGGTCGAGCTTTACTCGTCCCGCTCGCAGCAGACGCCGTCTCAAGCAAAAAGCACCTGCCGGCACGCGTGGTGGTGCAAACAGGTGCTCTCCAGTCGGTTCTGTTACGCGCGCTGGTCCTTATCCTTGCCTTGCCTTGTAAATCGCCTAGATATCCAGGTTCTTCACGTCGAGCGCGTTGTCCTCGATGAACTTGCGCCGTGACTCCACATCTTCGCCCATCAGAGTGGTAAAGATGCTGTCGGTCTCGGCCAGGTCCTCGAGCTTGACGCGCAGCAGCGTGCGCCGCTCGGGATCCATGGTCGTCTCCCAGAGCTGTGAGGAAGTCATCTCGCCCAATCCTTTGTAGCGCTGCACCTGGTAGTCCTTCTTGCCCTGCTCCACGATGTAGGCGAAGAGCTCGCGGGCCGTCTGCTTTTCAATGGGCTCACGCAATACCCGCGCCGCCCGCCCGCCCGCCTTGGCTTCCGCGCGAGTCTCCACACTGCCCGGCGAGGGCGCTCCCTCCGCATCGGGCTCTTCCTCTTCTTCTGCGGTTTCCTTGGCGGCGCCCTTGGCCGCATATTCGATCAGGAAGGGCGGCTCCAGGTATTCCTTGATCTGGCTGTACTTCGCCATCATCTGCCGGAACTCGGGGCTCGATGCCAGGTTCCAGTCGATCGCTCGCGCGGCTCCTTGGGTGTCCGTGAATACCACGGACCAGGTGAGGTGTTCCTCATCCTGCACGGGATCACCCAGCTTGAACTGGAACTCGTCTGCGAGGGAGGCCAGCTTGGCGTGCAGTGCCGCGATCTTCTCCGGCACCTGGCCCTCGGTCTGGGAGGTGAAGTCGGTGCGGTGCGTCAGTTCGGCCCGCGCCAGCAGTTCTGTCAGCTTCTCGTTGCGGATGCGCTTGTCTACCTTCTCCGCGAACTGGATGTACTCGTTCAGCGTGCCCATGAACTTGGTCAGCGCGACGCCTTCGATGCGGCTGGCGCTTTCGCCGTGGCGCACGATCATGCCCTCGGCAGCGCGCTTCACCATCACCTTCACGAACTCGCGATCATCCTTGATGTACTGCTCGAAGCGACCCTTCTTGATCTTGTAAAGCGGCGGCTGCGCGATGTACACGTTATCGCGCTTGATCAGCTCCGTCATATGGCGGAAGAAGAAAGTCAGCAGCAGGGTGCGGATGTGCGATCCGTCCACGTCGGCGTCGGTCATGAGGATGATCTTGCCGTAACGCAGCTTGGAAGGATCGAAGTCTTCCTTGCCGATGCCCGTGCCCAGCGCGGTGATCATAGCGCGGATTTCCTCGTGCCCGAGCATCTTGTCGTAGCGCGCCTTCTCCACGTTCAGGATCTTGCCCTTGAGCGGCAGAATTGCCTGGAAGCGCCGGTCGCGGCCCTGCTTGGCCGTTCCACCTGCCGATTCGCCCTCGACCAGATAGAGTTCGCAGCGATCCGGGTTGCGTTCGGAACAATCGGCCAGCTTGCCCGGCAAACCGCCCCCATCGAGCGCTCCCTTGCGCCGCGTGAGGTCGCGCGCCTTACGCGCCGCTTCGCGCGCACGCGCCGCCTCGATGGCCTTATTGATGATCTTGCGGGCCACCGGCGGATTCTGTTCCAGGTACCCGCCCAGCCGCTCGTTCACAAACGCCTGCACCGTGCCGGCGATGTCCGAGTTCAGCTTGCCCTTGGTCTGGCCCTCGAACTGCGGCTGCGACAGCTTGACGCTCACCACGGCGACCAGGCCTTCGCGCACGTCGTCGCCGCTCAGGCTCTCCTTCAGGTCCTTAAAGAGCCCCAGTTGCTGCCCAATCACGTTGATGGTCCGAGTCAGCGAGGTGCGGAAACCGGAGAGGTGGGTGCCACCATCCACCGTATTGATGTTGTTGGCAAAGCTGAAGACATTCTCGGAGTAGGTGTCGTTGTATTGCAGCGCAATGTCGATCTCGACCCCGTTGCGCGACGCCTCCATGGTGATCGGCTTGTCGTGCAGGACCTGCTTGCCGCGGTTCAGGTGCTTGACGAACTCCGCGATGCCGCCTGCATACCGAAATTCCGCGCGCTTCGCTTCGCCCGTCTTGGGATCGGCGGTGCGCTCATCGGTGAGCGTGATCTCCAGGCCTTTGTTCAGGAAGGCCAGTTCGCGCAGCCGCTGAGCCAGCGTGTCGTAGTTGTATTCGGTCGTCGAGAAGATCGTCTTGTCCGGGAGGAAGTGCACCTTGGTGCCGCGCTTCTTGCTGGTGCCTGTCTTGCGCAGTTCGCTGACCGGCAGCCCACAGCTGAAATCCATCTCCCAGGTATGCCCGTCGCGCCAGATCTCGACGTTGAACTCCTGCGCCAGCGCGTTCACGCAGCTCACGCCCACGCCGTGCAATCCACCGGAGACCTTGTAGGTCGAGGAGTCGAACTTGCCGCCCGCATGCAGCTTGGTGAGCACCACCTGCACCGCCGGCATCTTCTCGCCGTTGGGCAGCGTCTTCATGTCCACGGGAATGCCGCGGCCGTCATCGATCACGGTGATGGAGTTGTCCACATGGATGATGACGTCGATCTTTTTCGCGAAGCCGGCCAGCGCTTCGTCCACGGAGTTGTCGACCACCTCGTAGACCAGGTGGTGCAGACCCATCTCGCCGGTTGAGCCGATGTACATCGCGGGGCGCAGACGCACCGCCTCGAGGCCCTCGAGGACCTTGATATTCTCGCTTGTGTAGCTGGCGTTATCGTCGGGAAGAGGAATGCTGCTTACAACTTCTGTGGCCATAGACTCCGTCTGCGGGGCATAAGCGGGTGGAGGATCGCTCGTCCAGCCGCCCCGTCGCTTTGAGCTTCAGAAATCTCCACGGCACGACCGTTTTCCCGGATCGGAATTTCTGGACTAACCGCTTGAAAATGCTGAGGCTTTGCGCGACTTTGCCTAGTCTTTATTTTACCACGGAGGGGAATACTGAGACCGCGCGCGAAGTGGGGCTACATTATCCAGATTTGGGTTCCGTCAACCCTCCAGCATATGACCTCAGTAACCAAAACTATTACCTTGGATGTATATTAAAGAAAAAAATGGACTTGACAGCGAAGTTCAGCTATAGTTCATTGTCATCCGGGGCCATTTCGACAGAAACCCCCTGTTCTTCAGGTTACTGCCGCGTAATTCGCATTACGCGTGATGCGGCAGTTCCGCAAAACCACCCTGGGGGATCTCCCCCGCAACGAAGATCCGCAAAGGAGCTTTCTCTCATGAAGCTTGCTATCCGCGTTTTTGCTTTGGCCATTGCCTTGGCTGGCCTGGTCTCCGCACCGTACTCCTCCGCCGACACGCTCGCCGGCACCAACAGCGCGTTTCTGAGCGGTCCCGGCCCCATGCTTCCTATTCCCACCTGCGGCCCTGGCATCTGCCCCACCAGCCCCAAGCTTCAGCTGTTTTGATGCTGGGTCCCGTGATAGCACGAAAGTGCCAGCCCTCAGTTACCCTTTAGTGGTTGAGGAGTGAGGTGTTTAGGGATATTCTGAAATTGCTTTATCAGGCCCGCGAGACACCCCAAAATGTCCTCACAGTTCGCAATGTCGGCAATGAGCGTGGTCGAGTTTCTACTCTGGGCCACGCTTGCCTTCATTTTTTGGAAGAAGAGGCTCTCGCGCCGCTTTTCGGCCATGGCTGCGTACCTCGGCCTGCACGTTATTGCCACGCCCATCCTTCTGCTGCTCTTTTACGAGCAGATGCGGCACGGAGAAAGCAGCCTTCTGGTCCGGTCTTATTTCTTTGGATACTTCGGTGTGTATATCTCAAGTGCCGTCCTGCTGCTCTTCATCTCTCTTGAGATCTTCCGCACGGCGCTGGTCGCCTTTCCAGGCCTGCTGCGCATCGGCCTGATCATCTTTCGCTGGGCGATCCTGGTCTCGGTGATCGTCACCCTCTCCTCGGTTTCCTTCCTCCATCGCGGCATCATGCTGATTCCCGATATTGCCTACGCTCTCATGCGCTCGGTCAGTGTGTTGGAGCTCTGCTTGCTGGCGTTCCTCTGTCTCAGCATGAACGCGCTGCGCCTCTCGGTGCGCGATCTTCCCTTCGGCTTGGCGCTTGGTTTCGGCGTGATAGCCGCGAGCGAGTTTATCGGCGCTTCCCTGATCTCCTCCCACTCCTCGATGACCACCCCTCTGCAGTTCGCCTTTGAGGGGCTCATCCTGGTCGCCCTGAGCGTCTGGATCGCTTACTCCGCTTTGCCCCAGCCCAGCCAGGCTCCGGTGGTGATGCCCGCCAGCTCGGCGATTCAGCGCTGGAACGAGATCGCCTCCGCGCTCGGCCACACCGGCACCCAGGTTGCCGTCCAGCAGCCATCCAACGGCTTCTTCCTCACCGACGTTGAGAAGGTTGTCGAGAAGGTGCTCAATCGCAACCTGAAAGGCCGGGAGTCGGAACTTTAGCCAGACGGTTTCAGAGATCAGAGAAAGGCCGCGGCAACCGCCGTGGCCTTTCTCTTTTTCCGATTGTGTTTTGCGTTCGGAAGCCGGGCAGGTCCCTGCGCGCTCCTGCCCGGCGCCAGAGGCTATTTCGGCAACCAAAGCAGAACGCCACGGCACATGCCGTGGCGTTCTGGCCTTTGTTTCCTGCTCTTCTTAGACCGGCTCGACTGAAGCAAACCGGCCATGGTTGCCGCGATCGGTGAACTTCACCCGGCCGCTCACCTTGGCGAACAGCGTGTCGTCTGAGCCAATGCCCACGTTCTGTCCCGGCTTGATCTTTGTGCCCCGCTGGCGCACGATGATCGATCCTCCGGTGACAACCTCGCCGGCAAAGGCCTTGACGCCCAGCCGCTGCGCATTCGAATCCCGTCCGTTTGTGGAGCTGCCTCCACCTTTTTTGTGTGCCATTGCAAATCCCCTCTGAAATCAGCTACTCGCCTTCAGCTATCCGCTTTAGCTCGCAGTGTAGGTCTTGCCATCGGCCTCGATGGCCTTGATGCGAATCTCGGTGAAGTTCTGGCGGTGTCCCTGCAGCTTCTTGTACTGCTTCTTGCGCTTCAGGTGGAAGACCAGAATCTTCTCGCCGCGTCCCTGGCCCACGATCTCGGCGGTCACCTTGGCGCTGGACGGCTTGGCAATCGCGCCTTCTTCGCCGCTCACCGCCAGCACGTCGCTGAACTCTACGGTTTCGGCGCCCGGCACGGTCTCAATCTTGACCACGTCGCCCGGAGCCACGCGGTACTGTTTTCCGCCGGTGCGAATCACTGCGTACATAACAAATCCTCCAGCAACGGCGCCTGCCGCCGTGCGCAAACTCAAAATTCCCTGTGCCTGGGGGCGGATCAGGAAGTGACCGCATCGGGAAACCGGCTGCTCAGGCCACGAAAGGCGGCAAACCCGGCGCATCCCCGCGCACCCACACGGGTGCACTCTCGCCAAACTCCTTGATTCTATCGGACTCCGCAACCGAGGTCAATGAATCCGACCGGCCTAGCCACCGATTTCCGCCAACGCCTCCCGCGCCGCCGCAACTGTGGCCTCCACCTCCGCCTGCCCATGCGCTGCTCCCAGAAAAGCCGCCTCGAACTGCGAGGGCGGCAGCCACACGCCGCGGTCCAACATCGCCCGGTGGAACTTCCCGAAGGCTGCCGTGTCGGACTTGGTCGCCTCCTCGTAGTTCCGCACCGGCCCGGGAGTAAAGAACCACGTCCACATGGAGCCAACGCGGTTCAAGGTCAGGGGCACGCCGGCCTTGGTTGCCTCCGCCGCCACGCCCTCGGCCACGGCCCTGGCGGTGGCCTCCAGACGCGGATAGACCTCGCTGGCGCCCTCCTGCAGATGCGCCACCGTCGCCAGCCCGGCGGCCATGGCCAGCGGGTTTCCGCTCAGCGTGCCGGCCTGATACACGGGCCCAAGCGGCGCCAGCATATCCATCCACTCCCGTCGGCCGCCGAAGACGCCCACCGGCAGGCCGCCGCCGATGATCTTGCCCAGTGTGACCAGGTCCGGTTCCAATCCGTAGAGCTGAACTGCGCCGCCCAGCGCCACCCGGAAGCCGGTCATGACTTCATCGACGATCAGCAGCGCGCCCTCGCGCCGCGTGATTGCCCGCAGGCCGGCGTGGTAACCCTCCGCTGGCGGAATGCAGCCGGCGTTCCCCACCACCGGCTCCAGGATCACTGCCGCAATCTCGCCCTTGTGCTTTGCGAAGGCGGCTTCCACAGCGGCGAGATCGTTGTAGGGCAGCGCCAGGGTAAGCCCCGCGATCTCCTCGGGCACGCCGGCCGAGCCGGGAATCCCGAAGGTCGCTACGCCCGAACCCGCCTTCACCAGCAGTCCATCGGAGTGGCCGTGGTAGCAGCCCTCGAATTTGACGATGATTTTCCGCCCTGTCGCCGCCCGTGCCAGCCGGATCGCCGACATCGTCGCCTCGGTCCCCGAGCTCACAAAGCGCATCTTCTCGATAGCCGGGTAGCAGGCCTGAATCCGCTCAGCCAGATCGGCCTCGGCGGCAGTCGATGCCCCAAAGCTCGCCGATCCCCTGGCCGCACGCTCAATCGCCTCCACCACCGCGGGGAAGGCATGCCCCAGGATCATGGGGCCCCACGAGCCGACGTAGTCGATGTAGCGATTGCCGTCGGCATCGATCACGTACGCGCCCTCGGCCCGCTCGACGAAAGGAGGCGCCCCGCCCACCGCGCGAAAAGCGCGCACCGGGGAGTTCACTCCGCCCGGGAAGAAGCGCTCGGCGCGCTCCTGGAGGGCTTTGGATCGGTTGCGGCTGCGGAACTGGGGCGGTTGGGATTGTGGGCTCATGATGGCTCCAGTATAAAAGCGGGCGGAACGGTTCCCCACCCCATGAGCCCCGGCGCCTAGCTCTTCGTCCCACCTGCTTGCGCGCAGCAACGCCTCCGCCACAGGAACCACAGCATCAGTCCAATGCCGATGCCGCTCAGAAGGCCTCGGAACCCGTCGAACAGCTCCGGATGAGCCCTGCGCCATGCATTCTCAAAATTCTGCATCAGTAATGCGGCCACGACGCAGAGCATCCCGCCGCTGTAAAGCATCCGCGTCTTCCGATCGAAACTGCGAACTCCGCACATCTCCCCGTCCTCCTCCTTCAATCGTTGAACCGGTACCAAACCATCATTCCCATCTTCACCAACACCATCAGCAGCGCTACAGACAGCAGATCCCAGCTCACGCGGTGGTCGTGGAACAAGCGGTATTCGAAGAGCACCACGGCGAGCAATGCACCCACGATGCCGGCCGCGCCTGTGGAGCGCCGCCTGTGTTCCAGAAATCTCTCGTCCACGAATTTGCCCAATACCGGAACCCGGCTCAGTGGATGACTCATGCCCGCTCCTCCTCAACCGCAAGCGCCCCCTCCAGGTGAAAGATCGCATCCGTCGAGCAGCCAAAGACCCGCGCGAAGGTCAGCGCCAACTCGAGGCTGGGGACATAGCGGGTTCTTTCGATTGAATTAATGCTTTGCCGCGACACTCCCACCGCCTTCGCCAACTCCTCCTGCGTCCATGCCCGCGCTGCGCGCAATTCCTTCACCCGATTTGTGACCGCGAGCGCCATGTCAAGCCAGCTTTCCATCCAAACTATCTCCAGATCGCGCAAATGTCAAGCATGCTTTCCAACTCGAAGAGCAGCGCGGGCTGATTCGCGCCGCGTTGTTCCGTTATAATCACGCTTGAGCTTTCGATCCAGGCAGCAGAGCTGAAGAAGGGCTCTGTTCGCGAAAGCGGGAGTAGTTCAGTGGTAGAACGTCAGCTTCCCAAGCTGAATGTCGCCGGTTCGATCCCGGTCTCCCGCTCCAATCGCCTCTGATCAGCCGATTTCCCCTTTGAAATAGAACCCGTGGGCAGCTTAAGCTGCTGGCCTCGCGCTGTGTCTGAGCGGCACGACTGCCCTCTCCTGATCGCTGATGCTTCTTCGGTGGCCTGGCCGCGCTGATCGCCGGAGCTGCCGCGGCTCCTTTGGGCTACAGCGCCTCCTGGATCTTGAGAACCAGAGAGGTGATGGTCTTGTCGCCGGAGACGAGGAACTGGTGGGGAGTGCCGGCCGGGACGTGGATGAGCTCGCCCTGGCGCAGTTCCTGGGCACAACCACCTGCAATGGAGTCGCCGCGGGTTTCACCCGGGGCAAGCACGCGCGCGCCAACCACCGTGCCGCCCGTGACCAGGGTCGCCGCGCCGGAAAGAACCAGGAAGACGTCGGCAAACTTCTCGTGGACTTCAACCTCGCCGTTGCGGCTGCGGAAGGAGAGCATGACGCGGTGCTGCGGGTACTCGCGCAGGGTCTCGCTGGCCTCGCCACTGCCGGCCCGGGCCATCTGGCGCAGGTAGGCGCCGCGCTCCAGCAGGACGGCGGGGGTCCAATGATCGGCGCTGCCGGGCTCGCCCCGCTTGGCGGCTTTGGGCTTGGGCGCGGGCTCGTCGCCGAGGACCGACCGCAGAATCTGGGCTGAAACCTTGTCGATTTCCATGACTATTTCTTCTTCCTGGGTTGGACGGCCGGCCGCGATGCGGCTGGCGGGGTGGGCTGCCCGGCCAACTGCCGCGCGCGCTGAAAGATGGCGAGAAACATGGGCTCGGTGAGCCGGCCGGTGTTGGTGTTCTGCAAAGAGGGGTGATAGCTGGTGATGACGCGGAGGCCGCTGGGCAGCACGAACTCGGCGCCGTGGGCAAAGGTGAAGCTGGAGCGGGCCAGGGAGCCGCTGGCGCCGGTGCGCTGCGCCCAGGCGAGCAGGCCGTCGAAGGCGATGCGGCCCAGGCAGACGACCACGCGCAGGTTGGCGAGCAGGCTCATCTCGCGGTCGAGCCAGGGTGCGCAGTTGCGCAGCTCGGCGGGCGTCGGCTTGTTACCGGGCGGGGCGCAGCGGGCTACAGAGGTAATCCAGAGATCGGTGAGCTTCATGCCGTCCACGCGGCTGCGGGCCTGGGGCTGGGAGGCGAAGCCGGCCTGGTGCAGCACGGGGTACAGGAAATCACCAGAGCCGTCGCCGGTAAAAGGGCGGCCGGTGCGATTGGAGCCGTGGGCGCCGGGGGCGAGGCCCAGGATCAACACCCGGGCCCCGGGATCGCCGAAGGAGGGCACCGGCTTGCCCCAGTACTCCTGATCGGCGTAGGCGCGGCGGCGCACCTGGGCAATGTTCGTACAATGTGCCCGCAGGCGGTCGCAGCGCTCGCAGTCCACGGTTTCGCCATTCATTCCTGCGAGCGTGTCCTGGCGGCGGGGCATACTTCAATTTTACGGCTGGGGGTACTGTGGCAAACTTGGTGCGGAGGGAGAAGCAATGACGCGCGCGAAGCTGCTGTTGCTGGCCGGGGATTTTGTCGAGGACTACGAGATCATGGTGCCCTTCCAGGCTCTGCAGATGGTGGGACACACGGTGCACGCGGTGTGCCCGGGCAAGAAGAAGGGCGAGCAGATCCGCACCGCGATCCACGACTTCGAGGGCGATCAGACCTACTCGGAGAAGCGCGGACACAACTTCACCCTGAACGCGAGCTTTGACGAGATCGATCCCGCAGAGTACGACGCGCTGGTGATTCCGGGTGGACGCGCCCCAGAGTATCTGCGGCTGAACCCGCGGGTGATCGAGATAGTGCGCCACTTCGCGGAGAAGGAAAAGCCGATTGCGGCGATTTGCCACGGCCCGCAGTTGCTGGCCGCAGCAGGGGTGCTGAAGGGGCGGCGGGTGAACTCGTATCCCGCGTGTGCGCCGGAGGTGGAACTGGCCGGGGCGACCTTCGAGCTGGTGGACTTCACCGATGCGGTGGTGGACGGGAAACTGGTGACAGCACCGGCATGGACGGCGCACCCGGTGTGGCTGGCGAAGTTCCTGGAGGTTCTGGAGGCGCATCTGCGCGGCTAGAGGGCCGGAGGAAGGCCGTGTTCGTCACGGCAGCTTGAGGTGGCTGGAGTGTCTGCGCTTGCAAGCAGGGGTGGGGCTGGAGACCCACGCGACAGCCGGTCTGGAGACCGGCGCTCCGAAGGAGATGCGGACTAATCAGGCTGTGTGCGGGATTCGGCGCGGCAGTGGTTCGCCCGCTCGAACAGTTCGGTGACCAGTTCCCGGATCTGCTCGGCACGGCGCGGGGTCACATTCATAAATTCGATTCCGAGCTTGCGTTCGTTGCGCACATTGCGGACCACGCCGGCGACGCGAAGGTTGGTTCCGTTCACGGCCAGCTGCACCTCGATGGCCGGGCTTTCGATACTGGGGATCGGCGTTTCCGTTGCGAGACAGCACCCGGAGACACTCAGGTCGAGCAGGGTGGCGGGAAAGCGCTGGTCAAGACGCAGCAGGATTACCTCGGCGATGCCGTTGCAGCGCAGACGCGGCTTGGCCCGGCGATCATCGCGATGGCAGCGGGAACGAAGGTGAGCCAGATTGTCGAGGATCGGATCGTGCCTCATGCGGACTCCCGGGCGGCCTGGACCGTGCTCCGAGGATACGCCGGTCCGGCAGGCAAGCGGCTCATGGGAGCGCCACTTGCTGCTCGACGGTAACGAGGCAAACCCTATTTGGCACAACCGGCCAGGAGCAATAGGAGCCGAGGCTCAGTGGCCGCCGGCCAGCTCCCAGGGACGTGCGCCGCGGGGCTGCACCGCTTCGCGGCCGGCCAGCCGGTCGTACAGATAGCGGTCGCTGGTGGTGCCCAGTGACTCGTTGTACAGGCTCATGCCCCCCGTCAACTGCGTCAACTCCTCGTTGAACGTGTGGATGGCATGCAACTGGGCTGCCGTGGCCGGCAACTCGAATTGGGAGGATTTAATGAACTTCTGGTAGCCACGGTCCAGCAGCCGCGCCACTTCCCCCTTCACCAGCATGCCCGGCCGGACTTTGAAAGCCGCCGCCGCACCTTCCACCTGCACCAGAATCGCCCCGGCACCGTACTTGGTCACCAGCGTTCCGCCGCCGGTCGCGGGCTTCATCTCGAATCCGTGGGAACGCAGCAGGTCCAGGGTCTCCTCAAAGGTCTGCGGGCGGGTCTTCTTCTTCATGGTTGGCTTCCCCATAGGCGGCCGGAATGGCGCCGGGCCGCTCCTTTCAATCTCGCACATTGGGAGAGAGGACCGCAATTTCCGGCCGGTGAGACACTGGGTGCAGGTCCGGCGCCGGACCGGGAAGAAGGCCCTGCACCCGTGCTGAAGATGCCGAAAGCGGTCTACGACGAGCTCCGCGCCCACGGCGAGCGGGTATACCCGCAGGAGTGCTGCGGTGTGCTTGTGGGAAGGCCGGAGGCCGGGGGCTGGGCGGTCGCCTACGCGGTTCGCACCGGCAACGCCGAGGCCCCAGCGGCCCGGAGGCGCTACCGGATCGAGCCGCAGGAACTGGTACGGATCCAGGGCGAGGCAGCCCGCCGGGATCTGGAGATTGCCGGGTTTTACCACTCCCATCCCGACCACCCGGCGGACTGGTCGCCGAGCGATCTGGCCGAGGCGCACTGGCTGGGCTGCTGCTATGTGATCACCGCAGTGGTGGGCGGCAAAGCCATCCAGACCAATGCCTTTCTGCTTGCCGGAACGCTGGAGGAGGATAAGCACTTCGAGCGGGAGGCCATAGAGGTTGCAGGGCAGCGCTTTCCGGGCTGAAGGGGGAGCGGGCTTTCCCCATTTGGGGAGGTCCGAAAGCTCAGATTTTGTGCGATGCTGTTGAAACAAGGTCGATCCGCGGGCCAGCTTCCTCATGTACTTACCGTTTGTGATGTATGGATATGCCGCAACCCTGACGCTGGTGCTGGTGGGCTGCTGGCTGATCCGCCAGGTCATTCCGGGGCTGCGAGGTGTCCGCACACTCTCCGCCGCCATAGCCGCAACCATGCTCGCGGTGGTGCTGATCGGGCTGCGCCTCTGGGTTCCCGCGTTTTTCACCATTCTGCTCGGCAACGGCGCTCTGATCTTCGCCTTCATCCTCATCTACTTGGCGACCGCCCGCGTCCTCGGAGACAAGCCGCGTTTTCTCAGTGGTCTGATCGCCCTGTTCCTGCTCGATTTGCCGCCGTACTGCTACACAACCTGGATCCATCCCAGCCTGCTGGCGCGTATCTGGTTGTGTAACGGTGTGATGGCGATCGTCGCGACGGCGACTGGCGTGCTGCTCTTCCGGCATCGACCCTCTTCTCTGTCCGTACGCGCCCTCGGCGCTCTCCAGATGGGCACGGCTGGCATCAATCTTGCGCGCTGCGTGGTCAATACCGTTCATCCGCCTGGGGATTTCGTGCACAGCGATTGGATCCGCACCGCCCTGACCTACGGGGAGTTCATCTTCTTTCTCGGAACGGTATGCGGAATCCTGTGGCTTGCGCTGTGCCGCAATCGCGAGGAACTGGAGCAGGCGGCGCGCACCGACAGCCTGACCGGGCTGCTGAACCGCCGCGCATTCGACGAGATCCTGGTCCGCGAATTCGAGCGCGCGCGCTTTGCCGGCGAGAGGATGGGGATTATCCTGCTCGATCTCGACCGTTTCAAGTCCATCAACGACACCTACGGCCATGCAGCCGGGGACGAGGTCCTGCGCCGCATCAGCGGCCTGCTTCAGCAGGGCACCCGGCCCTCGGACGTCCTCGCCCGCTACGGCGGGGAAGAGTTTGTGCTGCTGCTGCGGGGCGCGCAACTGGAAGAAGTGCGGGCGGTTGCCGAGCGCCTGCGGCGGTCGATCGAGGAATCCTTGGCTGGCCCTTCCGCTCTCCAGATCACCACCAGCCTGGGTATGGCCGTCGCGGAGCCGGAGGAATCCGCAGAGGACCTCATCGATCGCTGCGACCAGGCCCTCTACGCGTCCAAGCGCGCCGGCCGAAACCAGGTTACGGAGGGAGCTACCCACGAGACCCTGGACTCTGCGCCGCCGCTGCAGGCGGAGCCGCACTAGACTGAAGCGGGGGAGCGCCCTATGGCCGCGGCCGCAGCCACCTTCCGCTTTTACGCCGAGCTGAACGATCATCTTCCGCCTGCGCGCAAGTTCCGTCCCCTCCGCAAAGAGTTCTTGCTCCCTGCCTCGGTGAAAGACATGATCGAGAGCTTCGGCGTGCCCCATGCTGAGGTGGACCTGGTGCTGGTCAACGGCGAGTCCTCGGATTTCTCCCGCCTGATCCAGGACGGCGATCGCGTCTCTGTGTATCCGGTGTTTGAATCGCTCGACATCACGCCGGCGCTGCGGCTGAGACCGCAGCCGCTGCGCGAACCGAAGTTTGTGCTGGATGTTCATCTCGGCCGGCTGGCGGCCTTTCTGCGCATGCTCGGCTTCGACACGCTCTACGACAACCAGGCAGACGACTCCGCTCTGGTGCGCATTTCGAGCGAGGAGAACCGGGTGCTTCTGACCCGCGACCGCGGGGTACTGCGGCACTCTGCCGTGACCCGCGGCTATTGGCTGCGCGAGACCGACAGCCGCCGCCAGGCCGCCGAGATCGTGGGGCGCTTCGATCTGGCCGGATCGATCCAGCCGTTTTGCGCGCTGCATGGTGTGCAACCATCCGCTGCGGCCGGCAGCGAAGGAGCAGGTGCGGGATCGCGTGCCGCAGGGCGCATTCGAATTGCAGGAGCAATTTCGCGAGTGCCCGGGATGCCGGCGGGTGTATTGGGAGGGGACGCATACCCAGCGGATGCGCCGCTGGATCGAGCAGCTCATCGGCGGCGGCTGCGAAGTCAGCGATGCAGGCCGGCGTGGCGAAACAGGAACACAAGCACGATCAGACTGAGAAGACCGACGACCTCGGCCGCGAGGTTGAGATCGATCTGCCGCGGCATGCCGAACAGACGCACCGACAGGGGACGCATGCCGTTCACGTCCGCGAGCTGCCCGCCGTAGAGAGTCCGGCCGAGGAAGGCGAGGAAGAACCCCAGCATGGGAACGGCCGCAAGCAAGGCCGCCAGATAGAACCGCTGGGCCGCAGCCGGGCCCGGAGCGAACAAGAGCGCAATCTCCACCATCGCCAGCAGGACGAAAGCGCTGGTCTGCCATGCCACGTGGAAGCGGGCATGCCCGGTCCAGGTGGTATTGCGCGCGTGCTTGGAATTGAGATCGATGACGAGGGTCGCCAGTCCCTGGAGTCCGCAAAGAACCGCGAGCAGGTCCCGGGCAATCGCCTGATTGATCACGCCCCCTCCCTACGCTGCCAACCCATTTCTGAAATCTGCTAGTCAGCCACGGAGAGAGAGGCTGCGGGATTGTGCGGAGCGGTGGAGGAGCCCTCCGCCAGCGGCAGCGCAACCACGATGCGCGCGCCGCCTCCGCTGCGATTGGCCGCCGTCACCGTGCCGCCGTGTGCGCGCGCCACCGCATGCACAAAGGTCAAGCCCAGGCCGTGCCCGCTCGAGTTGCGCCCTTTGACCCGCGCCTCGAAGAGATGCTCGAGCATGCCCGGCTCGAAACCGGCGCCGTTGTCTTCCATGGCCAGGATGGCAAATCCGTTCTCCGCCCGCACCGCGACGGCCACGCGCATTCCGGGGGCGAGGTGCTTTAACTCGTTGTCGAGCAGGTTGGCGATCATGCGATGCACGAGAGCCGCGTCTGCCATCACCTTGACGGGCCCGCTGCATTGCAGTTGGATGCTCAGGCCGCGCTCCGTCATGGAGGGCTCATACAGGTCCACCATGGCGGGCAGCAGTTCGCAGAGTTTGATTTGTTCGCGCGTCAGCCGCAGCGCATCAGCCTGGGCTTCGGCCACATCCAGCGACTTGTTGAGGAAATCCGTGAGCCGGTCGAGTTCATCGATCGCCGCCACAATCGGCTCAGCGGCGGCCTCATCGCTGACGCCGGGCAGGGACATCTCCAGCTTGCCGCGGATGGCGGTCAACGGGCTGCGCAGATCGTGGGCCAGGGTGTCGGTGATGGTATGGAGCTGGTGCACCGTGCTCTCGATGCGGTCGAGCATGTGGTTGAGAGTAAGCGCCAGTTGCGCGATTTCGTCGTTGCGATTGGTGGTGGGCACGCGCGTGGTCAAGTCGGAGTGCCCGATGCGCGAGGCCGCCTCGGTAATGCCGCGCACGTGGCTCAGCATGCGCCGGGTGGCGAGAAACACAATCAGGAATCCGAACAGGATCAGCGACAGGGACAGGAGAAAGAAGCGCAAGCTCAGCCGGTGCAGCACCCGCAGTTCGTCACGTTCCGACAGGCCCAGGTAAATGCGCGTGCCATCCGCGATCTGATCGCTGGCCACGCGGAACGGAATCGCGAATCCGCTCACGCGCAGATCGGTTGGCTGATCGGGCAGGATGGTGGTTTTACGGATGGCGGCGAGCGTTGCCTGTCCGTTGCCCGCGCCCACCCACAGTTCCATGGAACCGTCTCTCCCGGTTTGCAGAAAGAAGACGGAGTCGTTGGAGAGGGTTGCGCCGGCGTCCCGGTTGGGCACCTCGCGCGACGCCAGTTCCGCCACCTCGCCCACGACACGATCGTAGAGCGCGTCCTTGGGGGTG
>JAJZCY010000069.1 GCA_021828835.1 Acidobacteriota bacterium | reverse complement strand
TAGGCTGTGACTTTCATCCCAGTTTTCAGCAGATCGGCGGGTGGCGCACCCTACGTTCTTACAATCTCAACCAACACCCAACTGAGGATGCCCCATCCTTCGAGCGCATTTTGCTCGAAGGGTGGGATAGCGTAGATCTCAATAGCGAAATCGAATAAAACAGATGGGGAACCAGCAGTGATGTTTCCCACCCTTCGCAAAAGACGCGAAGGATGGGGCACCCACTTCACTGGCAGAAATAGGGTGCGCCACCGGCCGAAGGGCGGGCGAGGCAGGTGATCCACAATTGACATCCTGCGAGAATACACTACCATATGGTTGTGGATAGGTTGGGGACAACGTTTGCGGCTTTGTCTGATCCGACCCGGCGGGCCATGATCGAGAGGCTCTCGCGCGGGCCTGCCTCGGTGCGTGGCTTGACGGAACCGTTTGCGCTCTCGCAGCAGATGATCTCAAAGCATATTGCCTATCTGGTGAGGGCGCGGCTCGTGCGCAAGACGAAGCGTGGGCGAGAGAGTATTTGCACGCTCAGGCCGGAGGCGATCAAGACTGTCGGCGACTGGGCGTTCAGCTATCGCCGCTTCTGGGAAGAGAGTTTCGACAAGCTGGACGAGGTAGTGAACCGAATGAAGAAGGAGGAGGTCAAGAATGACAGACATCACGGTGAATGAAAAAGAGCGGATGGTTGTCACCCGCGTCTTCGATGCCCCACGCGAACTGGTTTGGAAGGCGTGGACCGACCCGAAATATGTCATGCAGTGGTGGGGGCCGAAGGGCTTTACTGCGCCTGTTTGCAAGATCGATTTTCGCGTGGGAGGAAAATTCCTCTGCTGCATGCGATCGCCGGATGGGCAGGAGTTCTGGAATGCGGGTGAATACCATGAGATTGTTCCGCACGAGAAGATCGTCTCCTCCATGTATTTTGCCGACGCGCAGGGAAACAAGGTTGAGGCGGAACACTATGGAATCGAACACCAGGCAATCGAGGGGGCCTACGACGTGACTCTCTTTGAGGATCTCGGAAACGGCCAAACGAAGCTCACCTTTATTGGAAATGAACCGATGGAGGACGCGAAGAATAGCGGTCAGTTGGAAGGCTGGAACCAGATACTCGATAAAGTTGCTGAAGTCGTTGCAGGGCTGGCCCCGGCTCAGTAAGAGGTGGAGGCTTGGATGATCGTCATGTGCGAGCTGCTGAACAAAAAGTAAAAGCAGGCTATTGGCAGGTGGCCCGCCCAAGCGTTCCGCACGATGAATTTGTGCCCCATCCAAGCTGCGCCGTTTGCGGCTTGGGTGGGAAACCGGCGGGTGGGGGTCCCTGGCCGCACCTGGGAGGCAAGCTCTCCGCGCCCCGCGCTACTTCTCGAACCGCTGCTGCACTAGCGCCAGCGCCTCTTCCGCCGTGGCAATCGCGCCTTCGAGCTGCGCATCCTCTACCAACGTCAGCATCTCCTTGAAAGCCGGGCCGGGCGGATAGCCGGCGGCGATCAGTTCGCGGCCGGTAAGCAGCGGCCGGGGCCGCACCGTCTCTTCCGGCATCGCGGCGCGGCGCTCGCGCACAAAGTCGTGGATGTCCAGGTTGCCGTGCGCCGCCAGGCAATCCATACGATGCAGCGTCAGGTGCTCGTCAAAGCACTCCAGGCGGAAGAAGCGCTTGAGCGTCGACTCCTTCATGCGCGGCGCGTCGGCAAAGCGCATGTGGTTTTCAATCAGCGCCAGCACCTGCCGCGTCTCTTCGTTCGAAAAGCGGTAGCGCCGGCAGATCTCCGCCCCCATGGCCACGCCGACCTCCACGTGCCCGTCGAAGCGGATGCGGTCGGGCGCGCGCTTGAAGGTCGGCGGCTTGCCCACGTCGTGCAGCAGCGCGCCCCAGGCCAGCGTCGCCGCGCATCCCGCCGGGAGCTGGTCCAGCAACATGAGGGTATGCACCCACACGTCGCCCTCGGGATGAAACTGCGGCGGTTGCTCCACGCCCTTCATGCGCACAATCTCCGGCAGCACCTCGGCCAGCAGGCCGGTTTCGTCCAGCAGTTCGAAGGCGCGGCGCGCATGGCCCTCGGTCAGCATCTTGGTCAGCTCGTCGCGGATGCGCTCGCGGCTGACGGCGTGAATGCGCCCCGCCAGAGCCCGAATGGCGCGCCGCGTCTCCGCCTCCAGCTCAAAGCCGAAGCGCGCCGCAAAGCGCACTGCCCGCAGCATGCGCAGATGATCTTCCTCGAAGCGCTTGTGCGCGTCGCCGATGGCGCGCACAACGCCGGCATCGAGATCGGCCACGCCGCCCACGTAGTCCAGCACCGCGGAGCGCAGCAGCTTCTCGCCGCCGCGGCGCTCGCTCAAAGAAATGCCCCCACGCAGCGGGTCCAGCAGCAATCCGTTGATGGTGAAGTCCCGCCGCTGCACGTCCTCTTCGGCGCTCTGCGTGTAGCGCACGCCATCCGGATGCCGCCCGTCGGAGTACGCCAGGTCCGACCGGAAAGTTGCCACCTCCGTGGGCTTCTCGCCCTCCGATCCTTCGGACGAGCCTCTCTGCAAAGTCTCTGCCGCATCGCAGTGAGCGACCAGTACCACCCCGAAGTGCGCGCCCACCGCGAAGGTCCGTGGAAACATCTCCAGCACTACATCCGGCGTCGCGCTGGTGGCCACGTCATAGTCGAGAGGCTCGCGGCCCAGCAGCAGATCGCGCACGCAGCCGCCCGCCAGATAGGCTTCGTAGCCCTCGCTGCGCAGCTTCTTCACGATGCCGAGCGCAGCTTCGAATTGGCGCGATGCGGGCAGCATACTCAACCCTATTTTGCCCTAAGCGGCGCTTGGGCCCTCGAATGGTTCGGATGCGCTGCCAAGCCGACTTGCCGACTTGCTGTTCCAAAGCTCCGCCCCGCCGCAGGTGGCTCGGTAGACTGGAACTATGCCCACTGGCCTCATCCTCGGCATCGAAAGCTCCTGCGACGAGACCGCCGCAGCCGTGGTGGAGCGAGGCGCGCGCACGCTCTCTTCGGCCGTGGCCTCGCAGATCGCTACCCACGCGCGCTACGGAGGCGTCGTGCCGGAATTGGCCAGCCGCGAGCATCTGCGCGCCATCGTCCCGGTCGTCCACGCGGCTCTGGCCGAGGCCGGCATCGGCTTCGAGGACCTCGACGCCATCGCCGTGACCAGCGGCCCAGGACTCGCCGGCGCGCTGCTGGTCGGCATCACCTACGCCAAGGCGCTGGCCTTTGCGCGCAATCTGCCGCTCATCGCCGTGAACCACCTTGAAGGCCACAT
Organism: Acidobacteriota bacterium; assembly: GCA_021828835.1. Lineage (GTDB taxonomy): Bacteria > Acidobacteriota > Terriglobia > Terriglobales > Acidobacteriaceae > Telmatobacter. The sequence continues at coordinate 13,134 of JAJZCY010000069.1, read as the reverse complement.
TCACGCGGTGCTGCTGAACGAGCGCGAGGCCTTTGCTTTGAAAGGGCACGACTTCAGTCGTGCCGAAAGCCGCCTGGAAAGGATCGGGGCTTTAGCCCCTGAGGTCCCAGCCGATGACGCGCAGTCCCTGGCCCTGGTCGTCTCCGGCGGCCACACCCATCTCTACCTGGCGCAGCCGGCGCATGGCGCGTGGCGCTACCGGCTCGTGGGCCGCACCCTCGACGATGCCGCCGGCGAAGCCTATGACAAGGTGGCCAAGCTGCTTGGCCTCGGCTATCCAGGCGGCCCCTGGATCGACACCCTCGCCCAGTTCGGCAATCCCGAAGCGGTGCCCTTCTCCTTCGCGCAGATCAAGACCAAGGCGCACCTGGCCGGCAAGGCTCCGCGGACCAAGGCGGCCCGAACCGCGCCCATCGCGGCTCTCGACCCGCACTTTCTGTTCTCCTTCTCCGGCATCAAGACCGCGGTGCTGCGCTACGTCGAGCTGCACAACCTGCGCGCCGAAGCCGAAGCCCGCGCCGCCCGCCTCTTCCCCACCCGGAACTCGGGTGTTCCCGCTCTCGCCTCTGAGACCGGGGAGACCCCGCAATCCGGACCGCGCATCCCCCAGACCCGCGAAGCGGCCCTCGACCTCTGCCCCCAACCCACCCTCGATCTGATCGCGAGCTTTCAGCACGCCGTCGTGGGCGACCTGATGAAGAAGACCTTCGCCGCCGCCGAAGCCACGGGCGCAAGCCGCGTGCTGGTCACCGGCGGTGTAGCCGCCAATCGCGAGTTGCGCCGCCGCTTCAGCGCCGAGGCAGCGCGCCGCGGGCTGCGCATTGCTTTCCCCACGCTCGCGCTCTCCACCGACAACGCCGCGATGATCGCCGCCGCTGCATGGCCGCGCCTCCAGGCCGGCGAGTTTGCCCCGCCCGATCTCAGCGCCGACCCCTCGCTCACCCTCTAAGCCACTGCCGGGCTATTGCGCGTCGAACGGCATCCCCAAGAGCGTTGCCAGCACTGACCGGGCATTTTCCAGCGAGGCCTGTAACCGGATCGCTTCGGTTTGCTTGGCGAGGAAGTTCGTTTGCGCCGTCACATACAGGCCGGCATCGAGCTGGTTCTGGCGCAGGTTCTGCTCGGCCGCCTGCGCGGTGTTCTTGAGCGCGGGTAATTGGCCTTCCAGGTCCTTGAGCTGGGCGGCCATGATCTCGCTGGCCTTCCAGACCTCGTCCGCCTGGCTGGCAGCGGCATCGAGCCGGGCCTGATATTGCTGGCGCAGCAGGTCGCGCGTGGCCCGCTGAATGGCAATCTGACCTCGATTGCGGTTGAAGAGGGGCAGCGTGAGCGTGACCTCCGGCCCGAACGCATTTACGCCCTCTACCGGATCGCGCTCCAGATCGACACCTGCGCTCAGGGAGGGGAACTGAGCGAGGATGGCGCGGCGCAGCGTCTCTTCCTGGCTCCGATAACCGGCCTGCAGCGCCAGCAGATCGACCCGCTTGTGCGGCAGCGCGGACAGCGCCGCTTCGAATGTCGCCCGGGTTAGCGGCCCAAGCTGCGGCTCGCCGAGCAGATGCAGCCTCGCCTCCGGTTGCAATCCAAGCAGCGCGTTGAGCTGATGCTGTGTCAGGTTCATGTCCATCTGAACCTGCCGCAGCGTGGCATCGGCATCGCTCACCGCGATCAGATCCGAGGCAACGATGGTGGACGTCTCGTCGCCGCGTTGCATCGCGATCCAAGCGCGGTGATAGTTCTCTGTCAGCAGCGACTGGTTGGCCTGAAGAATCTTGAGCAGGCGCTCATCGCTGCGCGCCTGAATGAACAACTCCCGCGCTTTCTCGGCGACCTGGATCTCCTGCCACAGAATGTTCAGATGGACCTGATCCGCCGATGCTTTGGCGGCTGCCTTGGCGGCGCCGCGCGTGAGGATCGCCTGGATGTCCTGATCCAGCGTCAGTACGCCGCCGTAGTTCATAGCCGAAGAGGCGAAGCCCGCGCTGAATTGCGGATCGGGCAGAAGACCGGCCTGGAGCAACTGCGCGTTGGCGACATTCGCCTGAACCCGCGCAGCCTTCAGGTCAGGATTGTTGAGGACCGCGAGCGTCATCACGGTCGTCCTATCCAGACCCTGCGGCGAGACGGTGTGTGGCGTCAGGCCCGGCACGTCGAGCTGTCCGGCGGGGACGGTCAGTTGCGCCGCGCTGATCAAATCCGGCGCGGTGGGCAGAGGACTGGGCCTGTAGTGCGCGCAACCGCACACCGCGGAGGCGATCAAGACGGCCGCTGAATGCTTGAGCCAGGCTGGTATGTTCATGCCCGTGCCTCCTTCTCGATCTGGCGGCGGCGCATGTGCAGGTAAAGCGCCGGCAGAAGATTGGTGCTGAGCAGAGCGCTCCACAGAATGCCGCCCAGAACCACGGCGGCCAGCCCCTGCTCGGGAGCGGCGCCCTGGCCCCAGCCCAGCGCCGTAGGCAGCATGCCCAGGACCGCCGTTAGCGTGGTCAGCGCAATCGGGCGGAAGCGCACGTGAACGGCTTCCTTCACCGCCTCTTCGGGCGGCATTCCTCCGGCTTCATTGCGGCGCGTGCGATAGAGCAGCACGATGCCGTGATTGAGGCCGATGCCCACCAGCGTGAGAAACGCCACCATGCCGATCGCGTTCAAGCCCACTCCGCTCACCAGCAGCGCCAGCGCGCCCCCGGTGAAGGCAAGAGGAATCTGCAAGAGGAGCAGCCCGGGGACGAGCAGGCCGTCGAATTGCAGGATCATGATGGCGACCATCAGCAGAAAGGCGGCGATGGCCGCGGTGCTCAATCCCAGTACCGCGGTTTCGAGCTGCGGATAAAGCCCGCCGAATTGATAGCGGTACCCGGCGGGTAGTTGCAGGCCGGCCAGTGCTTTGCGGGCTGAGGCGATGGTGCTGCCCAGCGGCCCGGTGGGCGTGGCCAGAATCTCCAGCGCGCGCGCTCCGTCGATGTGTCGAATCTGGTCGGGCGTGGGCACCAGCCGGATGTTGGCAAGCTGTCCCAGAGGTGTCCATCCATCGGTTCGGATCGGCAACCGCGCCAGGTCCTCCATGGATTGATCGGGCGCGCCGGCCATGCGTACGTAGAGCGCCAGCGGCACGTTGCCCTCCGGGATCTCGGCGACGATCTCTCCATTGAGCAGAGGCCGAATCTGGCTGTAGAGATCGGCAGCCGTCAAATGCCGCGCGGCCAGCGCATCGATGCGCGGCGTAATTTGCAGCTCAGTGATGAGGTACCCGTCGTTGTTGAAGATTCCGGTCAGTGCCGCAATCGGGCGGAGGCGCTGAACCATCTGCTCGCTGAGGCTGCGCAGCCGGTTGATGTTGCTGCCGTAGACATCGATCACGAACGGCTGCGGCAGGCCGGAAAGGCTCTCGCCGACCCGCTCGATGGTGGGCGTGTCGATCGAGGTCTGTACGGCATTGGTCTGGGTCTCCTTCAGGATCCGATTGCTGATCGCATCCAGGCTGCTGACATTGACATCGGGCTTCACAGTGATCTGAATCTCGCCTGCATAGGCCGGCTCGGTGTAAGTCCCGGTTGAAGGCGAGCCGATGCGGGCGAAGACGTGCGCCACGGCCGGATCGGCCTCAATGCGCCGCGTCATGTTCATGACCACGCGCTCGGTTTCCAGCAGGGAAGAGCCGGGCGGCAGAGTGAAGCTTTCGAGCAGCACGCCTTCATTGGGCAGAGGCAGAAAGTTCACGGGAACCAGAACCAATCCCGCCAAGCTGCCCACCAGCAGCAGCACACACGCCCCGAGGCTGAGCTTGGGATGCTTTGCCACCCGGTTGAACAGTCGTTCGTTCTGCGCGCGCAGCCAGTTGAGCGCCTTGCCTGCCGCGGTCGGCGTTGCACGGGCCTTTGCCTTCAGAAACCCGAGGCTGAGCGGGATCAGGCTGACGGAGATCAGCAGCGAGGCCAGAAGAGAGAAGGTCATCGCCAGCGCGAAGGGGATAAAGAAAAGCCCGGCGAGACCGCCCACAAACAGCAGCGGAATGAAAACCGAGACCGTCGTCAGCGTTCCCGTAACATCGGGTCCGACGATGTCGCGCAGGCCGTGGGCCACGCCGGCCCACCGCTCTTCGCCTTGTTCCCAGCGGTGATAGATGCTCTCCAGCACGATGATCCCGTCGTCGCTGAGCAGTCCCACCGCGATGGTCAGTGCGCCCAGCGTCATCAGGTTCAGGCTCTGCCCTGTTGCGTAGAGGCAGCCGACGCCGAGCAACACTGAGAGCGGAATGCTGAGGGAAAGAATCCAGATGCCGCGCCCGCCGCCAAGCACCCACAGCAGTACCGCAATGGCCAGCACTCCGCCAACGATCAGGTTTCTCCCCAGATCGGATGCAACCACGTTGACCAGATGCCCCTGGCTGTAGATGCTGACCCATTTGACTCCAGCCGGAAGCTGCTTGAGCGAGTCGGTCAGCGTGCGCTGCACGCTCTCGTCCACCGGAATCGTGGAAGCGCCCGGCTGCTTGAACACGACCAGCGCGATGGTCGGCCGGCGGTCGAGCAGAGCGGCATTGAGCGTGGGCACGGCCCCGCGCACAATACGCGCCAGATCGTGCAGCGGAATAGGCCCGTTGATACTCGGAACTGGAATCTGTTCCAGATCGCGAATGTGCGCCGGCAGGCTGCGCACCTCGATAAACAGATCTTGGTGTCCCTGGGTCACATAGCCACCGGGTTGCAAGACAACTGCCTGTTGCAGCGCCGTCACCAGCGAGGAGATCGGCACGCCGTAGCGGTACATGGCGGCAAGGTCCGGCTGAACCCACAGCGCCTCTTGCCCACTGCCGTACACGTCCACGCGGTACACGCCGGGCAGGGCGCGAAGCGCCGGAACTACGTTGGCGAGCACGGCCCGCTGCGCCTCCGCGGGGCTGTCGGCGGCGGGAACATCGAGGCTGTAATCGGCCACTTCATTGATCGCCGCTCCCATGATCTCCGCAAACGGCTGCACGGAAGCCGGAAGCTGCCCGCGCGCGCGGTCGATGGCCCCGTTCACCGCCATCAGGTCCTGCTGCGGATCGGTGCCTTCGCGAAACCGGATATCGGTCTCGACCAGCCCGTTGCCCATGCTGGAGCGGACGTCCACAAGATTAGGCAGCGCCTGAATCTCGCCCTCGAGCGGCCAGGTGATCTCGGATTCCAGTTCCGCGGCAGTGGCTCCCGATTCCCGGCTCATCACGCTGATCTCCGGAAAATTGAAGCGGGGCAGCACCTCTACGGGAATTTTCCAGTAGGCGTAGAGGCCATACAGGATCAGCGCCCCATAGATGAGCGACCACAGCAGAGGCTGCATCAGCAAACGGCGAAAGGTAGGGTTCTCTGCCATGGCTCCTAATCCGGAATCTGGTACTGCTCGGCGATGCTTGCGTGAAAGAGCAGGTAGGCGTTGTTGACCACGACCTTGGAGCCGGGAGCAAGTCCGCTCACGAGGAAGGTCTGCCAGCCCTGCGTGGGCCCGGGCACCACCTGCTGGGCGCGATCGCCCTTGGCGGTGCGCACCATCACCCACCATGTGCCCTGGTTGAGCACCAGCGCGCGGGTGGGCACGGCAACCATCTGCCGCGCGGGCAGGTCGAGAGTTACGGTTCCCGATTCGCCGCTGAGCCAGGCTGTAGGCGAGCCAACCGGCTCCAGCGCGATCGACTCGCCGCCGCCCATCGCGACGGTTCCGGGAATGGAGGCGACCCGCACTTTCACCGGCTTGCCGCCGTCCGCCGGCGCGAACTGGCCGCTCATGCCCACGCGGATTGAAGCCAGGTCCGCGCCGTAATAGCCGGCCAGCAGCCACAGCCCTTGCGCCGGCTGCACGGTCAGCACCGGCTGGCCCGCGCTGACCCACGCGCCATCGGCGCTGTTGAGCTGGAGCACAACGCCATCCGCGGGCGCGGCGATGGTCATCAGTTGCCGAACGGTTTCGAGCCGCGACTGCGCATTCACCAGTCCGCTGCGGGCCTGCGCCACAGCGCTTTCCGCCTGCTGCACTGCCTGGCGTGTCGTCAAATGCGAAGGCAACTGCTGCTGCGCGATGGCGAGCGACTTTTGTGCCGCATCCAGCTGCGCGCGCGCGCTGCGCACATTCGCCTCGCTTTGCACCACCAGCGAATCGATGGCGGGCCCGCTCAGATGCGCCAGTGTCTGTCCGGCGCGCAGGTGCGATCCGGGCCGGACCTTCAGGCCCGTGACCACGCCGGTTTCGGCCGCGCTCACCGTCACAAGGCTGACCGGCTCGACCTGCCCATACGCGCTCAATTGGGATGTTTGCGGCTGGCTTTCGACCGTCACAACATCTGCGCTGGAAGCCTGGGCAAACAGTGTGCCGGCGGAGGCGAGCAGCGCAAGGCCCATCGCCGCCGGAACGGCGACGAGCGGCCGCTTGCCCCTGGCGGAGCAAAGAACGAATTTCATGACAACTCCCGCGAATCGTTAGTTCGAGAAGGGACACACGCACGACAGCGCATGCGCACACGAACACGCTTCAGAAAGAGCCGGGAGTTCTAGATGCGGAGAGACACGACTCGCCAGGGCGGCGAGAAGAGCAGGAGAAGATACTCGGTGGCGCGCACGCCACGCCGTTCCGGCGCTGGAGAAGTTCCCAGGAATCCTGGCAACAGCACTGCGGCCAGCCAGTTCAGGAGCAGAAGCGAGCCCCACGCCACGGCGACGCTTATTCCCACCTCGAAGGCCATCACCATGAGGGTGGTTTCGGCATCATGGCCGGCAAGCGGCAGTTCGTGGCCTTTGTCCCACTTGTCGAACGTGTTGCACACCGGGGGCAACACCATCATCAGGATGAGTGCCGCTGTGGCGAAGGTGAGCAGCCGCCGGTGCATGAGGCCATCCTACCATGCATCCACGCGCATGAAGGTGAACGGCAACCCGTGGACTGCGCCGCGAAACGCACTACCACTGCTTGCTGCGGGCGCATTGCCGTGCGCTAGTATGATTCTGGAGAACGCCAAACAGTTGGCGGGTCTCCTTTATTGATCTCGGGCCGACCCTGAAAAGATGCTTCCGCGGATTCACTCCTAAACATTCAGCAGCGATACAATCGCCAGGGCCGGCAATCGCCATTGCATTCGATCCATTACAAAAGCGCCGTGTGCATCCTCAGCAGGCAAAGCGGCGTACTTCCTGAGGTGCCCGCATGCGGGAGTTCAAACCGGCGTCGGTCCACGGGCAGCAGTTGCCCACTCCCGGCGGACCGCAGCAGACCAATGTTCCAGCGGTCATCGCTGGTTTCTCCGGATGGTTGCTGGATGCCTTCGATTTCTTCCTGGTGACCTTCTGCCTCACGGCCATGGCGCGCGATTTTCACAAGTCCGACGCCGAGATCGCTCTCATCATCACCATGACCATGATCTTCCGGCCGGTGGGCGGCTTTCTGTTCGGCTTCATCGCCGATCGCTATGGCCGTCGCATCCCGCTGATGATCAACATGGCCTCCTACGCGGTCGCCGGCGTGCTCACCGGGCTGGTGCCCGGTTACCGGTCGCTGCTCATCGTGCGTGCGCTGTTCGGCATCGTCATGGGCGGCACCTGGGGGGTGGGCGCCTCCCTGGCCATGGAGGCTGCGCCCGCGAAGCGCCGCGGCCTGCTCAGCGGATTGCTTCAGGAGGGCTATGCCGCGGGCAACGTGCTGGCTGCGCTCTTCTACTTCTTCCTGAACGATCATCTCGGCTGGCGCATGCTCTTCATCCTCAGCGCCATTCCTGGCTTTATCCTCATTCCCTACATCTACCTCAAGGTCCCGGAATCCGCGGTGTGGCAGAAGACCTCCAGCGCCCGCGTCTCGGTCGCTGCGCAGGCGCGTGAGATCTTCTCCCACTGGAAGCTGTTCCTCTACCTGCTGCTGTTCATGACCATGATGCTGTTCGCCTCGCACGGCACCCAGGACATGTATCCCACCTTCCTGCAGCGGGAGTGGAACTTCTCCCCCGACAAGCGCTCGGCGATCACCGCCATTTCCGGAGTGGGCGCGATTCTTGGCGGCCTGGCCTTCGGCCATCTCTCCGACCTGTGGGGCCGCCGCAAGGCCATCGTTCTGGCTTTTGCTCTCGGGGCGCTGCTCATTCCTATCTGGGCCTACGCGCCCAACCTGGCCCTGCTGGTGGTGGGCGCCTTCCTGATGCAGTTCATGGTGCAGGGCGCGTGGGGCGTGATCCCCGCCCATCTTGCGGAGCTTTCTCCCACCTCGGTGCGGGCCCTGCTGCCGGGGTTCGCCTATCAGAGCGCCGGCATCCTCGCCAGTACCGCGCCCTTCCTTGAAGCGGCATACGCCCAGAAGACCAGCTACGCCACCGCCATGGCCCTCATGGCCGTCAGCGTCTTCGTCCTGGCCTCGGTCATGGCCCTGACCGGGCGCGAGAAGCACGGCGCGGAGTTGAGCGCTTAGCGCAATCGCCTGCCCGCAAGCCGCGGGTCCGCGCATGGCGCGCTGACCCGCGGCTCCACAACGGCTCCTTCGCATCCCCTCCAATTCTTGTGCTTGACAGGGATACCTTGCCGGATTTATACGTACGTGTAATGCTGCGCGCGGCTTCCCCAGCCGTGAAATCGGGCTCTGTCTATCTGCCGGAATCGTAAATTGCCTGAAGAGTAAAGGAACTCCCTATTTATGGAAAGCCAGGTAAAAACAGGACTCGTGGTCAGCGCCCATTCGGCGGATTTCATCTGGCGTGCCGGCGGAGCCATCGCCCTTTATGCCAGCCGCGGCTGGGACATTACCGTGGTTTGTCTCTCCTACGGCGAAAAAGGGGAAAGCCAGAAACTCTGGAAGGATCCGGAGATGACGCTTGAGCGGGTGAAAGCCGGGCGGCGTGCAGAGGCCGAGCAGGCAGCGCAAATCCTGGGCGTATCCAACCTTGTCTTCTTCGATCTCGGCGACTATCCGCTGCGCGCCACCACGGAATCGCTGGAGCGGCTTGCCGACATTTACCAAAACCTGCGTCCCGAGTGGGTGCTCACCCATTCGCATGCGGATCCATACAACTTCGACCACCCCGAAGCCGCGCGGCTTGCGCAGGAGGCGCGGATCGTGGCCCAGGCGCACGGCCGTCGCGGCGCGGCCAGCGCTATCGGGGCGCCGCCGGTATTTCTATTTGAGCCTCACCAGCCCGAACAGTGCGACTGGAAGCCGCAGCTCATCCTCGATATCACCGAGGTGTGGGAGATCAAGCGCAAAGCCTTCGAGAACATGAATGCCCAGGAGCATCTGTGGGAGTACTACACCCGCGTGGCCTTGCAGCGCGGCGTGCAGGGGGCGCGCAACTCGGGGCACAGGATGAAGTACGGCGAGGCCTATCAGCGGGTCTTTCCGCTGGTGACCGGAGAACTGCAATGAAGATGGGGACAGTCATCCGCACCATTCCGCGCCGCTCGCGCGAGGCCCTGCGCGAGCTGGCCGCGGCAGGGAGCGCCACGGTCCACGAGGCCATGGGCCGCGCCGGGCTCATGCGTCCTTACATGCGCCCCATCTATCCGGGCGCACGCATCGCCGGGAATGCGGTGACGGTGCTCGTTCATCCCGGCGACAACTGGATGATCCACGTTGCGGTGGAGCTGTGCCAGCCCGGCGATGTGCTGGTGGTTGCGGTCTCTGCGGAGCACTGCGACGGCATGTTTGGCGAGCTGCTGGCAACCAGCTATCAGGCGCGAGGCGTCGTGGGGCTGGTGATCGACGCAGGGGTGCGGGATGTCGCGGAGCTGACTGCAATGCGTTTCCCGGCATGGTCGCGCTGCATCTCCGCCAAAGGCACCATCAAGTCCGCGCTCGGCAATGTGAACACTCCGGTGATCTGCGCGGGCATGCTGGTGCACGGAGGCGACGTGGTGGTTGCCGATGACGATGGCGTTGCCGTGGTGCCGCACGCGCACGTGGACGCCACCATCCTTGCGGCCCGGCAGCGGATCGAGCGGGAAACCAACAAGCGCGCACGGCTGGCCGCGGGCGAACTGGGTCTGGATATCGAGAAGATGCGGCTCAGGCTCGAGGCGCTCGGGCTGCGCTACTACGAAACGCTCGAAGACGCGCGAACTTCGGAAGGTGAGGAGGCGGCCCCCTGCGCCACGCCCGCGGTACTCCCCTCGGTGAAATAAGAAAGCTGCCAGGCCGATCCGCGTTCAGGCGGGGGCCTTCTCAGCTCTTGACTGTGCCGTTTCCTCGGCCGCGCCCGCGCCGCTTGTTCCCCTTGGCGGCAGAGGGCGCTGTGAAGCCCGCCACCAGGAAGGGAATCAACTCCTCCTTGGTGGCGGCTGGATCCGAGGGATCGCAGCGTCCGCGGCTCAGTGCCTTGATGCGGTGCGGACCGGTGGCCGTGTAATAGATTGTGCCCAGCAGAAAGTGGAAGCGCCAGAGCACGTCTTCGTGCGTAAGGTGCGGCAGACACTTGCCCAGCGCCTTCACAAAGATCTTGCTGGACTCGTCGAAGTTCTCCGCAACCAGCTTCTCCAGCAGCGAAGAGTTCTCCGCGGCCAGAATGGAGCGGATATGCGGAAGGCTTCTGCGGCCCTCCCCGTTGCGAGCGCTCTCCAGAGACGGCGTGATGAACGCCTCCAGAACTTCTTCCAGGCTCGGCGTCTTCCCGCCTGCGCTGTACTCCGCCAGCAGCTGCGCGCGCTCGTCCCTCAGCAACCCGCAGCGCTGCGTATAGACTTCGGCAAGCAAGCCCTCCTTGCCTCCGAAGTAGTAGCCCACCAGGGCCGAGTTCACCCCGGCATCGTTTGCGATGTCGCGCACCGACACGCCGTCATAGCCGCGCTCCGCAAAGAGGTGCTCAGCGCTCTTCATCAGCTTCTCGCGGGAAGTCTGGTCTACTTGGTTTGCTTCGCTCTTCATCTGGGTAAACACTCTCTCGTTTCGAGGGTAATATCTTACGCGGGGGCGGGTCACGCGCAAAATACATATTTGCACCCTTATTCGAACGAATGCATAAAATATACTCCAAAGAGTAAGTTGGCCCGCTGCGATAGACCCTCTCGCATGGGCCCTGTCTCGGCTTTGCTCGTCCGGCGCGCCCGTTGAGAAGCACAGTCTGGCCTTTCTGGACGGCGGCCTCTGCTTCCTGGCCCAACGACTCGAAGACGGTGGCGCTCTCCAATCCTGCCCACCCGCCAAATCGACTGGATCATGGGCAGGCCAGGATCGCACCCCCACATGATCTACGTCACACCCAATCGTCGATGCGATCCACGCCAACATCGTGGGCTCCAATCGCCTGAAGTTCACTCCGGTGGGAAAGCGTGTGCTGATCTCCGAGCTGTGCGGCCGGGATCGTTTGATCTATGACGTTGCGACCCGCAGAGCCACCTCGTTAAGCCTGCTTGAGACCCTCACTTGCACTGCGCGGATAGACTCATTTTCATTCCGGGACGCTGCGTATCACCGTGACTGCTCACCAGAAAAGTACCTGCGGTACAACCAAGGTTGTATTTAACAGTACCTTGGTACCTAGCTAATGTCTTACTTGCAGATGCGGGGGCTGTTCGTAACTGTCTCTACCGTTCTGCAGCGATTTACCGGGGGTGCTTCCCAACCATCCACCTCCGTACCAGGGACATCGGAATTGCGCCTGTTTCGCTTCTCTATGCAGAAGTGACGCCTTCTTTTTGCGACGCTACCTTCTTGAGTGTTGCAGGCATGCGCGCCCGGGGGCTGGTCAGGCGCGGATCGCGTGCTGTCCAGTCCAACTGCAAGTGCGATGAGCCATGCTGTCCCCTGGCCGTCGATCGGATTCGGGCCCAGCCGGCAAGGAGTTGTCGCCGTATCCTCCCCGGCAAATTTCAACAAAGTGAAAGCGGGTAAGAGAGCGGTATGGCGCGAAGAGCGTATCTGTGCAGGTGGATGGGGTGCATGCTCCTGGCGTTGGGAGCGGCAACCTACGCGTCTGCGCAGAACACGGCCACCAGCTCTCTGGTTGTTTCCATGTCTGTGCAGTCGAGCATCAGCCTGGAATTCGTCAACGGCAGCGGGGCCGGGACCCAGGGAACCTGCACGATCACCGGCGCCAACACCAGCACGGCGTCGGTGAACTTCGGCATTGCTTCGCTGGCTGGCGACAACCAGAGCTGCGTCTCGTGGTCCGCCACCAGCACGAGCTACACCCTTTCCAACAACATTTACGCTCTCGTCAGTCAATCCAACCTGGGGAGCAGTGGTTACACGCTGACTGCCTCTCTTGGATCTGCACCGCCCTCCGGAGTGGCCTGGACGATTAATAGCGCTGCCCTTAGCACCGGCGCGGCCAACCTCACCTCGGGTGGCAGCTACGGATCCAACATGGCCTTATACCTTCAGGTCACGGTTCAGAACACGGTGACAACGAGCAATCTGTCCGAAACCATCAACTTTGTTGCGACGGCAAACTGATGAATCTGCGCAAAACAATCCGCGTTTTCGTGCTGCCGGCTCTTGCCGCGATCGGCGCGCTTTCTGCTGCCGCGCAAAACCCCAGCGCCAGCGGCTCGCTGTCGGTGCAGTTGCAGAACGGCTCGGGCTTGCAGATGGTTCTTTACTCCGATCCTTCCGGCGTGACGCTGGGTAATTCCGGCACCGCTTCGGCTTCGCTGGCCTTCGGCAACGTTTCCGCTTACGGAGCGCTCAGTACCAATGTGACTCGCACGAACGGCACCGGCAGCTTTACTGTATCCACTCCCTTCGACATCAACGTACAGGTAAGCGGGCTGGGCAGTCCAAGCTATACCTTAAGCGGCGAGCTCTCCACCGCATTGCCCACAGGGGTAACTCTAGAGGTGGACTCCGTAACCTTGTCCAATACCGTTAGTACGCCGATTCAGAAGGCTGAGCCCTACGGCTCAAATGTTTCACACACGCTCAGCGCGGTCATCTCGACCTCCGCGAGTGGATCAGGGGGGCCCCCTACAGGCTCAACCATAACCACCACCATCAACTTTGTGGCTACGGCAAATTAGCCGGGCCATCATTCCTTCACGAAGGAGAACGAAGATGAACAATTGGAAGAAAATTTCCCAGAGTTTGCTTGCTTCCGGCGTCGCCGGACTGCTGCTCGCAGCGGCTTCGCAGGCGCATGCCACCACCGCCGTTACCGCCAGCGGAGCCTTGACGGTGGAAGCCACCGTAGCCAGCTCCATT
>JAJZCY010000068.1 GCA_021828835.1 Acidobacteriota bacterium | reverse complement strand
CGCGCGAATCCCGATTGGCGGGTGGCCGACCCAATTCTCTGCCCAAGGCAGGTGGCCCGGCCAAATACTCGCCACAGCGCTGAGTGCCCCATTCAACCACGGTTTCATCGTGGTTGAGTGGGAAACCACAAACCTCGGTCTGGTGAACTGTTCCTTTTTGGGCGGGTGGCCGACCCAATTCTCTGCCCAAGCTGTCCAGCCACAGACGAGGGGTGCCCCATCCAAGCCGCGCCTTTTGCGGCTTGGGTGGGAATCACTGAACTGAACCCGCCCAGAACAATGCGTCATCCAGGCCTTGCTCTCCGTTTACACGTCATCGCCAAGTCGCTCATCGACGAGGTTCCGGTCGTATTACCGGCTAGCCGGAGATTACCCCGAACAGCGGGCGGCAGGGGCTGAAGCCCACATCCCTTGATCGGCGCATCTCGGCGCGACTGATGTCGTGCCCTGTTACGGAACTTTGGCGTGGATGCCTTACCGGCTAACCAACAATGCTGTGATTTGCTCAGCAGGTCCCCGGGCGAAGGGCAACCGCGGGCCCTTCCCCTTCACTCCTTCAGGGGCAGGATGCGAGCGGGGAGGCCGCCAGCCAGTTTCTACACAAACGGATTCACAATCCGCACGCCGTCGAGCGTCTGCCCGTGCTGCATGTCCTCCGACAGGAGCACCCGGCAGCCGGCCTGCCTGGCACAGCGGACGATCAGCGCATCCCAGTAGGAAATGCGCATCAACCGGTGAAGGTCAATTGCGGCAAGCACATCGGCTACGCCCGGTTCGACCACATGGAACCTGGCAAAGACTTCCACCTTGCTCTTCGCCACGGCAGCGTCGAGTGCAAATTTTCGGGTTGCGGTAACGAAATACTCCTGTAGAACCTGAATGGAAACCACGCCGGTGTGCTTCCGGCGGAGCATTTCGATCAGTTCTAGGCAGCGCTCTCGCTTTTCCGGCTCTCCGCGGTCGTCTCCGTAGACGAGGATGTTGGTGTCGAGGAAGGTCCGGGTGTCTCCTGGGGTGAAGCCGGCGAGTGTGGCCATTTCAGCCTATCCTCGTACAGCTCATCTCGATTCCATTTCCAGCCATTGGGATTACCTTGTCCCGCCGTGCGGCGAAGAAATTCAATATCTGCCTCGACATCATCGTCCCCGGCGACGTGCCGGAGGTGGTCGCGAATCTCATCATTCACGCTCTTGCCCATGGCGCGCAGCCGCTCCCGGGCGCGCTTCACGATGTGCTCGTTGATGGAGAGCGTGATGTTCATGAACACATTATATGTGCGCACATAATATGTGTCAATGCGCGGCCTCGCCCAGCGCCCACCCCTCCACCGTCACAAACCGGTGCGTCCCGGCATACCGCGCCGCCAGCAGCCCCGCCGCCTTCACCGAAGGACCCCGGCGCGCCCCGGGATCGAGGTGCCCTCCGTCGTGCAGCACAATGTTGGCAGCCCAGCCCCGCCGCTCCAACCGGTCGATCTTGGCCGTCAGGCTGGCGGCGATCCGCTCCCCGGAGGGCTCTTTCCAGTCGGAGGTCATCGCGTTCCACAGCACCGGCATCATGCCCAGCTCGCGCGCCTCGCGCAGCGCCGCCGGCCGCCGCGCCCCAAACGGCGGGCGAAAGAATCGGATTGCAGTTCCAGTGATGTCTTCCAGCGTCGAACGCGTTCTGACCAGCTCTTCGCGAATCCGTCCCCGCCCGGTGAGCGCCAGGTTGGGATGCGACCAGGAATGGTTGCCAATCAGGTGTCCGGCCGCCGCGATGCGACGCACCAGCTCCGGCTCGGCCTGCGCGCGGCTGCCCAGCAGGAAAAACGTCGCCCGAATCTCATACGCCGTCAGTGTCTCCAGCAGCCGCGGCGTCCACGCCGGGTTAGGTCCGTCGTCGAACGTGAGCGCCAGTTCCCCCGGCCGCCGCGGCCCAATCAGCGCGTCCCCGAACAGGCGCGAGCCCGGCCACATGGCCGCATACGCGCAGCCCCCCGCGGCCAGCCCCGCAGCCGTTCCAATGCCCGCAATCCAAGCCACCGATCCCATCGCTCTCTCAGTCTAATCAGGGGACGAGCAAACAAGAGAACGGGATTTGTGCCCAGCGAACTAGAAATATGAAGTACATGGGCACCCAGGCGAAATGGCCCGCGCTCTTGGGCGGAGCTGCGGTACCTCCTGGAGCACTGACGCACGCTGAGCGTGCTAGGCTGCAACGATCGGCAGGAGATCGAATACGAAGAGCACGATGGCGATATCGTTGCAGACAATCGCCGCCCGCGAGCTGCTCACACATTGATTGGCAGCCCAAAACAAGAAAGCCGCGGCAAGCAGCCCGGCTTTGAGCCAGTCGCGCGACGAAGACCGTTGGGCCGCATGGTGTGCGAGCCACCCAATTCCGATTGTCGTGAGTGGCAACGCTGCCAGCAGTGCATGAGTATTTCCCGGAAAGAGTTGCGGCCGGATATCCCACACCAGCAATCCGCACAGGCTTGCAAGCGCCAGGGCAGCTAGCAGTCGAGGCATAATTCGAGTCATAAAGCCAGACTATGGAATGCCGTGTAAAGACCCCGTAAGCCGCTACGAGCGCCCGAGGAGCCATGCTGACCCTCCCTCGATCCGTGACCGAAGCGGCGGTACGCCATGCCATGCCGCAGGCGTAAACTGTTCTTGTACGGGCCGCATCCTGAGTCTGCCGGAGCGGCACTGGAGACGCCATGAGCCTGACCACCCCGCGCGGCGGTGCGCAAGCCTTCCCGCCATCCTCGGCTGCCACCAAAGTCACCGTCCCCGCGCTCGGCGAGATGAAGCGCCAGGGCAAGCCCATCTCCGCCCTCACCGCCTATGACTACGCCACCGCCCGTCTGGCCGACGAAGCCGGCATCGACCTGTTGCTGGTGGGCGACTCGCTGGCCATGGTTGTGATGGGCCACGACAGCACCCTCGCCATCACTGTCGACGAGATGCTGCACCACACCCGCGCCGTGCGCCGCGCCGTGCGCCGTGCGCTCGTAGTCGCCGACATGCCCTTCGGCAGCTATCACGGTACGGTCGCCGAAGGTGTGGCCAACGCCGTGCGCTTCGTCAAAGAGGCCGGCGCCGAGGCGGTCAAGATCGAAGGCTCGCGCGTGGAACTGGTTCGCGCCCTCACCGAAGCCGAGATCCCCGTCATCGGCCACCTGGGCCTGACCCCGCAGAGCGTGAACCGCATGGGCGGCTACCGCGTGCAGGCCAAAACGGCTGAGACGGTCCGCCGCCTCACCGCCGATGCGTTTGCTCTAGCCGACGCCGGCGCTGGTGCCATCGTGCTGGAAGGCGTTCCCCGCGAGGCCGCCGCCCAGATCACCGCCGGGCTGCCTGTTCCCACCATCGGCATCGGCGCCGGGCCGGAGTGTGACGGCCAGATCCTCGTCTTCCACGACATGGTCAACCTCACCTTCGCTCCTGCCGCCAAGTTCGTGCGCCGCTACGCGGATGCGGGCGCGCTCTTCCGCACCGCCGTCGAGCGCTACCGCGAAGACGTGGAGCACCGCGCCTTTCCTTCCGACGCCGAGAGCTACCACCTCAGCCAGGCCGAGCGCCGCGCGCTGGGAATGGAGCCGCCGCGCTCCATCGATGCCGATCAGACCGAAGGCGTCGTGAATCGCGACGCACTCCAGGACTGGGACAACTAATCGATCCGGCCGCGCCTCCCGTCTCCGCTGGCCTGACCTCCCTGAGGAAACTTCAGAACCGAACCCATGCGCATTCTCCGCACCGTAGAGGAACTCCGCCATTGGTCGCGCACATGCCGTTGCGCCGCCACAGGCCCCATCGGCCTTGTGCCCACCATGGGCGCATTGCACGCCGGCCACGCCTCGCTCATTCGCGCCGCCCGCGCAGCCTGCCGCCACGTGGCCGTCACGCTTTTCGTGAATCCCACCCAGTTCGGCCCCAACGAGGACCTGAGCCGCTATCCCCGCACCTTCGAGGCGGACTGCGCGCTGGCTGAATCCCAAGGCGCCGATGTGCTCTTCGCTCCCACTGTCGAAGAGATCTACCCGGCGGACGCCAGAACCTTTGTTGAAGTGGAAGGCCTCAGTGACCGTCTGGACGGCAAATCCCGCCCCGGCCATTTTCGCGGCGTCGCAACTGTCGTAACCAAGCTCTTCATCGCCGCTGAAGCCGACGCGGCCTTCTTCGGCCAGAAAGACGCGGCCCAGGTGAGCGTATTGCGCCGCATGACCCGCGACCTGCGCCTGGGCACTGAGATCGTCGTCTGCCCCATCGTCCGCGATGCCGACGGCCTGGCCCTCAGCTCCCGCAACGCCTACCTCAGCCCCTCTGAACGTATTCAGGCGCTGACGCTTAGCCGCGCTCTCCACCGCGTGGAGGCGCTGGTCGCGCAGGACGAGCGCAACCCTGCGACACTCATCGTTGCCGCCCGCGAAGAATTCGCGGCCGAACCGGCTGTGCGCGTAGACTACGTTGCTGCTGTGAATTGGGACACGCTGGAGCCTGTCGAAACCGCCGTTCCGGGAACGCTCTTCGCCGTTGCCGCCTACGCGGGCTCCACCCGCCTCATCGACAACACCATCCTGCGCTAAACGCCGGGAGCGCGCCCTGCAAGTGCTCAGAACAATTCTTGCTGCGAGTTTCCGTGCTCCTGCGTTCGCAAAAACCGCGGCTATTGGCGCGCTTCCGCTGCTCGCTGCTCTGAATCGAACACCGGCTTGCCGCGTCTCCCGGCTCGAGCCGGCTCGTGCTCCTGCAACACCTCGCCCAAAACCGCGGAGATGGAGTCCGCGGCGGCGTGTACCTGTTCGGTCGCATGCGCGTTGGCGAACGCCAGCAGGTCGATGGTCTGGAGCGAATTGCGAATGCGGTCGTTCATGCGCGCAATCGACTCGAAGCGGCGCAGCATCTCCTCGCGGCGGCGGCGGACCGCAATCTGCCAGCGCAGCACAACGACGAAGGTCAGCGCCGCGGCACACAGGCTGCCGAAGATCTGCAACGGACCCGTCTGGTGCAGCCAATCGTCGTAGATCAGCCATTGCATAAGGGTGGCAATCGCCAGCACCCACAGCCCCGAGGCCAGCGCAATCAGCACGATCGCCAGCAGCGATCCGATAGAGCGGGAGTCCAGCGGTTGTTTCATCGGCAAGGGTCGCCTCGTCGCGGGGTGGAAAGGGGCTATTCGGCAGCGGCTGAAATTCAGCTACTCAACTTCTAGTTTTGTGAGGAAGCGGCGCTCAAATAACTGGAGCCGCAAAGGGGGCCCACCGGATTTTCGCTTGGAATCTCGTTAACTTGAGACGCGCTCGGGCGCGCTCGGTGAGATCGCTTCCCGAAAGTTCAGCGGTCCCTTCCCGTGCTCCGATACCCGGCTTCCTTCATTTTGAGGCGCGCGAATCGGGAACGCAAGAGACAAAACCTGAGAGCAGAAAACATCAATAAAACAGGTATTTGCGCCAGCGGTCGTCACCGCGGCCCAGCATACGCATGATCTGCCGGCTGGTGTGCAGCGAAAACGGCCGCGGCTCGCGCAGCAGGCGCATGTCGTCGATCTCATGCAGCAGGCGGTTGCCCTTGCGCCGGTTGCAGTTGTGGCAGCAGGCCACCAGGTTCTCCCAGGTGCTGTTGCCGCCGCGCGAGCGCGGCACCACATGGTCCAGCGTCAGTTCGCTGGGCTGCATCACCTCGCCGCAGTACTGGCAGGTGTTGCGATCGCGCAGCAGGATGTTCTTGCGCGACAGCGCCCGGGTCTGGTGCGGAATCCGCCGGTACTCGAGCAGACGGATCACCGACGGCATGGTAACCCGCGTGCGCTGCGCGTGCAGCGCCATGCCATGCTCCTCTTCCGTGCGCGCAATTCCCTTCAGCACCAGCACCAGCGCGCGGCGCGCGCCGCAGATGTTGATGGGCTCATAAGACGCATTGAGCACCAGCACCGGCATTTGCAGAAAATGCGTTGACTGCGTAACCACAGCCGGGCCGTGCTCAGCCACCATGGCGGCTGCCTTCGTGATCGCCTTCTGCTTGCGGGCGTGGATCATAGCTTTTCCCAGCGACATCGCACTGTCCCCCGTTCAAAAAGGTCGTGGCCCTTCAGGTGAAGCAAAGCTTTCCATCTCCGGCGCGGCGGATGCCTCCGGCCGGTTGTCGATCTCCTCGTCCTGCTGCGTATGGAAGTGGACGGGCGAAGCAGCAGACGCGCGGCGTGCGCGCGCCAGCGTCGCTACCCATACAGACGCGGCTCCGGCCCGGATGAGAGTTCCTGCCGCCGCCCGCGCCGTCGCCCCGGTAGTCAGAATGTCGTCCACCAGCAAAATGTGCTTCAGCGTCACAGCGCCCGGATCGGAAACCGAAAATGCTCCCCGCACGTTCAGGCGGCGCTGGCGCGGCGTCAGCCCAGCCTGGCTCTCCGTGGCCCGCAGGCGCATCAGCGTCGACGACGCAAGTGTCAGGCGCCATTGCGGATGCGTGCCGCGCAACTCGCGCAGCGCCTCCTGCGCCAGGGAGCGCGCCTGGTTGAATCCGCGCTGCGCATGCTTCGAACGGTGTAGCGGAACAGGCACCACAAGCATCTCGGCCGGAGCCTCGCCGGCAAGCTGCGCCATCGCCGCGGCCAGCATCTTCCCCAGTTCCCGCGCGGCCGGGTGCAGACGGCTGTATTTGAAGGCGTGAATCGCGTCCCGCATTCGGCCTTCGTAAAGTCCATAGGCCACCGCGCGCCCAAACGGCGGCGGCGCCAGCCGGCAGGCCCGGCACAGCGAAGAGATGCCGCTGACGCCCAGAGCATCCAGCGCATCGCCGCAGCGGGAACACGCAGCGCCGTCGAGCACAGCAAGCTCAGCCCAGCAGGAAGAACAGATAGGAACAGAAGAGAGCAGCGGCAGGGGAGAGCCGCAGAGAGAACAGGAAGCGGGAAGAAGAGCGCATCCGAGAGCATCCACCGGACTTCGCAGCACGCGGGCGACTGCGCGCCAACGCATCACCGGCGAGGGCGGGGGATCGAGCGCTATTGCACCGGAATCCCTACGGAAGACACACCTCCGTTGCGGAGCAATCTCCTTGCCAAGCAGTATAGACCCAATGCGGCCAGGATTCTATTGCGGATCCGTGAAAAGCGATGCGCGCTCTAGCGGCTCGCTGCCCGTCTGCGCGCGCGCACAAACGAGGTAATCCCCAGATAAAGGAAGACTACGACCACAATGGCGGCGGATACGAATTTGCGGTGATCGGGCCCTTGCGCCCAGCTCATGCGCGTCTGCCAAACGGTCGGCGCGAAGACGATCACCGGCAGCAGGAAGAAGACACCTGTCACCTCGAGCCACACGATGCCGCCAACACGCCCGAAGGGACGCAGAAACCCGCCTACGCCTTTGGCGACTCCGCGGCTGGCCTGGCCCGCCGCGCGTCCCGCATCGCGCACAACTGTGCCGCTGCCAGCGGCCGCAACGTCGGCGCCTCGCGCAGGTCCGGCCAGATGCTGCCCCGCCACACGCCCGGCAACACGCACGCCTACGCCAAGCACTCGGCCGATGGTCTGAGGCTTCATCCCGTTTATGATGTTAACAGCGATCTAGATTCCCGCGTTTTGGCAGCTTCCGATTGCATTCAGCGGGCATCGGAAGTAAGGTAGTTTGATTGCGCGCTGTCCGGCAGCCTCACGCCGGCCACTCCTGGAGGTAACCCGTGACATCCCGTCTGCGTGAATTGATTCAGCAACTGGGCGAGGCCATCCACGAGTCGGTCATCGAGAGCGAGCAAATCGCCGGAGTTGTGCAGGACATCCGCAAGCACGGCTTCGATGTGCTGCTCATGCTGGAGGCCACCATCGGCCTCAACGAGCTCTCGGCCGCCACGCAAGAGGAATCCCAAGAGGGCTCCGAAGCCGGCGCACCCGGGGAGTTCACCCAGAACGATCTCCACTTCCTGCGCTCTCTGCGCATCTCCGTCGAAGGCGACCACGACGAGGAGAACGACGAGAAATAGCTCCGGCGCAAGCTATCCATTTCGCGCCAAATCCCTCTAACTCAATAGATTGGATATTCCCGGGCGGCCCGAAAGGGGCGACGGCCTCCTCTCTCGCGCGCGCAACCACGCGCCCCCGAGTTCAGGCTGCTGCCAGCCGAGCGTCGGCTGCTGCCAGCCGAGCGTAGGCTGCTACCATTCGACTGTCCGGTAATTCTTCCCCTTGGCAGGAGCTCCGCCGCGTGGCGCTGGATCCTGCACCGGGCCCAACGCATCCAATGCACGTATTTTTGAGCGTCCAGCAGTCGCGGCCGGCAGCCGCGAAGATCGTCACGAAATCATTCCAGAGATTATGTCGCGTGCGACAGGAGGAATCATGCAGCTTGGCTTGATCGGTCTCGGCAAGATGGGCGGCAACATGGCGGAAAGGCTGCGCCTCGGCGGCCATCAGGTGGTCGGCTTCGACTTCAACCAGGAAGCTGTGGCCCGCCTTACCGGCTCCGGCAATGTAGGTGTTTCATCCCTCGAAGACCTTGTCCAGAATCTGAAAGGCCGCAGGGCCATTTGGATCATGGTGCCGCAAGGCAAACCGGTGGACGACACCATCGCCCAGCTCGAGCCGCTGCTCAACCCCGGCGACATCCTCATCGACGGCGGCAACTCCTACTACAAGGACTCGGTGCGCCGCGCCCAGGAGATCGCCGCCAAGGGCTTCAAGTTTGTCGACGTCGGCACTTCAGGCGGCGTGTGGGGACTGAAAGAGGGCTACAGCATGATGATCGGCGGCGAAAAAGATGTCGTCGAGTCTCTGCGCCCGATCTTCGAGACCCTGGCGCCCGCCAAGAATCAGGGCTGGGGGCACGTGGGTCCGGCCGGCGCCGGCCATTTTGTCAAAATGGTGCACAACGGCATCGAGTACGGCATGATGCAGGCCTACGCCGAGGGCTTCACCGTCATGGAGAAGAAAGAGCAGTTCGACCTGGACCTGCCCCAGATCGCCAACATCTGGCGCTATGGAAGCGTGGTGCGAAGCTGGCTGCTCGATTTGACGGCCGACGCCCTGGCCGGCAATCCCACCCTCGACGGCTTGCAGGCCTACGTGGCCGACTCCGGCGAGGGCCGCTGGACCGTCTTCGAGGCCTTCGACCTGAACGTCTCCGCGCCGGTCATCACCGAGTCCGTCATCCGCCGCATCCGCTCGCGCGAAGAGAATAACTTCACCGACCGCATGCTCGCCATCATGCGCAACGAGTTTGGCGGCCACGGCGTAAAGAAAGAATGAACGCCATCCCCGAGCCGATTCCCATAGCACGATTCACAAACCCAGAGTCACTGCCACGGAGCGAGCAATGGCAACAGTCCAGATGAAGGTGCGGCCCGAAGATCTCTCCAGGGTTCCGCAGGGCAACGAACGCATTCCCGAGCCGGGGATTCTGGTGATCTTCGGCGCTTCCGGCGACCTCACCAAGCGCAAGCTGCTGCCGGCGCTCTTCCACCTCCGCCAGAACAACCTGCTGCCCCAGCAGTTCGCCATCGTCGGCGTGGCGCGCCGGCCGCTCGGCGATGAGTTCGCGCAGGACATGAAGCAGGGCGTCATCGAATTCGGCGGGGCCGACGCCAGCGATCCGGTTCTCGCCGACTTCGTGAACCACATCAGCTACTTCCCGCTCAACTTCGACGATGCCTCCCACTACGCGGCGCTGGACAAGGAACTCGACCGCATCGCCAAGGAAAAGGGCATCGGCGGCGATCGCCTCTTCTATCTCGCCACCGCCCCGGAGTACTTCACGCAAATCGTGGAGAACCTCGGCGCGCAGGGCATGGCGCAGCCCGCCAACGGCCGCGCCGCGGTGGTCATCGAGAAACCCTTCGGCCACGACCTCGACTCAGCCCGCGAGCTGAACCACCGGGTCAACGCGGTCTTCCACGAAAATCAGGTCTTCCGCATCGATCACTATCTCGGCAAAGAGACGGTGCAGAACCTGCTGGTCTTCCGCTTTGCCAACGGCATCTTCGAGCCGGTGTGGAATCGCAACTACATCGACCACGTGCAGATCACCGCAGCCGAGACGCTGGGCGTGGAAGGCCGCGGCCCTTTCTATGAGAAAGCCGGCGCGCTGCGCGACGTCGTGCAGAATCACGTAATGCAGTTGCTGTCGCTGGTGGCCGCGGAGCCGCCGTCCAGCTTCGATGCCGATAGCGTGCGCCGCGAAAAGCTGAAGGTCTGGCGCGCCATCCCCCCCATTCCCATCCTCAACACGGTGCGCGGGCAGTACGGACCGGGCATGATCAACGGGCAGCGCGTCATCGGCTACCGCGACGAAGAGCGCGTGAGCCCGGAGTCCGGCACCGAAACCTTCGCGGCCGTGCGCCTGGAGATCGAAAACTGGCGCTGGGCGGGCGTGCCCTTCTATCTGCGCGCCGGTAAGCGCCTCAAAAAGCGCGCCACCGAGATCTCCATCCAGTTCAAGCAGCCGCCGCTGTTGATCTTCAACCGCATGATGAGCGGCGGCGGCCCGTGCAGCGAGATTCAGCCCAACCTGCTCACCATCCGCATCCAGCCCGATGAGGGCATCGCCCTCCGCTTCGGTGCCAAGGTGCCCACCTCGCCGGAGATGAGCGTCTGCCCCGTCTACATGGACTTCGACTATTCCACCGCCTTCGGCACCTCCAGCGCCAACGGCTACGAACGCCTCCTGCTCGACGCCATGCTCGGCGATCAGACCCTCTTCGCCCATCGCGACGGCGTGGAGATTACCTGGGCGCTCTATACGCCGATTCTGGAAGCATGGGCGGCCAAGAAACCCGAGGTCTTCCCCAACTACTTCGCCGGTTCCTGGGGCCCGGAGTGCGCCGACCATCTGCTGGAGAAAGAGGGTCGCACCTGGCGCAATGACCTCGGCCGCAAGGCCTGACTTAACTGCGTGAAACGGGTGCGTAGATCGATGTGTGGGCCGTCAGGCCCACACATCCGGCACATTTCCCGAACTCCGCTCCCAACCCAGTCGCGCGTGCTTTATCCTGTCAGCAGCACTGCTTGCGATCTTTCCAGTTCCCGTTGAACTTCCCCGGCATAGGTAGAGGGCCACTGACTCGGCAGCACTTCTTCCTCTTCGTCCCGGCAGAGGGATCGTAGCGCAATCCATCTCCCAGGGAGCCCGCATGGCGCAGAGAGTCGGGGCCTCTCCTGCGAAATCGCGGGACGCCGACGCCGAATTTCATTTTGACGAGACGTGGAAGCCGCGCTTCAATCCCTGGGTCATCGCCCTGACGGTCACACTCGCCACCTTTATGGAAGCGCTCGACTCGTCGATCGCCAACGTCGCCCTGCCGCACATCGCCGGCGCGCTCGGCGCCAGCTACGACGAAGCCACCTGGGTTCTCACCTCCTATCTGGTCTCCAACGCCATCGTTCTGCCCATCAGCGGCTGGATCGCCAACCGCATCGGCCGCAAGCGCTTTTACATGACCTGCGTGGTCGCCTTCACCGTGTTTTCGTTCTGCTGCGGCCTCGCCACTTCACTCGGCATGCTGGTGGTCTTCCGTGTCTTTCAGGGTGCGGCCGGCGGTGGCCTCCAACCCAGCGAGCGCTCCATCCTGGCCGACACCTTCGCGCCGGAAAAACGCAGCGTCGCCTTCGCCATCTACGGCATGGCCGTAGTGGTCGCCCCCGCCATCGGGCCCACCATCGGCGGCTGGATCACCGATAACTACGACTGGCGCTGGATCTTCTTCCTCAACATCCCCATCGGCATTCTCTCCATCCTGCTCACCAGCCGCATCGTCGAAGACCCACCCTATCTCAAGCGCGTGCGCAAAAAGCTGGGCAGCGTGGACGGCATCGGCCTCGGCCTGCTGGCCCTCACCATCGGCTCGCTCCAGATCATGCTCGACAAGGGCCAGGAGAAGGACTGGTTCGGCTCCCACCTCATCGTCACCTGCGCCGTGCTCGCCGGCGTCGGCCTGGTCGCTTTCCTGTGGCGCGAGCTGACCGCCGAGCACCCCATCGTCGACCTCTCGCTCTATCGCAGCCGCAACTTCGCCATGACCCAACTGGTCATGCTGGTCATCGGCTCGGCCCTCTACGCCACCACCGTCATGATTCCCCAGTTCCTCCAGGAGATTCTGGGCTACACCGCCACCGAGGCCGGAATGGTGCTCTCGCTGGGCGGCCTGGTGCTGATCGTCATGCTGCCCATCGTCGGCTTCCTCGGGCAAAAGCTCGATCCCCGCGCCATGATCTGCTTCGGCTTTGCCTGGGTCAGCTTCGGCATCTGGCGCATCTCCAGCCTGGACCTCAGCATCAGCTTCTGGGACGCGGCAAGCTGGCGCGTCATCATGGTCATCGGCATGCCCTTCCTCTTCGTGCCGATCAGCGTCATGTCCTACGTCGGCGTGCCGCAGGAGAAGAACAACGAGGTCTCCGGACTCACCGCGCTGGCTCGCAACATCGGCGGCAGCCTCGGCATTTCCTTCATCAGCACCATGCTGGTGCGGCGCGCGCAGGTGCACCAGAACTACCTGGCCGCGCACGTCTATCCCGGCGCCCCCAACTACCGCATCCTGACCGGCGGCTTCAGCCGCATGATGGTCACTCGCGGCTCCTCGGTAGCCGACGCCGCCCACCGCTCCGTGGCGCACACCTATCAAATGATGGTGCAGCAGGCCAACGTCCTGGCCTACGTCGATACCATCCACGCGCTGGTCATCCTCACCGTCTGCCTGATTCCGATCGGCTATCTGATGAAGAAGCCCCGCTTCCGCCCGAAGCAAGCAGCCCCGATCGAGTAAACGCAGCGGGGACTCGCCGATTTGAATCGGCGAGTCCCCGCCAGCCATTTTGGTCTGATCTACAGCTCCATGCCCTTGCCCCAGGCCTCCAGCACGAAGTCGTGCAGCGGCTTGCGCTGGCGGGGCGTGGTCTCCTGCTTGATCAGGCCCTCGTCCCCGAGCTTCGCGGGTTCGTCCTGGTAGCCCAGCGCGATCACCGCGCCGATGACGTAATCCGCCGGAATGCCCAGCAGCGCGCGGGCCTTCTCGGCGTCAAAGCCGGCCATCTGGTGGGTCGCCACCCCCAGCGCCGCCGCCTGCAACGTCATATACGAAGCCGCCGCGCCCAGGTCGTACAGCGCGTGCCGGTTGGGCGTGTTGTTATGGCTGAACGTCGTCCGCGCCACGCCCAGGATCAGCACCGGCGCGGTGCGCGCCCAGTTCTGGTTGAACTCGCCCAGCGCCTCAAAGATCTTCTTGTACGTCTCGCTGCCGCGCGTGCCCACCAGAAATCTCCACGGCTGCTCGTTATAGGAAGACGCGGCCCAGCGCGCCGCCTCGAAGACCTTCCCCAGCGTCTCCCGGCTCACCTCGCGATCGGCAAAGGAGCGCGGGCTCCAGCGCTCGTGAAAGATGGGCAGAACACCGGTCACATGAGGTGCCTTCTTCAGCTCATGGGCTTCGGTTGCAGACTTCGTCATCGCGCAATACTCCTTCCCTTGTTCTCCACCATTGGATTCGCCGGCACCCAGGCAGGATTCCACAAGCACAGCAAAATCAGCCGCCTGCCCGATATGCCATACTGAACCGTCAATGACCCGATTCAGGAGCTGAGAGATGGAAACGGCTTACATTCCCGCGCACAGCCGCTACGAACACGCGACCTTTCGCCGCTGCGGCCGATCCGGCCTGGTGCTGCCGCCGGTGTCGCTGGGCCTGTGGCAGAACTTCGGCGGCGCCGATGTCTTCGAGACCGGTCGTGCCATGATCCGCCGCGCCTTCGACCGCGGCGTCACCCACTTCGACCTGGCCAACAACTACGGTCCGCCCTATGGCTCGGCCGAAGAGAACTTCGGCGC
Source organism: Acidobacteriota bacterium (assembly GCA_021828835.1). Lineage (GTDB taxonomy): Bacteria > Acidobacteriota > Terriglobia > Terriglobales > Acidobacteriaceae > Telmatobacter. Next base: position 2,626 of record JAJZCY010000068.1, on the reverse strand, counting down.
CATCCTGCGCAAGGATTTCCGCGCACTGCGCAATGAACTGGTCATCTCCAGCAAGGCGGGCTGGGATATGTGGCCCGGCCCCTACGGCATCGGCGGCTCCCGCAAATACATGCTGGCCTCGCTGGACGAGAGCCTCCAGCGCATGGGCCTGGAGTACGTCGACATCTTTTACGCCCACCGGCCCTGGGACAACTGCCCGCTGGAAGAGACCATGGGCGCGCTGGCAACGGCCGTGCAGCAGGGCAAGGCGCTTTATGTGGGCATCTCCTCCTACAGCCCGGAGCGCACCCGCGAGGCCGCGCACATCCTCCGCCAGATGGGCGTGCCGCTGCTCATCCACCAGCCTTCCTACTCCATGCTGAACCGCTGGATCGAGCGCGATCTGCTCGCCGTGCTGGCCGAAATCGGCGCGGGCTGCATCGCCTTCTCCCCGCTGGCCCAGGGCCTGCTGACCAAGAAGTATCTGAACGGAGTTCCCGCCGAGTCGCGCGCCAAGTTTCCCAACTCCTCTCTGCTGGGCGAGTTCCTCACCCCGGAGAACATCGGCCGCGTGCGCAAGCTGAACGAGATTGCCGCCGGGCGCGGACAGACGCTGGCGCAGATGGCCATCGCCTGGGTGCTGCGCGACAGCCGCGTGACCACCGCGCTGATCGGCGCCCGCAACGTAGAGCAACTCGACGACTCTCTCGACGCCGTGAAGAAGCTGGACTTCACCGAGGCCGAGCTAAAGGAGATCGACCGCTACGCGCAGGACAGCGGCATCGACCTGTGGAAGGAAGCCCGCGAGAAGATGGACTGAAGCAGGGAACAAGGGAGAACGGTGAACCGCTGGGTGGCGCAGGTCTTGAAAATGCGGATATAACTACAAAACATGGGTCCCCAGGTCTCGCATTTGGGCAATAATTTACTTGACTAACCAACCGAAATTGGTTAGTCTACTACCATGCTGAACGAACAAAGCCCGACTCTTGCTGAGGCAATCCGGTTCTTTTCCAATCCTCAGAACTGCGTTGACGCTGTAGCGGCAATGCGCTGGCCCGATGGTAAACCAACCTGCCCCAAGTGCGGCGGACAGGATCACTACTGGCTGGCTACGCAGTGGCGTTGGAAGTGCAAGAACGGCAAGTGTGGCAAGCAATTCAGCGTGAAGCAAGGGACCGTCTTTGAGGATTCTCCGCTGTCGCTCGATAAATGGCTAATCGCGCTCTGGATGCTGGTTAACTGCAAGAACGGCATTTCCAGCTATGAGGTCGCGGCCACCATCGGCGTGACTCAGAAAAGTGCATGGTTTATGCTCCAGCGGCTCCGCAAGGTTCTACAAGATGAACACAACACCAAGCTAGGCGGCCAGGTTGAAGTGGACGAATCGTTCATCGGCGGCAAGGCCCGCAACATGCACGTATCGAAGCGGCTCAAGAAAATGGAACTGACCAACCGGGGCGGCAAGTCTATCGCCTTCGGTATCCTTGAGCGCGGGGGCAAGGTTCGCACGATGGTAGTTGATGATCGTGAGCGGGCCACGCTGCAAGGCCACATCAAAAAGCACGTCGAACCCGGCGCAGAGATTCTGACCGATGAACTGCATTCTTATTGGGGACTGGAGAAGGAATACGTTCATCAGATCGTGAACCATGCTGCCGAATACGTGCGCGGGCACATCCACACAAACGGACTGGAGAATTTCTGGAGCTTGGTCAAGCGGTGCTTGAATGGAACATATGTCAGCGTGGCTCCGTTCCACCTCTTCCGGTATTTGGATGAGCAATCGTTCCGATTCAACACACGCAACACGAAAGAGCGCAAAATGTCGAATGCTGACAGATTCGCGTTAGCCTTATCGCAGATCGCGGGGAAGCGGTTGACTTGGGTTGAGGTCACCGGACAGGTGGCAGGGGGGAGCGTCTAGGCAAAAACGAAGACAGTTGCGGGGTAGAACCCGCAATGGCTATCGTAGAATCACTTTTCGTTTGATTTCTGTCGCTGATCTAATCGCGCCAGAATTTCCGAGCGAGGACCCGAAAGAACCTTCTTGAGAGCGTCGGCAAACGCTCGATTTTCGCTAGGCGATGAAGAAGGTTCCAGGGATGATTTTGGGCCACAACGTACCGTCGATTTCTTCGCGGGAGTCTCGGTACGCGTCGGCTGCGTTCCCATAAGAGGGAGCGTACACTGATGGTGTGTCCAAGTCAACTTCTAGCCTTACCCAGTTCTCATGGAGATTATCTGATGATCCAGAGATTCGACGCCCACAACTTCCGATGCTTCGACAGCCTCTTGCTGGACAAGCTCAAGCGATTTAATTTTGTCGTCGGTGAAAGCGGCTCTGGCAAGAGCGCGCTATTGGAATCGATTTTCCTGCTGAGCGCGTCGAATCCTGAGATTTATTTCCGACTGCGCCGCTGGCGTGGATTTGGCGAAGGAAATCTTGAATTGCAGGGTACCAAGGAATCTTTCGTAAGCCTTTTTAAGTTTCTTTTTCACAATGGCGACGAGAGTTCAATCGCCCGTTTGTCATTGACCGACAGTTATCACGGAAACCGAAAGCTAGTTCTCCGACCGCGTGATTTTGTTTCTGTTATATCCGAACTTCTTGCGAGCCTTCCTGCGCGTGAACTGCCAGTTGATG
>JAJZCY010000067.1 GCA_021828835.1 Acidobacteriota bacterium | reverse complement strand
GAAGCGCCCCCGCATCCTTCAAATCGCGCAGAAGCCCCGCAAAATCGTGCACATTGGCCGACGCCATGCCGCCCACAAAGATGAGGCCGTACCGGCGCAGACCCTCCGCAAGTCCGGGGATCGGAGCCCAGCAAACTCCATCAAATCCGGCTTCGCGAATGGACCGCAGCTTCTCCTCGAGCGTCCATTCGCTCCCCGCGGAGGGGTGGTTTATCAGAGTCCAGAGATTGGCGATGTGACGAAGAACAGGCTTCATGAGGAGGGCCGGGAATCTGGGGATCGCCCTCCTGCCACCATATCATTCCGCAACGGAGTCAACGAATGCCGGTGAAGCCTTCTGCATAATCATGCAGGGCAGCGAGAATCGAGTAAGGGTTCGGCCAACGTACTTGACATGCCGCTCTGCTACAGCTTTGCATAGAACTATTGCATCTGCCGCAGGATTCCGGTCCGAGCGTTCATGTTTCATGGATGGGTTCGATTTGCAGGTGCCACGATCCGTACTCTGGAATCGAATATGCCGAGTGAGCGAGGTTCACGCCCCCTGCCGTCCTTATCCCGTCGTCATTTTCTTGCGCTTACAGGTTCCGCCGTAGCCTATTCGCTGACCAAAAGCAGCTCTGCTGAGGAGGCAGCGACCGTTCCAGGCACCCTCCGCGTAAGTGGTCAAACGGAGCTTGCCACCATGCCGCCCGACTATTGCGGCCTCAGCTATGAATCCGCACAACTGGCAAACCCCACCTTCTTTTCTGCGGAGAACCGGCAACTCATTGACCTCTTCCGGGCATTAAGCCCACGGGGCGTGCTGCGCATCGGTGGCGGCACCTCCGAGTACACCACCTACTCTGAGAATGCGCCTTCCGGTCCTCCACCGTTCGAGGTTTTCGGGCCCGACACGAGCAAAACGGTAAAGAAAGGCACCATCACCTCCGCCCTGGCGCTGCGCAACCTGCGCGCCTTCCTCGATGCGACGGGATGGACCTGTCTCTATGGATTGAATCTGGGCCAGGGCAGCAAGGAGAACGCGGCGGCGGAAGCCGAGGCAGCCTGCCGCATTCTTGGGCCGCGTCTCCTCGCTCTGCAAATAGGTAACGAACCCGATGCCTTCAGCCATTTCCGCCCCAAGGGCTGGGGGCCGCAGGATTACATTCGCGACTGGCTTGCCTTCCACGCCGCCATCGTAGCCCGAGCGCCACAGGCAAAGTTTGCGGGGCCTGACATCTCGAACAAGCTTGCTTATCTGACTGCCTTTGCGGAGATGGCGGCAGCGCAGCGCGACATGGTGCTTCTCACCGTCCACTATTACGCGATGGGGCCGGCGGGAAATCCCCTGGCCACAATGGATAATCTGCTGAGTCCCAATCCGCGCCTCACCACGATGAAGTGGGAGAAGGTTTCCATCGTGGAGGATGCAATGCGTGCGGCGCACCTGCCCTGCCGCATCTCGGAGGCCAACTCCTGCTGGAACGGCGGTCTTGCCGGCGTCTCCGATCGCTTTGCTTCCGCTCTCTGGTGCGCCGACATGATGCTGCACTTCGGCTCCCTGGGGATGGCCGGCGTGAATCTGCATGGCGGCGGCAATGGGTGGTATTCGCCTATCGTGGGCTGTCCCTCTTCGGGATTCACGCGGCGCCCGGAGTACTTCGGTATCCAGTTTGCGCAACACTTCGCAGGCGCCACACTGCTTCAGACTGATCTTCAGTGCAAGAACGACCGCATCGTGGCCTATGCAGCTCGAGTACCCGGCGCACGGCACAATGAATGTATGGTGGCGCTGATCAACAAGACGAATTCTCCCGCGAAGATTCGCCTCGCCGGAGGGCTGAAGCCTTTGAGACACGAGAAATCGCTGCTGCTCACTGCGCCCGCACTCGCCGCCCAGGCCGAAGTGGCCCTGCGCAGTCACCAGATGCGAATCGGATCCCACGGCGTCATTCCCCTGGATGCCCATTCGGCGCAGCTGTTCACCGCCGAGTCCACCTCCATTTAACGAACTTCGGGAGCTTGCATGTCCAGTATGAATCGCCGCACGTTTCTTCGTGATGCCGCTCTAACCGGGGCGGTGCTCTCGCGGCAAGACCTCTTTGCCCAGTCTTCCGAGCACGCGGATGATTCGAAGGCGGTGAACTGGAGCGGTCTCCGGCTCTTTTTTCATCAACCCGCAGCTACATGGCAGCACGCGCTGCCGGTCGGCAACGGACGCCTGGGCGCAATGGTGTTCGGGAATCCGGACGTAGAACGGATCCAGTTGAACGAAGAGTCCCTCTGGGACGGCGAATACCGCGACCGCGACAATCCCCGCGCCGGCGCTGCCGTTCCAGAGATCCGCAAGCTGCTCTTCGAAGGCAAGGTGCCCGAAGCCGAAGCGATGGCCGTGAGCGATATGCTGTCGATTCCACGCCGCATGCCGTGCTATCAGACCCTCGGCGATCTCACGCTTGATTTCTCTTCGTCCGGATCCGGCAAAGACGCGGGGGCAACCCCGTCCATCTCCGGATACAGACTGGAACTCAACCTCGATCGAGCGATCGCGACGACAAGCTTCACGCGCGACGGGGTCCAGTTTACGCGGGAGGTATTCTCGTCGGCGCCCGATCAGGTCATCGTGATCCGGCTGACTGCCTCGCAGCGGGGAGCGCTCTCGCTGGTGGCCAGTCTTGGGCGGCCCGGCAACCATCAGACGGCAATCTCCGGCTCCGACGGGCTGCTCCTCACGGGAGAAGCGTTGCCGGTCCACGACAATCCCGGCCTGCCGGTGAAGGAGCGCCAAACTGGAGTGCGCTTTTTCTCCCGCCTGCGCGCGCACGCCGAGGGTGGGAAGATCAGCACCGTTCCAGGCAATGTCGATCAGCCCGCGCAACTGCACATCGCGGGCGCCGATTCCGTTACGCTGCTGCTCGACTGCGCCACCAGCTTCCGCTATCCTGCCGGCGAGGGCGCGATGGCCGCGGCTGTCGCCCACAATCTTGAGGGTGCGGGCAAACGCAGCTACGCCGAACTGCGCCGCCGCCACATCAGCGATCACCGTGCGATCTTCCGCCGCTGCTCGCTCGAAATTGGCAAAGACGATCCCAATGCCGCCCTGCCCACCGATGAGCGCATCCTCCGGATCAAGGCCGGCGGCGAAGATCCCGGCATCTTTCCGATCTTCTTCCAATTCGGCCGCTATCTGCTCATCTCCAGTTCGCGGCCCGGCACGCTGGCCGCCAACCTGCAGGGCATCTGGAACCAGTATGTGGATCCGCCATGGGGTTCCAAGTACACCGTGAACATCAACGCGGAGATGAACTACTGGAGCGCCGAGCGCACCGGCCTCGCTGACGTCCATCAGCCATTCTTCGATCTCATTGACATGACGGTTCCCGCCGGAACACGCGTGGCAAAGAGTTATTACAAGGCGCGCGGATACGTGGTCCATCACAATACGGATATCTGGGGCGATGCGGGCCCCATCGACGGCCTGGGGGGCGGCATCTGGGCGATGGGCGCTGCATGGATGTCCACGCAGCTCTGGGAGCATTATCTCTTCTCCGGCGATGTGGAGTTTTTGCGCACTCGCGCCTATCCCCGACTGCGCGAAAACGCGCTGTTCCTGCTCGACTATCTCACCCCCTCTCCAGACGGTCACCTGGTCACCGGCCCATCGTGCTCCCCGGAGAATTCCTACCGGCTCCCAGACGGCACGGCTGCACACCTGTGCATGGGTCCGACCATGGATATCGAAATCACCCGCGCCATCTTTCATAAGACAAGCGAGGCGGCGAAGGTTCTCAATGTAGATGCCGATCTGCGCGAGCAGATGGCGAAGGCAGCTTCGCGGCTGCCCCCTTTCAAGATCGGGCGTTACGGAAACCTGCAGGAATGGCAGCAGGATTACGTTGAAGTGGAGCCCGGCCACCGTCATATTTCGCACCTGTGGGCGCTCTACCCCGACGATCAGATCACGCTCCGCGATACTCCCAAGCTGGCGGAGGCCTGCCGCGTCACGCTGAATCGGCGGCTGCAGTACGGCGGCGGCAGCACCGGCTGGAGCCGCGCCTGGATCGTGAATTGTTTCGCGCGCCTGGAAGACGGCGACCGCTGCCACGAGCAACTCATGGAACTGCTGCGCCGTTCGACGCTCGAAAACCTGTTTGACGTATGCGGCGAGAAGCCAACTTCCTTCTTCCAGGTAGACGGCAGCCTGGGCGCGCCTGCAGGCATGGCGGAGATGCTGCTGCAAAGCCATCGCGGCATCGTCCGGCTGCTGCCCGCACTGCCTTCGGCGTGGCCCGACGGCCGCGTGACCGGCTTGCGCGCTCGTGGAGGGCTCGCGGTCGATCTGGTGTGGCAGAGCGGCAAAGCGACGGAGGTAACGCTCCATGCGTCGCTCAATCGGACCATCCGAATCGCGGTGCCGCACGGCCAGAAGATTCATTCCATCAACGGCAAGCTGCATGCCGAAAAAATGACATCGAACGGACCCGATCAATACCAGCTGGCGGTGCAGCGTGGCCGCCGATACACGCTTCGCCTGATCTGATGTACTTGACGAGGACTTCGCGTTGAAGAATCCGATAACTGTTCGTCACCCGATCGCCTGCCAGGATCGCCCTCACCAGCCGAGCCGCCGCAAAGTGCGCATCGCAATTGCCACCCTGCTTTGCGCCGCTGCCTGCGCCCCTGCCTTCGCCGCGTCGTCGCTGCTGCCTGCGCGCCACTTGGTCTGCAATCAGCAGAGCAATCCCCTGGCCGTTGGATCTCAGCATCCGGTTTTCGGCTGGCAACTGACTTCTGTGAATGCCGCCGCACGCGGTGTGCGGCAAAGCGCGTACCGCGTGCTTGTCGCCTCCTCGCCCGCGCTCCTCCAGCGCAATCATGGCGATCTTTGGGACAGCGGACGCGTCTCTTCCGACCAGACAGACGATCTTCTCTACGCAGGCAAGCCGCTTGCACCGGAGCAGCGGGTCTTCTGGAAGGTGGAAGTGTGGGACCAGCACGGAGCGACGAGTGGGTGGAGCGCAACCTCAGCATTCACCATGGCGCCGGAGCACTGGACCGCACAGTGGATTGCAGCCGCTACCGGCACCCAGGGGAAGGCGGAAGGGGTCACGGTGCCGATGCCCGTCTTCCGTACCACCTTTGCGATCCACAAGCCTGTTGCCCGCGCCTATCTGTATGTGGCCGGGCTTGGCCAGGACGAAGTGCACTTGAATGGCGCGAAAGTTGGCCACCGCGAGCTTACCCCGGGCTGGACGGATTATCGCAAGCACGTTCTCTACGACACCTACGATGTGACCAGCATGTTGCACACGGGAACGAATGCGATGGGCGTCCTGCTGGGCAATGGCATGTTCAACGTGGTCCGGGTGCCGGGCCGCTATTCCAAGTTCGTGGGCTCATTCGGGCCTCCGCAGATGACGGCCGAGCTGCATCTCGTATTTCGCGACGGGACCCGCCAAACCATAGCCTCAGGACCTGACTGGCAATTCGCCTCCGGCCCCATCGGCTTCTCCTCTACCTACGGGGGTGAGGACTATGACGCGCGCAAAGTGCCCGCTGGGTGGGATGCAGCGGAGCTGATAGAAAAGGGCCAATGGGAGAATGCCATCGACGTTCCCGGCCCCGGGGGCATGCTCGAACCGGAGGTCACCGCGCCTATCCGGGTCATGCACGTTTATCGTCCCGTCTCCCGCAAGGTGCTCACCTCCGGTGCGCAGGTCTTCGATCTCGGCCAGAACTTCGCCGGATGGCCGCAGATCGCGGTCCGCGGCGAAGCAGGCGCCACCGTCAAGCTCATCTGCGGAGAGCTGTTAAATCCTGATGGAAGCGTGTCGCAGCGAAGCGCTCATGCGGGACCGGGCCGTGCCCAATGGTTCAGCTACACGCTTCGCGGCGGCGCAATCGAGCACTGGCACCCGCGGTTCTCGTATTACGGTTTTCGCTACGTGCAAGCAGTGATCACCGGACACGCGCATCTGCTCTCACTCGCAGGCGATGCGATCCATTCTTCCGCCGCGCCCACCGGAGAGTTCCACTCTTCCAATTCGTTGCTCGACCGCATCCACATGCTCATCCTGCACGCCGAAGAGAACAATCTGGAGAGCATCATCACCGACTGCCCGCACCGGGAAAAGCTCGGATGGCTCGAGCAATCCCACCTGATGGGCTCGGCGCTGAATTACGACTTCGACCTGCAACGGCTTTACGCCAAGGTGGGGCAGGATATGTCCGACGAGCAAAAGCCGGATGGCATGGTGCCTACCATTGCGCCGGAGTACACCGTTTTTCCACCACGCCTGGGCAATGCCTTTAACGATTCGCCGGAGTGGGGAAGCGCAGCCGTACTGGATCCCTGGATCGCATTCCAGCGCTATGGCAATCTCGCCACGCTGCGCACGCAATATCCGGTCATGCGGCGCTATGTGGACTACCTCACCACGCGCAGCCATGGCGGCATCGTCGATTTCGGGCTGGGCGACTGGTACGACATCGGCCCGCGTGGCCCCGGGCTCCCACAGCTTACTTCGAGCGCCCTCACCGGAACTGCTATCTACTATCAGGACATCGTCGCGCTGACCGCAGCCGCACATCAGCTCGGCGATACCGCTGAAGAGGCACGCCTCAAGGTCTTGGCGGCCTCCGTAGCGGCGGCATTTCAGCAACGGTTCTATGACTCGGATTCGCACCAATACGAGAAAGGCAGCCAGACAGCCGATGCGATGCCACTCGTCGTCGGTCTGACACCGGCCGCGGACCGCGCCGCGGTACTGGCGAATCTGGTCAAGGATATTCGGGCTCACAACAACCACGTGACGGCGGGCGACATCGGCTTTCACTATGTTGTGGATGCACTCACTGAAAATGGCGCCTCGAATGTGCTGCTCGACATGCTGCTGCGCACCGACAGCCCCAGCTATGGGTACCAGTTGGCGCAGGGCGCGACGGCGTTGACGGAGGCATGGAGCGCACGCCGCACCAGTTCGCAGGACCACCTGATGCTGGGCGATGGCGAGGAGTGGTTCTACACCGGGCTGGGCGGCATTCACGTCGATTTCTCGCGCCCCGCGCCGGAACCGATCGTCATCGCTCCGGCCATGCTGACGCGGGTGGATTCAGCACAGGTAACCTATCGCTCGATTAAAGGCACGATTCGCATAGCGTGGAAGCACCTTCCCACTGCCACTCGTCTCGATGTTGAGATTCCACCCAATGCAAGCGCGGTGATTCGGATACCGGTGGCGGGTGGATCGAGGGTTCTCGAGAGCGGCCGGCTAGCCTCGCGTTCGCAGGGCGTGACCCTCATGGAGAGTCAGGGCAACACGACCGATTTCCAGGTCGAATCGGGCACGTACCACTTTTCATTTGCGCCCGCCAAGCAGCTTCCCAAGCAGACTCCGGCGCAGTAATCGGCGCCATGGCATCAGGCTGCCTGCCTTATCGCTGCAGAACCACCACCCCCTGAGGCGGCAGCAGGATATTGCCGCCTGGCGCATCGCCTACGACCAGGCGCATGCCTGCCGGCAGCGCCATCTTCGCGCTCGTTTGCCCATGATTGATGAGGATGAACACCTCGCGGCCCCCGCCGATCCTGCGGCAGACTTCCACCCCTGCGGGCACCGGGCCAAAGACAGGCTGCACGCCGGCCTGCTTTGCCATCTCGGCGATCGTCGCATGCATAAGGCTGGGGTCGAGCAACGCGCCCAGATAGGCAAGCGTGCCTCTGCCGATGCGGTGTTCGATCATAGCCGGCTTTCCCTGGAGCCAGCCGTTCCCCCCTCCATACCGCAGCGGGATGGTGGTTGCGGGGTCATGCACAGAAAGCATTTCGCCCCAGATATCTGCCATGCCCGCGCCGAAGTCGCCACTCACCTGGACAGGCGCTTCCAACGCATAGAACTGCTCGACGCGACCTCCCAAGGCCGGCACGAGTGACCCTGGTTGCCGCTCGACATTGAGCGAATTGTTCTCATCCTTCATGCCTGAGCGCGGGCCGAGCAAAAGCACGCCGCCCTGGCGGACATAACCGAGCAGATGCTTTGCCAACTGCGGCGGCAGCACGTTGAGCGCCGGAGCAATGACGAACTTGTAGCCGTTGAGCGGCGCCGAGGCTTCCACGATATCCACCGACTGCGCCACCTGCGCCAGAGGACGATAAAAATCCAGCAGTACCTTCAACTGATCGTAGCGGGCTGTGTGCGGCTGGAAATCGAGAGCCCAGCGGCTGTCGTAGGTCAGTATGATGGCGACATCCGATTGGGGCGCGGTCCCAGCCAGCGCGGCCTGCGCGCGATGAAACTCCTCCGCAGTCTCCCGTATCTCCGGATAGATCGGCAGGGGCGTGCCATCGGGGCCTACAATCGCTCCGTGGTACTGTTCCTGGCCGTTGAGCGCGTCCCGCCACTGCCAGTAGAGAACGCCCTCGGCGCCGTGCCCGATCGCCTGCCATGCCATGGCTCTCGTCTCGCCCGGGTAGAGTGAATTGTTTACCTTGGCCCAGTTCACAAATCCGGGTTGGGTCTCCATGACCAGGAAGTTTTGCCGCTTCCAGCCACGCACGAAGTCGTGCATGGCGGCGTTGCGCGCCACCTGCAAATGCCCCTGGCCCACGTAGTCGTCCCATGAGGCGAGGGTGAGCGGAGCACAGATACGGTAATGGTCGAAGTGGTCGCTCCAGCCCAGTCCACCAAGATTGGTCGTGATGAATTGACGCGAGTCGATGTGGGGACGAATGGCGTCTATCTGCACCTGCTGAAAGCTCAGCCAGGTCGCGGTGACAAAGCGCCGATGCGCCAGCATGAGTCCCGGATTGCCCGGCGCATTGGTGAGCGGGATCTCGTCCCAGTTGTCGTAGGTCTGACTCCAGTACGCTGTCGTCCAGTCGCGATTGAGCGCGTCAATCGTGTGATAGCGTGCCTTCAGCCATGCATGGAATTGCTGGCGCGCCGAACCATCAAACGACTCGTCGGTATATTCATTGCCGATCTGCCATCCGATCACGTCGGGATCGTGCCCGAAGCGCTCCGCCATGCGCGCCGCGATGTCGCTGCAGAAGATGCGATAGCGAGGGCTGCTGTACGAGAATTGACGCCGGTCGCCATGCTCGGCGCGCCGGCCATTCGCATCCACCCGCAGGGTGTCAGGGTACTTCGCGGTCAACCAGGCCGGCGGCGCGTCCGTAGGCGTTCCCAGAATCACATAGATGTGATGCCGTTCCGCATCTCGGACTGCGCGCTCCAGCCAGTCGAGGTCATACACGCCCTCGCGCGGCTCCATCCGGCTCCACGCAAACTCGCCTACGCGGACCACATTGAGCCCGGCCTTCTGCATCTGTGTGAGGTCCGCGTCCCAGCGCTGTTCCGGCCACTGCTCTGGATACCAGGCTGCGCCAATCAGCGGCTCACCGGGAAGATGCAAGGCTCCCGGCGTTGGAGATTGCGCGACGGCTGCCGCGCACATGCACGCACCTACAGACAACGAAGCGATTGCCAGCTTAAACAGAAACAGGAAATATCTCACGGGCACGGGTCACTATAGCATCGACGTTCCGAGGCGCACAAAGCGAGCGCGCTTGGTGCACCACGATGCTCCGCATATGATGGCAAGGTGTACGTGGCCAGCGAAGTCCCTTCGCAAACCTAGCCAGGAACAGGATCGCGGTGAACCGACGCACATTTTTGCGGAATGCGGGCGCAGCCTCGGCTCTCGCGGCCGTACACACGCCTCTTTTTGCGGATGAGGGAGCACCTCCCGCGCCTCGCGCATTGCTCACGCCTTACAAGCTCAATCGACTGGTGCTCGCCGGCAGTCATCGAGCCGGCGATTTCGATGAGAAGTTTGTCGACGGCCCTTTCGTGTTTCGGCATGAAGACGAATTCCGCCTCACCTACATCGGCTTCGACGGCATTGGTTACCAAACCGGTATGGCGCGGTCTAACGACCTGGTCAACTGGACCCGCATGGGCTGCATCCTGCATCGCCAACCGCACATCCCTGTCTTTCGCTACAACGTGGCCATGATGTGGATCCTCCGCGAGAATGACGCCTTGAGCGCAGCGCGGCTCAAGAAGGTCCACGGCCGCTATCTCGGCGCCTGGCACGCCTATCCCAATCCCGGCATGGAGGCTGGCCCGGCCGTCATCGGCCTCTGCTGGAGCGACGATCTGCTTCACTGGGATCTCGATGAGCCGATTCTCCGGCCCGATGATCCGGATGCAAAGCCCTGGGAGCAAGGCGGGCTCTACAAACCGTGTCTCGTGGAAGAGCACGGCACGTTCTATCTGTTCTACAACGCCAAGACCCGCAGGCTTCCTAAACGGGAGGGCGGCGGATGGCATGAGCAGATTGGGCTGGCCACATCGCGCGATCTGAAACACTGGACCCGCTCGCCGCTCAACCCCATCGTTCACAATGGGCCGCCAGGAAGCTGGGATGATCGATTTGCAAGCGATCCCTGCGTCGTGCGCTGGCGACACCAATGGGCGGTGTTCTATTACGGTCTCAGCAGCCGCGACCGAAAGGCACGCGATCTGCTGGCGATCGGGCATCATCCGGAGCACATGGAAAAGACCGGGACCATTCTGGTGGATGCAGGTCCGCCCGGCTCTATTGACGACGATTTTGCCCATAAGCCTTCAGTGATCGACTGGCTCGGAAGCTTGTATCACTTCTACACCGCCGTCTCCGGCAAATACCCGCACGATGTGCGCGGGATTTCCGTCGCCCGGTCCCGTCCCTGGAGCTAACAGCAACGACGTGGACAGCCATCGTCGGCAGGGCGTAGATTTTTCTCGCGATATTCATTTTCTGGAGCGCACCAGGAGCGCAATGACCCCCAAAACAGTTCGTCGCTTTTTGCCGATTCTCTTTCTTGCTTTCGCGTGGCCTGCTTGGGCGCAGAAGGGCCCTTCGACCATTCCCCCAGGGCAGCTCGATCCGACGCGAGCCATCGTCCATCCGCAACTCTTCTGGTCGTTTCACAAGCCGCTTCCGGAAGAGTACATCTGGACGCGCGAGGATTCGGCCGTGGGCAATCGTGCCCACATCGACTACCGTTCGCCGGGCTTGCATCATCAAACGGCGCCACATTTTTTTCGAGTAGCCTTCAATGTCGCCCAGGTTCCCGCGCACGCAACGTTCTATGTTGCTGGGCCGCGTTCGGCCACGGTATACGTGAACGGCCAGTTGGCGGAGCGCGTCTCCAGCGATCTTCTCAATCCGCTCGGTCTGCATGTGTTTCGCACCGATGTCGCGCGAATGCTCAAGCCGGGGCGCAATGTGATCGCGCTTGAGGCTGTGCGCGGACGGGGCATTGCCGGATTTGTAGACAGCGCGTTGTCGATGCAGCAAATCTTCGGCGAGGTGCTGGTGGCAAAGCTCGTTCCCGCCGCCGGCGGTGTCAACGCGCCGGCCATTCTGATCTCCGGCCCGAACTGGAAAGGAACGCTACACGCGGCTGCCGGATGGGAGCAGCCTTCGTTCAACGACTCCTCCTGGCCTGCCGTTACGCCGCTGAGCCCGATCGAGGGATCGATCGACCTGTTCCAGTGGAATGCCGACGCCGGGCTGTATGACTGGCCTGGCTACGAAGGCGCATCGCCATTCCTCGCCCACACGTACCTGCCAGCGGCCAAGGTGCAGGATGTGATGCCCGGGCGCAGCTCATTTGAAAACCTGGACGCTCTCACCGCACCCGAGAGCCCTGCTGGGACGGAGTTCACCGTCAAGCTCAGCAGCATTGCTCCGGGCGAGGAGTACGCCCCTGGGCTCACACTCGATTTTGGCCGTGAAGTGAGTGGGCGCATTGAGCTGATCTCCGACATGGCCAAGGAAGCCGCAGTGACCATTCAGTATGGAGAGTCGCAGGGAGAACTCAACCACGGACCTTATCTGGGCGTGAACGTCCTGCGCATCGCTGCGCACCAGGCGGGCCACGGACCCAAGTCCGCGTTTCGTTATGTCCGCATCCGCTTTCTCTCCGGCGGACCGGAACTGAGGTTCAAAGCGATCCGCGTCGAGGACATCTACTATCCCGTGCATTATCAAGGTTCCTTTGAGTCTTCTGATCCGCTGCTGAACCGCATCTGGGCGGCGGGCGCCTACTCAGCGCATCTTTGCATGCAGGACGACATCTGGGACGCGCCCAAGCGCGATCGCGGCCGCTGGATGGGCGACACCGATGTGAGCGGCCGCGTGATCGACACGGTGTTCTTCGACCATTTTCTGCTCAAGGACACACTCTCGCGGCTCATCGGCAATTCGCCGGTCACCCAGCACATCAACGGCATCCCCGGCTACTCGTCATTCTGGTTCACGGCCCTTCGGGACTACGTGCGCCACACCGGCGATGTGGCCTATCTGCGATCGGTCCGCCCGCAGCTGCTGCAACTGCTGCAGTTCATGGACAAAGAATTCGACGCGCAGAATCAGTTTGAGAACCGCGGCAAGGCATGGCTGTTCGTGGACTGGGCTCCCAACCTCAATGGCGACACGGAGGAGGCGCGCCAAGCCACGACCATCGAGTATTACCGCGCCTACATCGCCGGAGCCGGCCTGCTGCGCCAACTGGGCGACGCCGCCGATGCGGAGCACTTCGAAGCCCGCGCGGCAGCGCTCAAGAAGAGCGTCCAGGCCACCGTGTGGATGCCGGCGGACGGCGATTTCGGGCCGCGCTGGCAGACCAACGCGATGGCCGTGCTCTCCGGCGTAGCCAATCCCAGCCAGTACAGCGCCATCTGGACACATGTACTTTCGCACGTCGGCGAGCCCACCTTCCGGCCGAATCTCATTACCCCCTACTACGGGGCCTACGTGCTGGATGCCATGGCGGAAATGAATCACCGCGCCGATGCCCTCAAGTGGCTTCGCGAATATTGGGGCGGAATGATCGAGGAAGGCGCCACCAGCTTCTGGGAAGCCTACGATCCGTCCTGGCCAAAAAACAATCCGCACTCCGATCTTCAGGCCGATGGCACGACTGGCTACTTTGCCAGCCTGGCACACGGATGGTCGGCTGGGCCCACCTACTGGCTGACAGAACAGGTGCTCGGCATCCGCCCGGTTGCAGAGGGATTCAGCAAGACCATCATCCGCCCCGATCTGCTCGACCTGAAGTGGGCGCGCGGCCAGGAACCGACTCCACACGGGCTGATCAAGGTGGATCTGCGCCAAGACAACGGCATGCAGGCGGTAATCGATGTGCCTGAGGGCGTGCACGCAACGGTACTCTTCCCGGTTGCCGGGGATGCGCAGCGCGTCCTGGTCAACGGCGCAGTCCACGCTGGAACGCCCGTCGAGAATGGATCGCGCGTGGCCATTGCGCTCGACTCTTCCGGACACTACGAACTTCGGACCCAATAGCCCGCTGCGCACGCCGTGATGGACAGGACACGCGATGCCTGCCCATCACGGCGGAGCGCTCCGGGTGTTTCTATCTCCTCTCCCTTGAAGAGGCCGAATTCGGAACTTGCCAATTCCACAGCGCGGAATTTATCGTAAGCGGCATCCCCACGGAGGCGGCTTATGCCCAAAACTGAAGTGGAAGACCTTGCCGAGGATTTCGGCGAGGAGACAACGACCGCAGCGCGTACCCTCCGCAACGGCGACCGAAACGAGTCGCAGACGGTTCTCCGCGCCTGCGAGGTGCTGAAGGCCTTCCGCCATTTGGGTGAGGAACTGCCGCTCACCAGCGTGATGGAACGCACGCGCCTGCCCAAGACCACAACCTTTCGCCTGCTGCGTTCGCTGATCAGCGGCGGGCTGATTGAACGGGTGGGCGCCGGGGTTTACCGGAACAGCTTTGGGCCGGTGACGACGCGGCCGTTCCGCATTGGTTTTGCTACGCAGGGTGATACGGAGTTTGCACGCGAGGTGACGCGCAGCATGGTGGCGGCAGCTAGTCGCGAAAAGGTCCAGTTGATTACCCTGAACAACCGCTATAGCGCTCGCGAGGCCCTGCGTAACGCGGATGCTTTCATCCGCGAGCAGGTGGACCTGGTGCTGGAGTTCCAGACCTACGATCGCGTGGCGCCGGTGATCGCTTCAAAGTTTCTGGCTGCCAATACACCCGTCATTGCCATCGAAGTGCCACACCCCGGAGCCACCTATTTTGGGGCCGACAATTACAAGGCCGGGATGATTGGCGGGCGGGCGCTTGGACGGTGGGCGCGCGAGAATTGGGGCGGCCGCGTGGACCAGTTGTTGCTGCTGGAGCTGCCCATTGCGGGCTCGCTGCTGGAATTGCGTAGCGCTGGCCTGGTCGATGGACTGCGCACCGAACTCCCGCATATCGTGGAGACACCCCTCGTACGTCTCAACGGCCGGGGCAGCTTCGAACAGGTGCTTGAAGTCATACGCAAATATCTGCGCCGCCGGGGCACACAGCGGACGTTAGTCGGTGCAGTCAACGACATCTGCGCACTGGCCGCCTTGCGCGCATTTGAGGAAGCTGGCAGCTCGCAGTTGTGCGCAGTGATGGGCCAGAATGCCCTGCGCGAAGCGCGCGCGGAACTGCGGCGGCCCGGCACCCGCCTGGTGGGTTCCGTTGCCTATTTTCCTGAGCGCTACGGAGATGAGCTGATTCCGCTGGCGCTGAACATCCTGCAGAAGAAGCCTGTTCCATCCACCGTCTTCGTGAAGCACCAGCTCCTCACGCCGCGCAACGTCGATCTCGTCTATCCGCTGGACAAAGCGAGCGATACGCGCGGTATGGACCGCAGGGGCGGAGCAAGGCAAACGGATTCCGCACTCCGGAATTCCGACTTAGTCTCTGCCTGAGCTTCGCAATCCTCGATTCGGGAACTACAGTTATGGCCAAGAGCAGTTGCGAAGAATGAATTTCCCCAGCACACGCAGGCAATTTCTCACCGGAGCCGCTGCCGCAGCTCTTACGCCGCGCTTCGCTTTTTCGTCAGCCGCGGGGGTGAAGAACGAACTCGAAGAGTTCGATTACAGCGCTGTGGAGTTGACCGGCGGCCCACTGAAAGAGCAATACGACCGCACTCACGCCGCGTACCTCGCGCTCGATAACGATCGCCTGCTCAGGGTGTATCGACTGCGCGCCGGAATGCCGGCGCCTGGCGGGCCGATGGGCGGATGGTACGGCCACAACGGTTTTGTGCCCGGCCATTCCCTCGGGCAGTACATCTCCGGACTGGCGAGAATCGGACGGACGACCGGCGATCAGCAGTGCCACGCCAAGGTTCAGGAACTCGTGGAAGGCTTTGCTGCGACCCTGGGAAACAGCAACCAGGTCTTCGCCGCGCCCAACGCTCAGAAGCTCTGGCCGTGCTACATCCTCGACAAACACCTGATCGGACTCATCGATGCCTTCCAGTTCAGCGGAATGGAAGAAGCGCGCAGGCTGATTCCTCGCGTGTTTGCCGGCGCATTGCCCTACATTCCGCCTCAGGGCCGCGATCGCATTGGCAAGAAGAAGCCACCCTACGATGAGACCTATGTGTTGCCGGAGAATCTCTTCCTGGCCTACGCACTGACCGGAGACCGCGCACTCTATGATCGGGCGCGCGCCTATCTGCTCGATCGTGAGTTCTTCGATCCGCTGGCCCGCGGAGAGGATGTGCTTCCGGGCCGCCACGCCTATAGCCATGCCATCGCCTTAAGTTCGGCAGGCAAAGCGCGGCTGGTCCTTGGTGATGAAAAATACTTGCGCGCCATGCGCAACGCATGGAATCTTCTGAGCTCGGATCAGCAATACGCAACCGGGGGCTGGGGACCGGATGAGCTCTTCATCGAGCCGGGTCGCGGGCAACTCTACGCCAGTCTCTTCACCACGCACGATCACTTTGAAACGCCGTGCGGCAGTTACGCTGCGACCAAGCTCGCGCGCTATCTGCTTTGCGCTACGGGTGAAGCCCGCTATGGCGATGGGCTGGAACGGGTCGTCTTCAATGGTGTCCTCGCGGTTAAACCACCGGACAATTGGGGTGATTATCCTTACTACTCGAGCTACAACGCGCAGGCGCACAAGACCTATTACCCGCAAAAGTGGCCCTGCTGCTCGGGCACGCTCGTTCAAGGCGTGGCGGACTACGTGAAGAACATCTACTTTCGCGCCCCGGACGGAATTGCGGTCAATCTCTATACGCCCTCGCGGGTTCGCTGGCAGCAGGATGGAGCCAACATTGCGGTTTCCCAAGAGACCCGCTACCCGCTGAACGGAGCCGTTACGCTCCATATCTCAGTCGAGCAGCCGACGGAGTTCCTCCTGCAGCTGCGCATACCGCAGTGGTCGCATGGAGCGCCTGCGCTGCGCGTGAACGGAAAGCCTGCTAAATTCGCCATGCATCGCGGTTTTGCTGCCCTGATGCGCACCTGGCAGACGGGCGATCGGATCGAACTCGAGTTGCCCATGCACTTCCGGCCGGAGGCGATTGACGAGCAGCATCCGCGCACGGTGGCAGCGCTGCGCGGCCCGCTGGTCTATGTCGAACTCGATCCCGGGAGCGGTCAATCGCAGCTCGACCTCGCAAGATTGCAGA
>JAJZCY010000066.1 GCA_021828835.1 Acidobacteriota bacterium | reverse complement strand
GCCGTGTCCGAGGGACATCTGCGTGCCGATCTCTTTTACCGGCTCAATGTCTTCAATATCCATATGCCTCCGCTGCGCGAGCACCTGGAGGATCTCCCGGCCATGGCCGATGCCATGGTGAGCGAGATGAACCAGAAGCACGGCCGCCACGTCTCCGGGGTCTCCGCCGCTATGCTCGACCGCATGATGGCCTACAACTGGCCGGGGAACGCCCGCGAACTCCGCAACACCATTGAGCGCGCGGTGATCCTCTGCCCCGACGGCGCGCCGCTCGACCCCGGGCACCTGCCGCCGGGCTTCGGCAAGTCGCAGGCGCCGGCTGCGCCCGTCCACGACGCCAGCGTGATTCCGGTGCAGGTGGGCGCCACGGTCGACGAGGCCGAGCGCATGCTGATTCTTCGTACCCTGGAGGCTACCGGGCAGAACAAGACCCGCGCCGCCGAGATCCTGGGCGTGAGCTTGAAGACGCTGCACAACAAGCTGAAGGCCTACGGAGCGGCAACCCCGGCGTAAGGCCGCCCTTGTCCATTGCCTGTTCGAGCAGGGCCGCTCCTCGGAGCGGCCCTGTCCGCGTCAAAGCGTGGGCCGCCCGGCCGTTATGCCGGCTTGCTGCTCGCTGCGTTTTTACCCGCTAGCCTGTGGATGCGTACAATCGCATCAAGGCTCTCCCTTCCCCGGGCGAAGCGGATCTGCGTATGCGCCTGAAGACGAAACTCGTTCTCGCCATCACCACGCTTGTGTTTCTGGTGGCCGGCGTGCTGTCGCTGGTCTATGTCAGCCAGTTGCTGCACGGTGCTGTCCAGGAGTCGTTTGACACCAGTCGCATGGGCGCCCAGCAGATCTGGCTGGCGCTGGAGAGTGCGATCGAGACCGGGCTCAAGGGCCGCACCGTCAATCCCAACGATCCCGGCGAGCTGCGCGCCCTGGTCGCACAGACGGTGCAGAGCAGCGCATCGCTGGCGGCCGTCATCGACTCCGTCAACCGCTATTCGATGACGGTCTACGACATCAGCATCGGCGACAGCCAGAACAACGTTATCCTCAGCAGCAATCCCGATAACCAGGGGCATCCGCTGCCGTATCGTCCCCGCTACGACCAGCTTCTGAACGCCAATCCCGTGCAACTGATGCGCGACGTCTTCGGCGCGCCCCAGGTTTACGAAGTGGTGATCCCGCTCAACAACAACGGCAAGCTGCTGGCCAGCGTCAACGTGGGCGTGCGCACCACCCTGCTCAGCGCCTCCTACGAGCCGCTCCTGCGCAAGGCGTTCCTGCTGATGGGGTTTGCCTTTGGTACCGCTCTGCTGGTGGCGTTCCTGCTCAGCAACCTGGCCTTGCAGCCTCTGGAAGACATCAACCTGCAACTCGACTACTGGACTGCCGCGGGGCCGGTGCCGCCGGAAGAGGAGCAGCCCGCGCCGGAGAGCGACCCGGTGGCGCGTGTCTCCAGCAAGATCGAGGCCATCGGCCAGCGCATGCGCAATGTGGAGGAGGTCTTCTCCGCGTTGAAGGAGAACCTCAACCAGATTCTCGGAAATTTGCAGGATGGCATTCTGCTGTTCACCGGCAGCGGCCGCGCGGTGCTGGCTTCCGAGGCCGCGCACCGCTTCCTCCAGCGCGATGAGGACAGCATGCTGGGCCGGCAGGCATGGGAGATCTTCGATCCTTCAACGGTGCTGGGCCGCGCCCTGCTGGAAGCCTTCGAGAGCCGTACCAATGTGGTGAAGGAGGAGATCCGCACCGAGACCGGCAAGCGCATCCAGGCCTCTGTGGATTTCATCCACGAGGAGGACTTTCGCCGCGAGCTGGGCGCGCTGGTCACGCTGCACGACCTGGAATCGGCGGAGGCGCTGGAATCGGAGCTTGAGCTTTCCCGGCGCATGGCTGCCATCGGGCGGCTCACCTCGGGCGTCGGCCACGAGGTCAAGAATCCCATCAACGCCATCGTGGTGCACCTGGAACTGCTCAAGTCCAAGCTGGCCGAGGCCAATGCCCCGGGGCTGCGCCACCTGGAGGTCATCAACTCCGAGATTCACCGCCTGGATCGCGTAGTGCAGACCCTGGTGGACTTTTCGCGCCCGGTCGAATTGCGACTTCGCGAGCAGGATCTCCGGCCCATTCTGGGCGATGTGCTCTCGCTGTCGAGCGATGAGTTTGCTACCCGCAACGTGACGCTGCTGAGCCGCATGCCCGACGAGCCGCTGGTAGCCAACGTGGACAGCGACCTGCTCAAGCAGGCGGTGCTGAACGTGATTCAGAACGGTGCCCAGGCCATGCCCGAGGGCGGCAGCCTGGAGGTGGTTCTGGAAGAGGAACATGCGCCCGGGCGCAATGGCAACGGCGCCAATCCCGGCGGCCGCTGGGCGCTCCTGCGCATCCGCGACCAGGGACCGGGCATCCCGGATGATATCCGGGAGAAGATCTTCAATCTCTATTTCACGACCAAAAGTGGCGGCAGCGGCATCGGGCTGGCCATGACCTACCGCATCCTGCAATTGCATCAGGGCAGTGTGGAAGTACAATCGAAGATAGGCGAGGGTACGGAGTTCCGGCTGAGGATTCCGCTCGCTGCCGTGGAAAGGGGACGCCGGCGTCTGCAGCCGGTAAGCGCGGCAAGCTGAAGTGTTGAAATAACTCCTGGAAATCTAGGCATTTGCCTCCCGTTTTGCTGTTTGAGGCGGGAACAGTTGCCGGGCCAATGCAAAACGTTCCTGCGATGGAGCGAGAGAAGGACTGGAATGAAGTTGTCGGCAAGATACGCTGCGTGGCTGCTGCCGCTCTTGCTGACCGGTTGCTTCCATCGTCATCAACAGGCGCAGAATGTGCCGGTCGCGCCGCCGCTGAGCCCCGCCCCCGCCCCAGTCCAGACAGCGCCGGTGCAGCTTCCTCCCGCAGCCGTCGCAATTCCAGCCGAGCCCAAGCCTGCCCCGCCTCCACAAGTGGCGGAGAAGCCGGCGCCCAAGCCGGTGAGGCGACCGGTGCGCCGCCACCACCATCCGGCTGCTCCCCAGACCAAGAACTCCACGGAAGAAGTGGCCGCCAACGGGACCCCCGGAGTCAGCGCCATCGGCCAGCTTTCCTCCGGCGATCCCATCGATGAGCGCACCGACACCTCGGAATCAATTCTGGCCATTGAGAAGTCTCTGAATGGGATCCACCGCTCCCTGAGCTCCTCCGAGCAGAAAACAGCGGACCACATCCGCGAGTTTCTGAAGCAGGCCCGGCAGGCCCTCGCCTCCGGTGATGTGGACGGCGCCCACACGCTAGCCGCCAAGGCCAAGGTGCTGCTGGACGAGCTGACAAAGTAAGGAACAAGGAACCAGGCCCTCCAAGAAACTCTGGGAACCCCCTCCCTCTTTGGTTTTCAAGCCTGACTGCGAAGTTCCTCAGACCAGATCCATCCCCTTACAACTCGCCCCAGCTCAGCTTGCTGCGCAGCGCATCGAAGAAGCCGCTGTCTCGCAGCTTCACCAGCTTGACTGTAGCCGTAGAGCGATGGCAGCGCAGCTCGTCGTCCTTGCGCAGTTCGACGGCCACCTGCCCATCGACGGTGAGCAGAGCCAGGTTGGGGACGCCCTCCACACGCACACTGAGCGTGGCATCGCCGCGCACCACGATGGGTCGCAGCGTGAGCAGGTGCGGACAGATCGGCGTCACCACCATCGCGTCCACATCGGGCGTCAGGATGGGGCCGTTGGCGGCCAGCGTGTAGGCGGTGGAGCCGGTGGGGGTTGAGACGATCACGCCGTCGGCGCGAAAGCGAGCCACGCTTTTGCCGTCCAGCTCCACAGCGAACTCGCCCATGCGGGCGATGTCGCCTTTGGAAACGACGGCCTCATTCAGGGCGTGGAAGCTGGAATGTTCTACGCCGCCGCGCCACAACGAGGCGTGGAGCATCCAGCGCTCGTCGAGGGTATGGCAGCCCTCGCACCAGCCCGCCAGCGTGGTGTAGAGGTCGGCCAGCCGCACCTCGGTAAGGAAACCAAGAAAGCCGAGGTTGACACTCAGGATAGGTGTGCCCACCACGGCAAACACGCGCGCCACGGCCAGCAGCGTGCCGTCGCCGCCCAGCACGATGACCAGCGCCGGATTCATGCCGGGCAGCTCCGTGCGCTCGTAGGCCGGCGCGGCGTCGGTGTAGCGGCCGCCCTCCTGGTCGAGCAGCGGCTCGTAGCCGCGCGCGCGCAACCACCCGATCAGCTCCGGCAGAATACGCGCGAGTTCTTCCTTGTGCGGCTTGCAGGCGATGGCGACGCGAGTCATGCGCTTCAAGTGTAACGGATCACAGTGCGACGGCGGGTGCTTCACGGTGCACCGGCTGCTCACGCGGAAGAGGAGAACTGCGCGTGCCGTTCAAGCCGCATGAAGCCCGCGAAAGAATGGGCAGGGAAGCGCCCTGGAGGCTAACGCTGCCTGGCGTAGAGTAGAAATTCGCGGTTCCCCTCCACCCTGGTGATGGGGGAGGGAATCGTCTCCACCACCGTCCAGCCCAGCTCGCGTATGCGCGCCGCTACCCGCTCAATGGCCAGTTCATGCGCCGCGGGATCGCGCACGATGCCGCCCTTGCCCACATGCTCGCGGCCGGCCTCGAACTGCGGCTTGACCAGGATCACCGCCTCCCGCAGCGACGGCGCAGCGGCGAATACCGGTTCCAGCAGCAGCGTCGCCGAGATGAACGAGACGTCCATCACCAGCAAGGTCAGTTCTGGTTCGCCGGCCTTCGGCATCAGCGAACCGGGCTCCAGCAGCCGCGCGTTGGTGCGCTCCATCAGGTGAACGCGGGCATCGTTGCGCAGCTTCATGGCGATCTGGCCGAAGCCGGTGTCCACCGCTATCACCTGCGCGGCCCCATGCTGGAGAAGGCAATCGGTAAAGCCGCCGGTGGAGGCGCCGACATCGAGGCAGGCGCGGTCCTGAACCGCGATCCGCCAGTGTTCCAGCGCGCCGGCCAGCTTGAGGCCGCCGCGGCTCACGTAGGGTAGATCGTCGCCCAGCAGCCGCAGGTGTGCGTCCCCGGGGACCGGGGCGCCTGGCTTGTCGAGCTTCTGTTCGTTCACCAGGATGCGGCCGGCGAGGATCAGAGCCCGGGCGCGTTCGCGGCTGGGCGCCAGGCCTTGTTCCACGACCAGCAGGTCGAGGCGGGTTTTGGCGGCGCGGGCTTTGGGTTCCTCGGTCATTCCGGCTGTTCCTTCAAAAGCAAAGGGCCATTTCCGCGGCGGAAACGGCCCTTTGGGTTCATCGCGCTGGCACTTACTGAGGAATGGCGCGGCAATCCGCCAGCGTGTAGTTGGCCCCGTACTTGGCCACCATCATCGCCGGCGGCAGGTTGCAGGGCTGGCCGAAGCCGGGAATGCGGCTGCTGAAGTTATAGGTGCTCACTGAGGTGCTGCCGCTGTAAGTCGGAACCGATTGCCGTTGCCCGCTCTGGGTCGTGGTACGCACGTCCACCAGGTTCCCCTCAAGCAGAATGGTGGAATCTTCCAGATCGTGCTCGGTTTCCAGAATCGTGAGATAAGGCGAGTCCGGCGACCCGGCGTAGACCTTGCCGTAGAGCGAGTTCTCCGTGGAGACCACGGTGCGGGGATGGCCGACAACGTGAAGCGTCTTTTCGACCGAGTGGCTGGAAAGATTCACAACGGTGACGGTCCCATCGGTCTGGTCGGCGGTGTAGGCCCGGCTGCCGTCATAGAGCACGGTGACGCTGGCCGGGTTGTTGCCCACCTTCACGGTATAGGTGGTACCGAAGGTCGGGCTGTCGTTGCCATACTGGTCCAGGCTGACGTCGATGATGCTCACGCTGCCCGAGTCGTAGTCGGAGACCACCAGGGTACTGGTCGCGGCGTTGTACTCGGCATAGACGGGGCCGGCTGCTGTGGGCATACCGGCAGTTCCGTTGGGCGGAGCGGTGGGGATACCCGGGGGCGCGTTCGGATTGGCAGCCGCCGCCTGGAGCGCCGCTACGGCGTTGAGGCTAAGCGGCAGAATCGGGTGGCAGCTCACCTGCTGGCCGTTCTGGTTGGTGAAAGGCGCGCACTGGTCCAGGCTGTTGTTCTGCGAGTTGATCACCGAGATGGTGTCGCTGCCGCGGTTGATCACGAACAGGCGGCGCTGGTCCGGGCTCTGCACCGCATACACCGGGCAGCGGGCCAGGAACGAGCCGGTCGAGGCGGCAAACGGGTCGAGCGCGAGCGGGGTATCGATGGTGCTGTTGTAGACCTCAACCGGGGTCGCCACACCGTTGGGCTCAGCCGTGGGAGTCTGATTGCACTCCACCCCGGTGGGATTGGTCAGGGCGACATTCTGGTTGATCACGTACTCGCGCTGCCCGTTCGGCGTGGGCACTCCGGCCACATAGGCGGGCACGGAGTTGGGCGCCATGGGAAGCGACAGCTTGAACGACTGCGGCGAGCCGCTGAACAGGTCCACCAGGTTTCCGGTCAGATCGCCGATCCAAAGACCCATGGAGGGAGCCGCGATGTTCACCGGTACCGCCGAGGAGGGAATGGTGGTCACAGTCAACAGCTTCTGCTGCAGATCGGTGACGATCGGGAAGTTGGTGATCGTGTGATCGCTGTTGTAGGTGTATCCCGTGCCGCCCGCCTCGTCGATGGTGAAGGCCAGCGGCCCAATGCCGATGGGGGCCTGTGCGTCCATCGAGTCGCCGGAATAATCAATAATGCTGGCGATGCCGGGCGAGGTTGGCGAGGGCGAGGACACAGCCACCACATACGAGGTCGGCTGCGGAGCCGGACCGCTGGTGGCTACGGGGGTCACCACCGGGCGATAATTGTTGCCGCAGCCGCCAAGCATGGCAGCAGCCACAAGAATTCCACCCGCCTGAGCCAATCGCCTGCGCGCATGGCTTGAACTCATCGAGAAAAGCCTCATTCCAAATCTTTCCTGCTTACCCCGTGATTGTAAATCAGGGGACCTGTCTGTCGGCCAGTGCGGCATCATCCCGGGCGGGTACCATGAGGAGTGACCCGATCGCGATTGGAATGGCAATCGAAGCTGGTGCTGCTGGTGGTGCTGCCGGCGGTGGCCACCGATGCTGTTCTGAAGACCCAGTGGTGGTCGCAGCAGCCCGTCCAGGTGGCCGTCTGGGTGCTGGGATTGAGCACGCTCCTGGGGCTGATCACCTGGCGTCTGCGAGCCGCCACCCCGGCCGCCGCGCTGACCGGCGCCGCCATCACCGCCAGCCTGATGTACTCCACCGCAACCTTTCCCTACCAGCCGTGGCACACGGCGCTGGTTCCCATCCTGGCGGTTTCGCTGCTGGCCTTCGTCTCAACCCGGATCGGGCGCAGCCGCAAGCAGCGGCTGGGCACGGCGGAGCGGCACGACGGGCGCAGCGCCGCACAGGTGGCGGCGAATCTCGGAGCGGCCGCCCTCCTCTGCACCGACATCGCGCAGTCTTCCCTGGCTGGCCTGCACCGGTTCGCTGGCTTCCGGCCAGAGCAACGGCTGCTGTTCATCGCCGCGCTCGCTGCCCTGGCGGAGGCCGCGGCAGATACCGTCTCTTCCGAACTGGGACAGGTCCTGGGCGGCCGTCCGCGCATGATCACTACCTTCAGCAGGGTGGAACCAGGCACGGATGGCGGCATCACCCTGGCTGGTACGCTGGCCGGCATCGCCGCCGCGGCCATTGTGTCGGCCCTGGGCAGCTATGCGCTGCGCACCTCGCGTGCATCCTTTGAGATTGCCTGGGCGGGAGCGGTGTTTGGGCTGCTCTTCGACAGCCTGCTGGGCGCTACCTTCGAGCGGCTCCAGTGGCTCAATAACGATGCGGTCAACTTTCTCTCAACGCTGAGCGCCGCCGGCTGCGCCCTGGCGCTGATGGTCAGGTTCCATTAGCGCCCGTTTCAGTGCAGATGCAGCCGCCACAGCGTGTAGCTCAGCATCTCGTGAACCAGGCGCTGCACCTCCAGCGACGCATCTTCCACCGACCCCTGTTCGCGCGGCGAGGTGAGCACGTTCAGGCCGTTGGCCGCGCAGAGGGCGTGAATCCGGAACAGGTGGGTGCCGTCGCTGACCACAACCAGACGCCGGAAGCCGTTGGCGCGGGCAATCACCGCCAGCCGGCGGGCGGACTGCTCGGTGTCGGTGCTGTGGGTTTCGGCGATGATGTTCTGCTCGGGAACGCCGCGGCTTTCCAGGTAACTCTGGCCCACCGCTCCCTCGCTGTACTGGTCCCCGCCCGGGCCGCCGATCGGGATGACGATGGGAGCGATGCCCTGGCGGTAGAGCTCAACCGCATGATCGAGACGTGCGCGGAAGACCGGCGACGGGCGTCCGTCATACTCGGCCGCCCCGAAGATGCAGATGGCGTCCGCCGGTGCTGCCTCATCGTGATGCGCATACCACTCGATGCGGCTGTAGACCCAGTGGAACCAGCCCGCCGCGCCGATCGTCCCGGCGACCACCGCGAAGGCTGCCACACGCAGTCCCCAGCGGCGTCGCGGGTTCTTTCCCCCGCCCATAGGCCTCATTCTAGCGCTGCAAAACCATCACAATTTCATGGGTGGGGATGGCGCCCTCGCGCAGAATCTCCCAGCGGCCGCTACCCAGCGAAAGGTCCACGATGGTGGTTGGGAGGGCGCGGGCAGTGGGACCGCCGTCCACGATCAGAGGAATGCGATCGCCGATCTGGTCGCGCACGCAGGAGGCGTTGGTGCACTCCGAAGCGCCCTGAAGGTTGGCGGAGGTCGCGGTGATGGGCAGACCCAGGCGCTCCACCACTGCGCGCGGAATGGCGGCATCAGGGATGCGGATCGCTACGTTGCCGGTATTGGCCGTGGAACGAAGCGGCAGCTTGCTGCCGGCGCGCACGATGATAGTCAGCGGACCGGGCCAGAACTTGTCCGCCAGCCGGTCGAGCATGGCATCCGTGTCCCGCGCCAGCGTGTAGGCCTGACCCAGATTGGCAATCAGCAGCGACAGCGGCTTGTGCTTCTGCCGGGTCTTGATCTGATAGATCTGCTCGACTGCCCGCAGATTCACCGGGTCGACGGCCAGGCCGTAGAACGTGTCGGTGGGCAGCGCCACCACATTGCCCTTGCGCAGGCAGGAAACAATATAGTCAACCCGGTCCTGCTGGGGTTCATCGGGATGGACGCGCAAAATCTCCGCGGACAAAAGAGCCTACCTCGGTTTCCGAATGGAAGATGTCGTAAAGACGGAAAGTAACACAGCACCAATTCCGGTGCAAGTTTTGGCTCTGCCGTCATTTGCACGAAAACCGCATAGAATCGGTTCGATGCCTGTTCGCATTGTACAGAGTAAGCACAACGCCCGCGTGAAAGAGCTGCGCCAAATCCTGGCGCGCCCGCTGACCGGCGGCCGCGTGGGGATGGAAGGCCCGAACCTGCTCGCCGAGGCCATCCGCGCCGGACTGCGCATGGACTGTGTCTTCGTCGCGCAGGGGGCGGAAAAGCTGCTTGAGGCTCTCGATCTGCCCGAGGAGACGGAGATCCTGCTGACGCCCAAAGCACTGCTTGATTCCGCCCTCACCACGGAGACGCCCCAGCCGATCGCCGCGCTGCTCGAGCCGCCCAAGTGGACCTGGGCAGACCTTTTGCGGAAGCAGCCGGACGCCGGCCTTGTGGTTGTGCTGGCCGGCCTCCAGGATCCCGGCAACCTGGGCACCATTCTGCGTTCCGCCGAGGCCTTCGGCGCGACAGGCGTGGTGAGCCTGCCCGGCACCGTGAGCCCCTGGAATCCCAAGGCCATCCGCGCCTCCGCCGGCAGCGTGTTGCGCATTCCGCTGCTCGCCGCAGGCGAGCAGGATTGCCTGGCGCGGCTTCGCGCGGCGGGCTTCGGAGTCTTTGCCACTGCGGTGCGGGATGCCCGTCCAGTGGGGGAACTCAACCTGAGAGAGCCGGTGGCGCTTATCATCGGCAACGAAGGCAACGGCGTACCCGGCGAGCTTGCCGCCCAGTCCGACGGCGCCGTGATGATTCCGCATGTTGGTCCGGCCGAGAGCCTCAATGCCGCCGTGGCCGCCAGCGTCCTGTTGTATGAGGCGGCGCGGCAGCGGGGCGCGAACTCTGCGAGCAAGCCTGCAAAGCGGCGAACCCGCTGAGAGCATTCCACATCCCGCCCGAGCCGGCAGCCCCTCCTGCCGCATCGCTCTGCTCCCTCCAGCGGTGATGGGCGCTTATTCTTTTAAGGCAATGATTCCCCGTTCCCGGAGCTGGTCCCGAATGCGCGTCTTCTTGTTGAGTGTCCTGTGCGCCGCCCTGCTGTCCCCGTCCGCCGCGCAGCTATGCGCGGCGCAGTCCGATGAGCCCGCCGCCACCGTCCATCGCGAGAGCAGCGGCATGGTCATGCACCGCGGCCAGGAAACGCTGCACGTGAGCGTCTGCGGCGCGGGCATCCTGCACATCGTGGCCGGCCCCGGCGATCCGCGCGCCGCCTCCCCGCACCAGCCGTGGATGCTGCACGCCTGCACGCCCCATCCCTTCGACTTCTCGCAGGATTCCAAGCAGGCCACGCTGCGCACCACTCAGCTCCAGGTGAGCATCGACCTCGCCACCGGCCAGCTCACCTTCCGGAATGCGGCCGGCGACACGCTCTTGTTCGAATCCGATCGCCGCACGCGCGTCTACACGCCCGACGTGATTAACGGAGAGAAGGTCTACCACGTCAGCGACCGCTTTCAGCCTTCGCCCCGGGAAGGGTTCTATGGCCTCGGCCAGCACCAGGGCGGCCTGTTCGACTACCGCGGCAACGTTGTCGAGCTCGCCCAGGCCAACACCGATGTGGCCGTGCCCCTGCTCATCTCCACCAACGGCTATGGCATTCTGTGGAACACCGCCTCGCATTCCTGGTTCGACAATCGCTTCCCCAGCGAACTGACCCTGCGCGCCGAGGCCGCCGACGCCATCGACTACTACTTTCTCTACGGTCCCGAGATCGATCAGGTCATCCACAAATACCGCGACCTGACCGGCCATGCCCCGATGTTCGGCAAGTGGGCCTACGGCTTCATTCAGTCCAAGGACCGCTACCGCTCGGCGAAAGACCTGCTCGATGTGGCCCAGGAGTACCGCTCCCGGCACGTGCCCCTCGACATGCTCGTGCAGGACTGGTTCTGGTGGGCCAGGCGCGGCGATCCCCAATTCTCAGCCGACTACCTGAAGCCCGACCCCGACGTCGCGGCCGCGCTCAAGACCCTGCACAACGAGCATCTGCACGCCATCATCTCCGTCTGGGCCGTCACCGATCCAAGCTCCGATTTCTATCGCGAGCTCAAGGCCAAGAACCTGCTCATCCCCGGAACCACCGATTATGATCCCAGCAATCCGGCGGCCCGCGAACTCTTCTGGAAGCACCTGATCGCGCCGCTGATGGCGCAGGGCTGGGATGGCTTCTGGCTCGATAGCGCCGAACCGGAGGCCTGGAACGGCTACAGCGACGCCACGCTCGATTCGCTGCACCTGGCCATGGGCAACGGCGCGCGCTACACCAACATCTTTCCGCTGCTCCACAACGGCAATGTCTACGACCACTGGCGCGCGGCCACCAGCCGCAAGCGCCTCTTCCTGCTCACCCGCTCGGCCTTTCTCGGGCAGCAGCGCTATGCCACCACGGTCTGGTCGGGCGACGTGATGGGCACATTCCACGACTTCCGCCATCAGATCGCGGCCGGGCTCAACTTCGAGGTCTCCGGCATCCCTTACTGGACCACCGACATCGCCGGATACGGCTGGCCTTACGTGCGCGATACCCGCGACCCCTCCTACCAGCAGCTCTACACCCGCTGGTATGAGTTCGGCGTCTTCTGCCCCATCTTTCGCACCCACGGGCACCGCGCCAACGATACCAATGAGATCTTCTCCTACGGCCCGCAGACGCCCACGCTCATCGCCTACGACAAGCTCCGTTACCGGCTGCTGCCCTACATCTACTCGCTGGCCTGGCGCGTGACCAGCGACGACTACACCATGATGCGCCCCCTCATCATGGACTGGCGCACCGACCCCAAGGTCCGCGACATCGGCGATGAGTACATGTTCGGCCCTTCCATCCTGGTGAACCCGGTGACCAGGCAGGGCGCGACCGGGCGCACGGTCTACCTGCCGCCCGCGCCGGCCTGGTACGACTTCTGGACCGGCGCGAAGCTCGGCGGAGACCGGCGCATCCAGGCTGCGGCGCCGCTCAACCGCATCCCGCTCTACATCAAGGCAGGGACCATTCTCCCCCTCGGGCCGCAGGTGGAATACGCCATGCAATCCCCCGATGCGCCGATCACCCTGCGCATCTATCGCGGCGCCAATGCCGACTTCACGCTCTATGAGGATGAGGGCGATACCTACGACTACGAAAAGGGCGAGCATGCCCAGATTCCGCTGCACTGGGACGACGCCAGCAGCACGCTGACCATTGGCGCGCGGCAGGGCAGTTACCCCGGCATGCCGCCCGGGCGCACCTTCCGCGTCGTCCTCGTGGATGCCGCGCACGGCATCGGCGCGCAGATCGATGCCCACGCCGCCCGCCAGGCGCACTACACCGGCGCAGCCGAACAGATTAGGCTGAAGTAAGACTCCCGGGGCCTGTGAGCCGGAGGAGGGCGAGGAGCGCGACACCATGAGCTTGTTCGACAATGAGCCCGACGCGCCCTTCGCCTCCCGGCCCATGCGCTCCTCCAAAGATCTGCCCCACGCAGGCGCTCCGCTGGCCGAACGCATGCGGCCGCGCACCCTCGACGAGCTCTGCGGCCAGGAACACCTCACCGGTCCGGGCAAGCCGCTGCGCGTGCAGATCGAGCGCGACGACGCCAGCTCCATGATCTTCTGGGGACCGCCCGGCGTCGGCAAGACCACCCTTGCCAAGATCGTGGCCGAGACCACCCGTGCCAACTTCATCGAGTTTTCCGCAGTCGTGAGCGGCATCAAGGAGATCAAGCAGGTGATGGCCGACGCCGCAAAAGCGGCCGAACTGCACTCCCGCACCATCCTCTTCATCGATGAGATTCACCGCTTCAACAAGGCGCAGCAGGATGCCTTCCTGCCCTACGTGGAGCGCGGCACCATCCGCCTGATCGGCGCCACCACCGAGAACCCGTCCTTCGAGATCATCTCCGCGCTGCTCTCGCGCTGCCGGGTCTACGTGCTCCAGCCGCTCCGCGAAGAGTGCATCGAGCAGCTCCTGAAAAAGGCTTTGCAGGATAAGGAACACGGCCTCGGCGCGCTGCAGCTCGCCGCCGATGAGGACGCGCTGCAACTCATCGCCAGCTACTCCAGCGGCGACTGCCGCAGCGCCTACAACACCCTGGAAGTCGCGGCGCGGCTGGTCAAGGACGATAAGAAGATCAGCAAAGAGGTGGCCGCCGAGGCCGCCCAGCGCCGCGTGCTGATGTACGACAAGGAAGGCGAGGAGCACTACAACCTGATCTCCGCGCTGCACAAGAGCGTGCGCAACTCCGATCCCGATGCCGCGCTGTACTGGCTCGGCCGCATGTTCGCCGCCGGCGAGGAGCCGCTCTACCTCGCCCGCCGCATTGTGCGCATGGCCATCGAGGACATCGGCCTGGCCGCCCCTGAGGCGATGAACCTGTGCCTCTCCGCAAAGGAGACGGTGGACTTCCTCGGCTCGCCGGAAGGCGACCTGGCGCTGGCCGAGGCCGTGGTCTATCTTGCGCTCGCGCCCAAGTCCAACGCCGTGTACACGGCTTACGGCGCGGTGCAGGAGGATATCGAACGCACTCGCCAGGAGCCGGTGCCGCTGCACCTGCGCAACGCCCCCACCAGGCTGATGAAAGATCTGGGCTATGCCAAAGGCTACCGCTATGCCCACGATGAGCAAGACAAGGTGGCCGACATGGACTGCCTGCCCGACTCCCTGCGCGGCCGCAGCTACTATCGGCCCACCCAGGAAGGCCGCGAAAAGCAACTCGCCGCCCGCATGGAAGAGATCCGCAAGATTCGCGCCGGCAAGCGGACCCGATCCTAGCCCGCCCGACAGCCTGTCCCTCGGGCAGCCGTAGCAAGAGCAGCGTTACGCAGCACCCTTCCGAGGCCGCCCGCCGCCGTATACTCTTCTCTGCATTGAGATCGGTTGCAGGAGAGTGATCCTATGTCATCATCTGCCCTGGAGTTTGCCCGCCAGAACCATCCGCGCTTTTTGGACGAGTTGAAGGCGCTGCTGCGCATTCCATCCATTTCCACACTGCCCGAACACCAGGGCGACTGCCGCAAGGCCGCCGAGTTCGTGCTCGCCGAGCTGCGGCGCATCGGCATGGAGCATGGACGCCTGATCGAAACCAAGGGGCACCCGCTGGTGTACGCCGACTGGCTGCACGCCGCCGGCAAGCCGACCGTGCTGGTCTACGGCCATTATGATGTGCAGCCCGCTGATCCGCTCGACGAGTGGCACACCCCGCCCTTCGAGCCCACCGAGCGCAACGGCAACATCTATGCGCGCGGCGCGGTCGACGACAAGGGACAGGTCTGGGCGCAGGTCAAGGCGCTCGAATCCCTCATGGCCGCCAACAAGGCCCTTCCCATCAATGTGCGCGTGATCTTCGAGGGCGAAGAGGAGGTGGGCGGAGAAGGCATCGCCGACTTCGTGGCCTCCAAGCCGGCGGATCTCCAGGCCGACTTTGCGCTGGTCTGCGACACCGAGCTGTTTGCCCCCGGGCTGCCCACGCTCTGCGTGGGATTGCGCGGCATGATCTACACCGAGCTGGAGGTGCGCGGCGCCAGGACCGATCTCCACTCCGGCATGTACGGCGGCGCGGCGCCCAATCCCTTCGTCGCGCTGGCCCAGATCATCGCCCGCCTGAAGGATGAGAACGGCCGCATCCTGATTCCCGGTTTCTACGACGACATGATCCCCCCCAGCAAGGAAGAGCTCGCCGCCTGGAAGTCGCTGCCCTTCGACGAAGAGGAGTACCGGAAGAGCGAGGTGGGCTCGAAGACGCTGGTCGGCGAATCCGGCTACAGCGTGCTGGAGCGCACCTGGGCGCGCCCCACCCTCGATGTGCACGGCATGCCCGGCGGCTTCACCGGCGCAGGCGCCAAGACCGTCATTCCTGCCAAGGCCCTGGCCAAGGTCTCCATGCGCCTGGTGCCGGGCATGACCCCGGCCAAGACCTTCGCCCTCTACAAAAGCTACGTGGAGAAGATTGCCCCCGCCGGCGTCGAGGTGGACGTGCGCCTGATTCACAGCGGCGACCCCTGCATGGTGCCGGTCGACAACCGCTACATCCAGGCCGCCACGCGCGCCCTCCATGAGGTCTGGGGCAAGGACACCGTCTTTATCCGCTCCGGCGGCTCCATTCCCATCGTCGGCGACTTCGACCGGCACCTGGGCCAGCCCAGCGTGATGATGGGCTTCGGCCTGCCCGACGACAACCTGCATGCGCCCAACGAAAAGTTCAACCTCAAGAACTTCGAGCTGGGCATCCAGTCGCTGATCCGCTTTCTTGAGGAGGCGGGCCGTTGAAGCCTGCCGGCTCAGCGGACGCCGCGGGATTCGTCCTGGCCGGCGGCCGCTCGAGCCGGATGGGCACAGACAAGGCGCTGATTCGGTTCGCCGGCGAGCCGCTCGCCGCCCGCGCGGTGCGCCTGCTGCGCGATGCCGGGCTGACCGCATCCATCGCCGGCGCGAGGAGCGAACTGCGAGCCTTTGCGCCGGTCCTGGAAGATCCCGAACCCGATCAAGGGCCGCTGGGCGGCATCTGCGCCGCACTGGGCTCGACCTCGTCGCTCCGCGCGCTCTTTCTCTCCATCGATCTTCCGTTGTTGCCCGTGTCACTCCTTGACTACCTGCTGCGCCATGCTCGGATTGCAGGCGGCGCGGTGACCCTGGCTTCCGTCAATGGCTTTCCCCAAACTTTTCCGGTGGTTCTGCGCCGCGATCTGCTTCCTGTGCTCGACAGGGAACTGAGAGAAGGCCGCCGCGGCTGTTTTGCCGCCTTTCGCGCCGCCGCGGCGCAGGCAGGCGAAGAGGTCTTCGTCCTCCCGGTCGAGCTGCTGGCGCAGCCCGGCCAGGTGAGCCATCCCGCCGGGTTGCCGCCGTTCGCGTGGTTCCTGAATGTGAACACGGCGGAGGAACTGGACCGCGCCGAAGCGCTCGCCGCGCATCCCATTGCGTAAGCTGGAAGAGTGATGGCCGATTCCCCCAACCAACCCGAACCGCTGGCCGCCGACCTCGACGTGCTGGAGAGCGGCGAGGAGACTGATCAGGAGTCTCTTCCAGGCGCGCCGCCGCCCGGTCCGCCCCTCATCGTGTTCAAGCACGTTTCCATCGGCTTCGGCGACCGCATGGTCCTTGAAGACGTGAGCTTCACGGTGCGGCGCGGAGAAACGCTGTGCATCCTCGGCCGCAGCGGCGTCGGCAAATCCGTCTCCCTGCGTCTGCTGATGGGCTTTCTGAAGCCCGACGCCGGCACCATCCTGGTCGATGGGCAGGAGATTACCTGCCTCGATGAAGAGGGGCTGCGCGCCATCCGGCGGCGCATCACCATGGTCTTTCAGAACGGAGCTCTCTTCGATTCCCTCAGCG
>JAJZCY010000065.1 GCA_021828835.1 Acidobacteriota bacterium | reverse complement strand
AGGCGAACGTGGATGCGTTCAAGAAGATCCAGGACCTGGGCGAGGACGAGGTCAACCGCATCCGCCAGGTGATCGAGGACGAGGGTGGAGTCGAAGGCGATCTGCGCAAGGACGTCTCCATGCACATCAAGCGTCTGATCGACATCCAGAGCTATCGCGGCAGCCGGCATCGCCGGTCGCTGCCGGTGCGCGGCCAGCGCACCCACACCAATGCCCGCACTCGCAAGGGCCCGCGTAAGGGCACGATTGCCGGTAAGAAGAAAGCGACGGCGAAGACCTAATGGCGAAACAGGATCAGAAGGGCGGCGCCGGCAAGTCCGGCAAGGGCAAGAAGTTCAAGAAGCGGGAGCGCAAGAATGTGCCGTTTGGCGTTGCGCACATCCAGGCTTCGTTCAACAACACGATTGTGACCATCACCGACCAGATGGGCAACACGCTGAGCTGGAAGAGCTCGGGCTCGCTGGGCTTCCGGGGATCGCGCAAGGGCACGCCGTTCGCGGCGCAGCAGGCGGCGTCGAACGCGGCCGGCATGGCGCGCGACCACGGTCTGCGCGCGGTGGATGTGCGGGTCGCCGGTCCGGGCTCGGGCCGCGAGTCGGCTATCCGCGCCCTGGCGGCGGCGGGCATCGAGGTCAAGTCGATCCGCGACGTTACGCCGGTGCCGCACAACGGCTGCCGGCCGCCGAAGCGGCGGCGCGTGTAACCAGAGATCAGTTGGCAGTGATCAGAGATCAGCTTTGTTCGTGGATCATCCACTCCTGATCTCTGAGTTCTGTTCTCTGATCTCTCAACATGGGCCGGGACGACATGCGCACCGTCGCACGTAAACCGGCCGTCATCCGCAGTCAGGAGAAGAAATGGCACGTTATACCGGAGCAGTCTGCCGCCTTTGCCGTCGCGAAGGCACCAAGCTTTTTTTGAAGGGCACCAAGTGCACCTCCGATCGTTGCCCGATCGAGAAGCGCAATTTTCCTCCCGGGCAGCACGGCAAGGACCGCAAGGCCAAGATCGTGGGCTACGGCCTGCAACTGCATGAAAAGCAGAAGGCCAAGCGCATGTACTTCACGCTCGAGGGCCAGTTCCGCGAGTACTACGAGAAGGCCAACCGGGCGCAGGGCGTGACCGGCGAGCTGCTGATCCAGCAACTGGAGCGCCGCCTGGACAACGTGGCCTATCGGCTGGGCTTTGCCATCTCGCGGCGTCAGGCGCGCCAGGTGGTTCGCCACGGGCACGTTTCGGTGAACGGCAAGAAGGTCAACATTCCTTCGTACCAGGTGAACGCGGGCGACGAGATCTCGATCCGCGAGCACGCCAAGAAGCTGGTGGTGGTGGAGCAGGGCGTGCAGTTCGCACAGCAGAACCCGGTTCCGACCTGGCTGGAGATGAACTTTGAGACGCTGACCGGCCGGGTGCTGCATCTGCCCAAGCGCGCCGATGTGAACCTGCCGATCAACGAGCAGCTGATTGTGGAGTTGTACAGCAAGTAAGAAAGCAGTGGACAGTGAACAGTGGTCAGTGGAAAGTACGTTACGCTGGCAACTGTTCACTGTGCACTGTTCACTGATCACTGAAAAGGAGCACTTGCGCGGCCGCCGCAAAATGCATCGCGACGTACATGCCGCGCGGGAATCGAGAGACACCTATGCTGTGGAGAGGATTTCAAAAGCCGAAGCGGTTGGCGGTAGACGCAGAAACGCTGACCAACACCTATGGGAAGTTCAGCGCGCAGCCGTTTGAGCGCGGGTTTGGCACCACGATCGGCAATGCACTGCGCCGGACGCTGCTGAGCTCGATCGAGGGCGCTGCCGTAACCGCAGTGCGCATCGAGGGCGTGCTGCACGAGTTCCAGTCCATCCCCGGGGTGACGGAGGACGCGACCGACATCATCCTGAACCTGAAGCAGATTCCGTTCAAGCTAAACGGCGAAGGGCCGAAGGCGCTGTACCTGCGCGCCGATCAGCCGGGCGTTGTGACCAGCGGCATGATCGAGGCCGACGGCGACGTGGAGATCCTGGACAAGGAGATCTACATTGCCACGGTGGCCGAGGGCGGCAAGCTGGATATGGAGATGCGCCTGAAGAGAGGGCGCGGCTACGTCTCCGCCGACAAGAACTTCGACGCCGATCTGGGTTTGGGCTTTATACCGGTGGACTCGGTGCACTCGCCGGTGCGGCGCGTGAACTACCTGGTGGACGCGGCCCGTCTGGGGCAGATTACCGACTACGACAAGCTGACGCTCGAGGTGTGGACCAACGGCGCGGTGTTGCCGGCAGACGCGGTGGGCCTGGCAGCCAAGCTGCTGAAGGACCACATGAGCATCTTCATCAACTTTGAGGAAGAGATCGAAGCGGAGGCGCGCGGCGAGGAAGGCCGTGTGATGCTGCGCAACGACAACCTCAACCGCAGCGTAGAGGAGCTGGAGCTCTCGGTTCGCAGCTACAACTGCCTGAAGAACGCCAACATTCAGACCATCGGCGAGCTGGTGCAGAAGACCGAAGCCGAGATGCTGAAGACCAAGAACTTCGGCCGCAAGAGCCTGAACGAGATCAAGGAGATCCTGGCGCAGATGGGTTTGTCGCTGGGAATGAAGATCGACGAGCAGGGCAATGCGGTACCGGGACCGACGAGCATTCCGCCGGCGACGGCGCTGGCCGCGAGCTACAGCCACTTCGATGACGAAGATGAGCCGCTGGACTCGGTGGACCTGCAGTTGCCCACGGAGACGGAAAACTTTTAAGAATCAGCCTCTAGTTTCTAGCCTCTAGCTTCTAGCTCCATCCTGCCGCCCCAAACCGGCAGATCTCGATGGAGGAAGAACAGCTAGAAGCTAGCAGCTGGAAGCTAGGAGCTACGAAACATGCGCCATCGCAATGCAGGATTCAAGCTCGGACGCAATACCAGCCATCGTCGCGCGCTGCTGCGCAACCTGGCCACGTCCGTGCTACTTGAGGATCGTGTGGAGACCACCGTGGCCAAGGCCAAGGCGGTGCGTCCGCATGTAGAAAAGATGATCACCCTCGGCAAGAAGGGCGATCTGCACGCACGCCGCCAGGCTCTGAGCTTTCTGCAGACCGACGGCGCAGTGACGCGGCTGTTCGAGACCGTGGCGCCGCGCTACGGCGACCGGCAGGGCGGCTATCTGCGTATTGTGCGCACCGGCTTTCAGCGGGGCGACGGCGCGGAGAAGGCGTTCATCGAACTGCTGGGTGCGGAGAAGCAGCTTGAAGTGAAGCGCCAGAAGCGCGCCGATCTGAAGGCCAAGAAGCGCGCCGAACTGGAGAAGCAACTGGAAGAGGCGAAAAAGGAACAGGAAGGCGACGGCGGCGAAGAGGCTGCCTAGACTTCGGATTTCACGCTCGCTTCCAAACTGAACACGCAACAACCAGGGGCATCCGCTGCGGTGGATGCCCTTTTCTTGTGCACAGAGTTTCTCTTCGCGTTGCACATTGCGACGCTGCAATGTTTGTTGCTTACACCAGAAGCAGCGCATCAGATTGCGGTGTGACGTTGCTCACATGTTTTCCCTTGAGGCAGTCCTATAAACATAGCAGTGGATAAGTGTTGAGCTTTTCACGCGCAGAAATTGTAGGGAGAAATCATGAAACGTCTTTTGGGACTTGCAATCATTTTGTGTTCGCTTTCGCTTCCGGCATTTGCGGCCAAGAACACGAAGACCATCACATTTTGGGAGAACACAAAGGTCGGGTCGACCCAGGTGCCGGCGGGCGACTACAAGGTGAGCTGGACGGGCGCCGATTCGAACGTGCAGGTAACGATCGCCCGGAACGGAAAGACTCTGGCGACCGTTCCTGCCAAGCTGGTGCCGGCCAACAACGAGCATGTCGGAATGAGCACGAACACCGTGAATGGCGTTGCGGTTCTGGAATCGATTCAACTGGACAAGTTCAGCCTGG
Organism: Acidobacteriota bacterium; assembly: GCA_021828835.1. GTDB lineage: Bacteria > Acidobacteriota > Terriglobia > Terriglobales > Acidobacteriaceae > Telmatobacter. Next base: position 12,712 of record JAJZCY010000065.1, on the reverse strand, counting down.
AGCTGACCAAGCCTGCATCTGCGGGTGAGTAACAAAGGGGTCGCGCTTCGCCGCTGGTTCTGTTTTCGAGTGACCTGTTGAAGAGAGGGCCCGATCATCGGGCTGTAGAAATACGATGGGCATCCGCTGTGGCGGATGCCCATTTTGTTAGCATCATCCTTGATGTCAGCCATGCAGATCGAGTACGCGCTGGAGCCTGAACTTAGCGCCGAGGAGTTTCGCGCGGTTCTGCTTTCCTCCACCCTGGCGGAGCGGCGGCCGGCGCAGGACCTGGCGCGGCTCGACAGCATGCTGCGCCATGCAGACCTGATTGTGACTGCGCGCGCAGGCGGAGTCCTGGTCGGCATCTCGCGCGCGGTCACGGATTTTTCCTACTGCTGTTATCTTTCCGATCTGGCTGTGGACGCCGCCTATCAGCGGCAGGGAATTGGAAAGAGGCTGATCGAGGAGACGCACCGCGCGGCGGGCGAAGGCACCACGCTGATCCTGGTGGCTGCTCCGGCGGCCGAGGGATATTACCCGAAGATAGGAATGAAACACCTGGCCAGTTGCTGGGCGATTCCGAGAAAGCGCTAGCCAGTTTTCCGGAGCAGACTTCAGCAGGTGGTGAGGGCGCGGTATTCGCGGAACATATTCATGCGCCAGCGCACGATCATGCCGAACGCGAGGATGAAGAAGAGGCCGCCGGTCTGCTCGATGGTGAGGATGGAATCGAAGAAGCCATGCGCGAGGTAGCGGATGGCGAAGAGCACGATCACCACCGCGAAGAAGGCTCCGGAGCGCTTCATCATGATGACGTCGCCGGTGCGCTCGAGCTTGGAGGTGAGCAGGAGCGGATAGGCGAAGGCCACGGCGCCCAGCAGGAACGCGATGAACGCCCAGGAGAGCGGGATGCGGAAGCCGGGGACCAGGAACATGGAAAATCCGGTGGCCATGCCGAGCGGGGGGAAGAGGATCTTTTTCGGAGTGACCGCTGTCCGGCCCTCACGCACGCGCCATACAAGGATGGCTGTGAGACCGGCGAGCGCAGCGACCACAGAGTAGACCAGCGGGATATGCACGGAAACAACTCCTCAGGAAGACGGGGATGCGACGCGCGGGGCATCGCCTCTCTACAAGGATACGGCAGGGGTGGAGTGGAGTTCAAAGGGGCGGGGCTGCTGCTCTCCTTGCAGGGAAGAACCAGGCGGCTGCAAAGTTCCGTGAGAGCACGGCGAAGCGCAGCGATGAGCAATCGTTTTGGGAGGGGTCTCCATCACCCTGAGAGCCCGGAGCGCCTTGGCAGGACGCTCCAGGATTGAAGCCGGCCGCCGGCGCGACGGACCGCAGACGGAATCGGCTTAATAGGGCTTGATGTCGATCGCGGAGTAGTTGAAGCCGTCGAATGTGGCGTCTACGCGCACACGTTCGCCCACATGCAGGCCTTGGCCCGGCCCAAACTGGGCAGGATAGAAGTGCAACTGGTAAGTGGCCTGGTCGCGGGGATCGCGCAGCACCATGGTGCCTGAGGCCATGTTGAGTGTGGTGATGCTGCCGCTGAAGACGAAATCAGATCCTGGTACGGCGTACACCTCGACATGATTGGCCACGCCCTGACCGTTACTGGTGGTGAAGGTGACAGCGACGAGGGCGCCGGGCTTAAGATCCTGGGGGCCCGAGGCTTGCGAGGCGAAGGAAGTCTGACCGGTGCGGTGGAAGGTGGCGCTGGTGGGCACGATCACTTGGAAGGGCGGGCCGGAGGTCGAGCTCAAGACCAATTTTCCGGAGTTGCGGTTGAAACGAAGGACGCGGCCGCGGAAGTCGCCGGTAGGGGCTTTGGAGAGCACGTGCACGCTGATGGCGAAGATGCTGGTGCCGTCGAGGGCGGTCTGCACGGAGGCGAAGCGGGCGGGCGCCAGATCGTGGACCGGGATTCGGACTCCATCGCGAAAGAGCTGCGTGCGCTCGTCGAACAGGATCTTCATCGGGTGCTGTCCATAGATATTCAAGGAGAATTCATCGAGCACCGGGTTGATGTTGCTGATGGATCCGCCGAAGATGGTGCTGTCTTTCGGCGAGGGGGCCGGGGGCAAGGCCGGCGCGCCATGACCGAGGCTATCGGCGTTCAGGGCGGCTTCGATGCCCGACAGCTTTTCCGATTGTGCGGCTGCGGGCCGCACTGAGGCCAGCACCGCGCCAGCCAGTACTGCAACCGCGACAACACGAACCATGTGCACGCACTCCTGCTACGGGAATTTCCGACAACAAATTAGATGGCAATCCTGACAGCGGGGTGGTATGCAATTCCCTGCACTCGGGGAGCAACACGACTGACAGTGTCGCATCTAACCAACACGAGCATTAGACCGGCACAGGAAGCCACCGGTAGTCAAATGGCGGCGCGGGGTGTTCCCTCTGTTCGAAGACCTCGCCCGGCAACATCATCAACTTCTCGTGGAATAACTCGCGCAAAGGAAGGGCGATCGCGGCCGCTTCGCGGCACCGGAACGAAAGAGCACAATGATCACCAAGACTGCCAAATTTCTGGGTGTCATCGCGATATTCGCTGGTTTCGGCCTGCAACAGAGCTGGGCCGGAGAGCATCGTATTGCCATCTCGATTCCGTTGCGCAGCCGGATGAGCCCGGTGCAAAGGCTCAATCGGGAAGGTGTGAAAGAGGTCAAGAAGAACCACTACGAGAAGGCCGAGCGGTTGTTCTACAAGGCCTACCTGTACGATCCCGCGGATCCGTTTACGCTGAACAACCTTGGCTACGTGGCGGAGCTCCAGGGCCAGATCCAGCAGGCCCACCGCTACTATCAATTGGCCACCGAGCAGGGCAGCAACGCACCGATCGCGATGAGCAGTATGGATAGCCTGGACGGAAAACCGATGACCGCCGCCTATGCCAGCATCGAGGATTTGCCGATGCGGATCAACCGCATGAACCTGGACGCGATGAACCTGCTGACGCAGCAGCGCGGGTTTGAGGCCGAGGGGCTGCTCCAGGATGCGCTGAAGCTGGATCCGCGCAATCCGTTCACCCTGAATAATCTTGCGGTGGCCGATGAGGCGACTGGGGACTACGAAGATGCGCTAAAGAACTATACGACGGCGGCCGATCTGCACTCTTCAGAGAAGGTCACGGTCACCGCCGACCACGCGTGGCGGGGCAAGTCCATCAGCGATATGGCGGCGGAGGGCGCGAAGAACCTGAAGAAGCGGGTCGCCGGCATGACCCCGCAGGAACTGGCTGCGATCCGCTTCAACATTCGCGGGGTGCACGAGGAGAACCAGAACCAGTGGTCGGCCGCGCGGCAGGATTTTCTGCGCGCCTACCAGGCTGATCCCAACGATGCATTTTCGTTGAACAACCGGGCCTATGTCGCGGCGCGCGACGGCGACCTGGAGACCGCGCAGTTTTACTACGACAAGGCGCGCCGGGCGCAGGATGCCGATGCGCGCGTGGGCCTGGCGACCCAAGCCACGGCCCAAGGCCAGAGCCTGTTGACGGTGGCGAGCGACAGCACCGGCAGCGTGAACCAGGCGCTGAGCGTTTACGAGCAGCAGCGGCGCCAGCAGCAAGGACCAGTTGAATTGACGCCGCGCGGAGCAGGGCTCTCGCAGCAGGCGAAACCGCAGGCCCCCAACTCAACGTCCGGCGCGCCGAGTGGCACTGCGCCGCAAAATTCCCGGTAGGGGGCAGGTTCACCAAGACTATGAGCACATCCATTCCGCAGTTCCCATCTGAGAAGTCACTCAACCTGCTCTCCCGGCTGCTCTTCGAGCGCAGCGCGACGGGAGCGCCCAAGACAACGCTGAAGGCAGAGTTGCTGCGTCTGACGCGTCCAGAGTTCGATGACCTGCTGACGCTGGCGCAGTTGAACCACGTGGTGATCCGCGCGCTGGAGCCTTATGAAGGCATCGCAGCCGAGGCGCGGGATAGCGAACGAAGCGCATGGGTTCTCGAGGCTCTGGAAGCAGAGCGCCGCCGCATCGATACGGCAATGCTGTTTCTGGACGAGATCTGCTCCGAGTTTGAGGATCACGGCTACGGCGTGACGGTGATCAAGTCGCTCGACCACTGGCCGGACATGGGCAGTGACCTGGACCTCTACACCGACGCGAGTCCGGAGCAGGTATGCGGGCTGATGCAGAAGTCGTTTGAGGCGATCATCGCGGCGCGCAGCTGGGGCGACCGGCTGGCGTGCAAGTGGAACTTCGAGATTCCCGGCCTGCCGGAGTCGGTGGAAGTGCACGTGGGGCGGCTGGGGCAGACCGGCGAGCAGGTGACGATCGCCTCGTCGCTGCTGATGCGGACGCGGCAGATCCAGGCGGGCGATCACAAGTTTCGCGTAACCGCGGTGTCGGACCGTCTGCTGATCTCCACGCTGCAACGCATGTACCGGCATTTCTACTTCCGGCTGTGCGACATCGTGGACAGCGCGCACCTGGTGGAGACCGGCGCGATCGACTACGACGATCTGCGCATGGCAGCGACGCGGGCGGATATCTGGAAGGGTACCGCGACTTACCTGGCGATTGTGTCGGATTACGTGAAGAGCTATCGCGGAACCGGGCTGGAGTTGCCGCAGATGGTTCAGGATGCGGCGCAGTTCGGCGGAAGCGAAGTGTACTACGCACGCGGCTTTATTCGGGTGCCGATTCTTCCGCAGTCGGCGCGGCTCTATACCGCGCAGCTTGCGGGGGTACTGGGCAAGGGCAAACTCCACAACGGCGCGCGGCTGAGCCTGCTGCCATGGCTGGCAACGGCCGCGGTGGTGGGACAGAAGCTGACCGGAAGCGACAAGGGAATCTGGTAGGAAGGCCGCCGGGCGCAAGCTGCCCGGCGGAAGAATTGGTTCGAAGCAAATGCTGAGAGGAACCAGGAGAGGGGGAACGGGAGGGCAAGTTTCCCGGTTAAGAGGTATGGGCTATTTGGTGACGCGGGGATCTAAAGCGGGCGCGCGCAGCCAGGGGGGAGCACGCGGCCGATTGGCGGAAAGCTACAATCGTTCTTCGCTGGCAGTGGATTTTGAAGAGGACGGGGCCGCTCTGGCATGGAAGCCGATGCCGCAACTGGTGCCGAGGCCAATGATCGTGAATGGACCGGCGCCGCGCATGTTCCGCGGGCTCGAGCCCGCTTTGTTCAAGAAGGACAAGCGCTCGAATGCCGTCTCGTTTTGCATACACGTGGGCGTGATTGGAGCGATTCTGTGGTGGAGCTTCACCGCGCACCCGGTGGTGCACGATGAGACGACCACTGTGCCCATCAAGTTCGTGCTCACGGATCCGCCGGTGATGCAGGTGGCTAAGCAGGAAGGCGGCGGGGGTGGAGCGCACCAGGTGACGGCGCCGGTGAAGGCGCGGCCGCAGCCCAAGCCGGTGGTGCCGCAGCCGCCGGCGCCGGTGGTGCCGCGCATCAAGATGCTGCCGCCGCAGATTGCGCAGGTGGAGACTCCGAAGCTTCCGGAGCCTACGCATCAGGTGAACATGGAGCTCAACTCCAATGTGCCGCAGTTCAATACGTCAAACTCGCCGCAGGTGGCGCTGAAGGCGCCCAGCGCGGCGGCACACTCCAGCTTCGGCGTGATGGGCGGTGGCATCGGCATCGGCCAGAGCGCGGGAGCCGGCCCAGGCAGCGGCGGCGGCTACGGCGGCGGCGTGATGAGCGTGGGCGGCGGCGTGAGCGCGCCCATCCTGATTCACTCGGTGCAGCCGGAGTTCACGGAGCAGGCGCGGCGATCGGATCTGCAGGGCACCGTGGCGATCGAGCTGATCGTGGACTCGCAGGGCAATCCGCAGGATGTGCGCGTGGTGCGGCGCCTGGGCATGGGCCTGGACCAGAAGGCGGTTGAAGCAGTGCGGCAGTACAAGTTCAAGCCGGCGATGTACCAGGGGCACCCCGTGTCGGTGCAGATGGTGGTGGACGTGGACTTCCGGCTGCACTGAGAAAGTGGAAGCTCACTCAAGCGACCCAGACGAACAGGTCGCGAGGGCAGGGCAACGACGAGAAAGAAGGTCCGCGAAGGGGAGCTGCTGTGGCAGCTCCCCTTTTTTGCTGGCCCGAAATGCAACTAGGAGAAGAATCGGCAGCATCCGTCCGGATGGGGGTTGTCTGAAGAGGAGGTTGATCACCATGAGATTGCGGGTGCCGATGGCGGGACTTGCGTGTGCGTTGCTGCTGATTGCCGTTCCCTTTGCTTCGGCCGATCAGGTGCGCGCCGACTGGAATCACCATGTCAACTTTGCGCAGTTTCACACCTATTCGTGGGGCAAGGTGAGGGTCAACGATCCCTTCAACCAGCGGCGGATTGAGAACGCGGTCAATGCGCAGCTCCAGAAGAAGGGCTGGAAGGAAGTGCCCTCGGGCGGGCAGGTGACCATCTGCGTCACGGACCACGTGCGCAGCGAGAAGCAGCTCGAGACCTACTACAACGACATGGGTAGCGGCTGGGGCATGGGCTGGGGCTGGGGCGGCTGGGGCTGGGGCGGCATGGGCCCGGGCGGCTTCGGCGAATCGACCACCAAGACGAAGCAGGTGCCGGTGGATCACATGGTGATCGACATGTTCAACGCGCAGAACAAGAAGCTGCTGTGGCGGGGGATCTCGCGGGGCGAGGTTCACAACAATCCCAACAAGAACCGCAAGATGATCTCTCAGGACGTGGGCAAACTGTTGTACAGCTTTCCGCCGAAGTCGAAGTAGGTCAGGTGGTGTCCGGGGTCTTGAGAGCGCGACCTGCGGCACCTGGAAGGTAGGAGCCCGGAACCTGTTCTTCCCAGGTATCAGAAGTGACACCTGGGAAGAACGGCGAGGCAGAATCCCACCCTGGTTGCCAAGACCATCACGTCGCGAGGGTGGGATACCCGGAGCTCAGTGCTGCTGGTTGTCCTGAGCGGTTTCGGCGGGAGCGGCGGCGGACTTGGCGTAGTATCCGCGGCGGGTGCGCACGATCAGCTTCTTGTGGCCGGGTGCGCGGGCTTCCACGTGAACGAAACGATAGCCGCCTTCGCTGGCCGGCTTGGTGGAGTGGTAGGCGATGGTGTACTGATCGCGGATGTCGTGAGCCACTTCGGCAGCGATGGTGTTGACCTGATCGAGCGAGGACGGATAATAGGCGACGCCGCCGGTCTCCTGGGTGAGCAGGTCGAGGGCGGCGCGCGCCTGATGGGCCTCGCGCTTATCGGCGTCGTAGAGCAGGCCGATGGCGTAGACCACGGGACCACCCAGGTTCTGGACGCGGCGAATCGCTTCCTGAAGTGTGAGGCGCGACGCATTGTCGGCGCCGTCCGTGATGATGAGCAGCACCTGCTTGCGGTTGGTGCCGTGCTTGGACAACTCGTCGGCGGATGCGGCGACCGCGTCATAGAGGGCGGTGGTGCCGTGAGAATCGAAGCGGGAAAGGCCGCGGTCGAGCTTCACGAGGTTGCTGGTGAAGCCCTGGTCGAGATAGGCGCGATCGGAGAAGTTGACGATGAAGGCGTTGTCCTGGCGGTTGGAGTCGCGCAGCAGGTTGAAGGCGGCGGCGTTGACCGCGCCGCGCTTGTCGCGCATGGAACCGGAGTTGTCGACGAGGATGCCCATGGAGACGGGCTGATCCTGGTGCAGGAAGGCGTTGACGGTCTGAGGGACGCCATCCTCCCAAACCCGGAAGTCACGCTGAGTGAGGCCGTCGACGGTGCGGCCTTTGTCGTCGAGCACGGTGCAGTTGAGCAGGACTTCATCGACGTCGGTGTGCAGGACGTAGATGCCATTCTTGCCCTGCTGCGCCTGCATGGGGTTGTTGTTGCCTTGATTGTTGGCTACGGGAGGCGCCGGCGCCACGGGGTCGATGGAGGGGATGGGATCGCGATCGACGTCGAGGGGCGGCTGCGCCTCGGGCTTAGTGGGGTCGTGCATGCCAAGCGCGTAGGTGGACTGCTGGGCGCCGTACTCTGCCGACGTAGCGGCGGGGCGGGGCTTGGCCTGGGCGGCACACAGGCTGGCCGGGAGCGCCAGTGCGAGCAGGCCGGCAGCGAAGACGCGACGACGAAGCGATTCAAGGCAGAACGAAGACATAACTTGAGCGGGTACCGCGATGGTCCATTGAATTTAGATGCAAAGCCGAGGCAGGCAGAGGGCTGAAAATGCACTCTGCCTGCAATTTGTTGCACTGCGCCGGATCCATTTCTCAGGGAGCGAAATTGGAAGGGGTGCAAGGGTTATAGCCCAGGGATTGCGGTGTGACCGGGGCCGGCGGAGTGGGCGGCGTGGCCCAGGGAACGTTGGTGAAATCGAAGAAGTTGAGCAGGTCGGGCTGTGCGGCATCGCGGGCGGTGAGATGGGCGGAGGGGCCGATGAAGCGATCCTCCACGAACTTGATGACCGCGGTGTGGTCCATGGGGATGTGCGAGACATAGTGCCTGCGCACGAAGGGCGAGATGACCATGTTAGGCAAGCGAAAGCCGAGCTGCGCGGCAAAGCCATCGACAGCGGGGGCATCCTGAGGATTGGCGCCGGGGTCTGAGGAGCCGAGGTCGCAGTGGGTGGTTGGGGTGCCGCCGGGAGGCACGCATGGATTGTAGCTATCCGGATTCACGGCGATGGAGGAGATGTCGGGGATGGAGCCCAGCGAGGCGTCGGTAAAGTCGTTGGAGTGCCCGGGCACCGGCGGCACGTGATCGTAGGGGCCGCCGCCCTCGTCGTAGCTCAGGAAGAAGACTGAATCCTTCCACGAGGAGCTGTTCATGAAGGCATTGACGATCTTGGCCACCTGGACCTGGCCGCTGAGGACGGAGTTGCCGGAGCCGGGATGTTCGTCGTCGGTTCCGTAGCCAGCCTCGATGAAGACAAAGCTGGGCAGGGCGTCGTTGGCGAGATCGGTGAAGTACTGGGAGAGCGGCGCGATGTGAGTGGGGTCGATGCAGAAGGAATTGGTGGAATCGCCGACCACGCTGGATGGCTTCTTGGGCGCCGTGCAGGTTCCGGTGGGATTGCCGCTGAGATAGCGGTAAGAGTAACTGAGGTTCGAGAAAAAGGTAGCCGGATACTTCGAGCCGGAGCAGTTACTCTCGCTGGTGCAGAAGCCCTGCGTCACGGTGTAGTAGATCTTCCACGAGACCTTGGCCTGATCAAGTTCTTCAAAGATGTTATTGATGTTGAGCTGGCCGAGGTGGTCGTCGTTGCCGGGATCGCGGGTCAGGCCCTGGGTGGTGCCGCCAGTGAAGGTGGCGATGCGGTTGTCGACGCTCTTACTGGACATCGGTGAGAACCAGCGGTCGGATAAGGCGAACTGCGAGGCCATGTAGTAGTAGTAGTTCAGGAATGTCTGATCGTAGTAGCCCATGGCGCGTTCGCCGGTCGTATCGGTAAAGCTTCCGGCGCAGGTGCCGCCTCCGCCCGAGGAGCAGCTCTTGGCAAAGCCTTCAGCGGTATGTACGAAGCCGTCCATGTTGATACCGCGGGTGGTGGAGAAATCGTAGCGGTTGACGTCGCCATAGCTCTCCAACCAGGCGGAGCTCATGTCATCGACACAACTGCTCTTGAGTTTGAACAGCTTGTAGGACGTGCCTTCGTCGTCGGTGTTGGTAATGGTGCTGAGCTTGTCGTCAATCCCGTCGACGTTGTAGGTGTTGCCGTCATCGCCGATGTTCCACTTGTTCGCTTCGCGATAGGGGTTGAGCATGCCGAAGTAGTTATCGAAGGTGTGATTCTCCTGAAGCATGAAGATCACGTGGTCGATTTTCTGGATGCCGGAGGCCTGCGTCACCGTTACGGTCACTTCAGCGGTGGTGGATCCGCCGGCGCCGGTGGCGGTGGCGGTGTAGGTGGTGGTGGCAGTGGGCGTCACGGATTGCGTTCCGCCGGTGGCGGAAAGAGTATACGAGCTTTTATCCGTGCCGGTGATGGTTACCTGGGTGGCATTGCTGGCGGTGACGGTCAGCGTCGAGGAGTTGCCGCTATCGATGGTTGTGGGATTGGCAGTGATGGTGACCGAAGGCGGAGGCACGGAACTGACGGTGACGGTTACGCTTGCCGATGCCGAGCCGCCCGGCCCAGTCGCCGTGGCGGTGTACTTGGTGGTTTGGGCGGGGCTCACCGCCTGCGTGCCGCCGCTGGGCGACTGCATGGTGTAGGTGGTTCCATCCGAGCCGCTGATGACCACCTGCGTGGCGTTGTTCGCGGTAACGGTGAGGGTCGAGGTTGCCCCCTGCTCGATGGACGGAGGATTGGCGGTGACGGTGACGCTGGGGGTGGGATTGGCGGTGACGGTTACGGTGGCAGTGGATTTGACGCTGACGCCGTTGGCGGTAGCGATCGCCATGTAAGTAGTGGTTGCGCTGGGGGTCACCGCTAGCGTTCCGCCGCTCGCCGAAAGGTTGTAACTGCTGCCGTCGCTACCGGTGACAGTCACCTGAGTGGCATGGGTTGCCGTCACGGAAAGGATCGAGGAGGCGCCTGCGGTAATCGAGCTGGGGCTGGCGGAGATGGTTACAGTGGGGCTGGCAGCGCCGAGAACCGTGACGGTCGCAGAAGAGGTTGCGGTCTTGCCCGCGCTACTGACCGCAGTGGCCGTGTAAGTGGTAGTCGCTTTGGGGCTGACGGTCTGGGTTCCGCCGGAGGCAGCAAGCTTGTAGGAACTTCCGTCGCTGCCGGTGACAGTAACGCTGGCGGCGTTGTCTGCTGCCACGGTGAGCACCGAGGAGCCGCCGGCGTTAATGGACGAAGGATTGGCGGCGATGGAGACGGATATCGGATTGCCACCCAGTGACTGCTGGACACTGGGGGCGCCACAGCCCGCAAGCAACAGAGGAATAAGAATGGACGCGATCGAGAGAAGTGAAATTCTTGGGGAGATAGCAGAACAGCGCAGCGGGAACAAACGAGCCTCCTTCACCTGCTCAGGCGCACGTTCGCGAAGCGAATGCATGGCCGAAAGAGAATGGGCCCGCGTGTGAAGCTCTGAATGCCGGTTTCCAGGGCCCTGATCGTCGATGTGCGCGGAATGCTTACAAGAGCGCACACAGGGAACGCAGCATGTGTAGGTTGGATGGGGTCGGGGTGAACACGGATGTCTGAGAGGGAAAACAACGACCGCGGCGTAGTGCGATGGGCCGCGGTCGCTGTACAGCGAAGGCTGGAGGGAGGATTGCGGTTCAGGCCTTTTCTTCGGGAGCTTCGACGGCGAGGCGGGAGCCAGCGTTTAACTGCGTCCCACCTGCCATTGCATCGCCTTCAAAGACCAACGGGGCGGAGGATTGCCAGGCGGAGTCCGCGCCGGGATGACCGGCATTGCCGGCGAAGGCAAAGTCGCCGGTGAGTGCAGGTCCCTTGGCGATGGATTTCTTGCACTGCTGGAGCTCGAACCAGCGCAGGTATTTGGCGACTACGTTGCCGAGGGTCATCTCGACCCCGGCGGTGAAGTTGTGCGCCGCCATCTCGTGCTCGAGCTGGTGATCGCACAGGATGGTGGAAAGCTGGTTTGCGAGATCGGAGGCATCCCCGACTTTGTGGAAGAGAATCGCCATGTCTTCCTCGGCGGCCATTTCGCGGAAGTCGGGAATGTCTGCGCAGACAATGGGCACACCGTACTCGCAGGCCTGGTGCGCTGGGCCACTCGAACCAGTGGCCGAGTCATAGGGCATGACCACGACCGAGGTGGAGCGATACAGCTCGGGAATATCTTCTTCAGGCACGTAGCCGCGGAACTCAATGGGCAGATGGGGCGGCTGGGCAGCGCGCACCGATTCCCAGTAGCCGGCCTTGGTGTGATGATTGGCGCCGGCGATGATGAGCCGTGCGTTGGGTGCTTTCTCGAGCACCATGGGGAAGGCCCTCATCAGAGTTTCAAGGCGCTTGTAGGTGCCCCAGTGGCCGATGGCGAGGATGCGCTGATCGGGGTTGTTGCGCTTGGAGAAATCGGGCGGCGTGGGCGCGGTGGAGAAGGTGCCGTGGGTGCCGAGCAGAACGTTCTTCGCACCGTATTTGGAGCGAAGGGTTCTGTAATAGTGGGGGAGCAGGACGGAGACGGAGTTCGCGCCGAGCAGGGCGCGGGTAACGAGGTCGGTGCCGAAGCGGAAGAGGCGTTCGTGACGGATGCCGGCTGCGGCAAAGTCCACGTGCTCGATGATGTGGTGCAGGGTGATATGGGTGTAGAAGCCGGCGGCGCGGATAAGCGCTGGCGTCGAGAGGCCGGCAAAGGCGGCCACCGGATTCTCGGGCGTCGCGAAGCTGGAGAAGACCAGATTGAACCAGACCACATCGGGCTGGATCTTGCGGATGGCTTTGAGCAGCCGTACCGGAGTGGAGAGGCTGCCGAACTGCCAGCAGCGAACGACATTGAAGCCGGGCAACTCGGGCTGCTGATCGGCGCGGATGGGATTGCCGTGTTCGTCGGTGGCGAATTCGCAGGCACTGAGCTCGTCGGCGAGGATGGTCAGTTGGACGCCGGGGCAGTTGCGCAGCTCCCGCGCCAGGTGAAACGCGTATTCATTCAATTGCCTTCCGCTGGGAGGAAAGGCTGCTACCAGACAGATTTTCATTGCGCCGCCTCAGAAGATACTGATTTCGAAATAGGGTCTTACCTGTTGTTGCCCGGGGCCGTTGAAGTTGACGAAGTCCATGTCCTGGACACCTGCGGAGAAACGGATCGGATAGGCGAGCTTGAGCGGTCCGGAGGTACCCTCAAACCCTCGCCGGAACGGCATTGCATACGAAACTGAGATGCCGCTTTGGACCGCATCGTAATCG
>JAJZCY010000064.1 GCA_021828835.1 Acidobacteriota bacterium | reverse complement strand
GTTGGGGAAGAGAACGATCTCCGGCGGAATGGCGGGCACGGCGTCGTAGTCGTACTGCCCCATGGCGCAGAGATACATCTTGGTGAAGGTGTTGCAGGCCACCACGCCGCCGTTGGCCAGCACCCACTCCTTGCACTTCACCAGGCGCGGCTCGCTGGCGGGAATGCCCATCAGCTTGGCGGAGAAGTAGCACTTGACCGAAAGGGAGATGTTGCCCGGTCCGCCGGGATAGATGCTCCAGCTTCCGTCCTCGTTCTGGAAGCGCATCATCTCGTTGAGCGCGCGCTGCAAGCGGCCGGGATCGCCGGAGTCGAGCAGCTTGTGCAGGAAGATGTAGTCGGCCTCGAGCATGGAGTCCGCTTCCAACTCGCCGCACCAGTAGCCGTCAGGGTGTTGGAGAGAGAGGACGAATTCGCGGGACCGGGAGATGGCCGCATCCACATCGGCCAGATCGGCATCGATGCGGCCGAATCGGGGTGCGGTTTTGTGTGTCGATTCCTGGTCGGAACTCATGCGTCTGAAGCCTCCGAAAATCCGGTTATGCTGCCCCTCTTCGGTGGCGCCTGAATACGCAATACCCCGGGCCATCCGCCACCCGGCGGACGACCCGGGGTAGAAAATCAGTTAGCCGAAACAGCGATCGGTCCGTCAGCGCTCCCGATGGCCTGTACGATCTCCGGCGGCAGGCCGAAGCGCACGTTTTCGGGCATTACTTCCATCTCTTCGACGTTCGAGAAGCCGTTTTGGCGGAGGTAGTTCACCACGTCTTCCACCAGCACCTCGGGAGCCGAGGCCCCGGCCGTTACAGCTACGTTCTGCACGTTCTTGAGCCATTCGGGCGAGATGGCGCTGGAGTTGTCGATCAGGTATCCGATGGTGCCCAGATTGCGCGAGACCTCGACCAGGCGGTTTGAATTCGAGCTGTTGGTCGAGCCGACCACCAGCACCAGGTCTGCCTTGTGAGCCACGTTGCGCACCGCTACCTGGCGGTTTTCCGTCGCATAGCAGATGTCCTGGGAGTGCGGCCCGGCGATGTTCGGAAACTTGACCTTGAGCGCATGGATAATGTCGCGCGCTTCGTCCAGCGAAAGCGTGGTTTGGGTCAGGTAGGCGACGCGGTCGGGGTCGGGCACCTGGAGGCTATCCACCTCCGCGGCGCTCGAAACCACCTGTGTCACATCGGGGGCTTCGCCCAGCGTGCCTTCGATTTCATCGTGGTCGCGATGCCCGATGAGCACCAGCGAGTAGCCCTGCTTGGCGAACTTCACCGCTTCGATGTGCACCTTGGTGACCAGGGGGCAGGTAGCATCGATCACCTTCAGCTTGCGCGCCTTGCTCAGCTCGCGGACCGCGGGCGAAACGCCGTGTGCGGAGTAGATGACGCGCGCGCCCTCAGGCACCTCTTCGATCTCGTGAACGAAGATGGCGCCCTTCTCGGCGAGTTCGTTCACGACATAGCGGTTGTGCACGATCTCACGGCGCACGTAGATGGGCGCGCCGAAGGTTTCGAGCGCAATACGGACGATGTCGATGGCACGCACCACACCGGCGCAGAAGCCGCGCGGCTTGAGCAGGAGAACACTCTTTGTGGCGGGGGAAGTCCCGGTCGAAACACCGTTGGCGTCGTGTTCCAGGGCGGTATTGGTCACACCGTAAGTATAGCAATTCTCAGAATTTCGGGATAGCAGGGAAATACCCTGGGAGGGGCAAAAACAAGGCCGCCGGAAGGAGCGGTGCGCACGCCTCGTCTCTTGTGTATGCACCTTGGATTGTGCAAGTTATGCAAAGCGGGATGGACGGTGGATCAGCTACAGGGGCCTTTACTCTTTTTACATTTTTCCATGATGGCGTTGTGCAGGCGGTCACGGAGGTCGGTGGGAAGCTCGTAGAGTTCGTGGGCCCGGTAGATCTCGATGGTTTTGCGGGTGGTGTTGAAGACCACCTCGCAATGGCCGCACTTCTTGATGTGCAGCTCGATCTCGGCGCGCGTTTCCGCAGCGATCGACTGATCGATGACCTCGTCGAGGATGGCCAGGAATTCCGTGCAGGTCATGCGTTTACACTCGCTTTCCTGCCGGAGAACCGGCCTGTCTGGGGGGTGGAGCCGGCTTGGCGCCGGGGCGGAAGTGACGGCTGAGCCGCTCGCGGAGCTGCAGACGGGCGCGCAGCAGGCGCGACTTGACGGCCGGGACGCTGAGATTGAGGGCTTCGGCTGTCTCCTCGGTCGACAGACCCTCGATATCCCGCAGGGCGAAGACTACGCGAAAGCCGCGGGGTAATCCCTGGATGGTTTTGCGCAGAATCTCCGAGAGCTCGGAGTTGTCGTAGTTCTGCTCCGGGTCGGGCGCCCAGTCCGCGAAGTCGCGGGGCACGCGTCCCTCTTCCGTCTCGATATCCTCGTCCATCGAGACCAGTTTGCCGGTGCGGCGCTTGCGCAGCCGCATCAGGCTCTCGTTGACTGCAATTCGGACCAACCATGTGTAAAACTTCGAGTTTCCCTGAAACTGGTCGAGCTTCTCATAGGCCTTGAGAAACGCGTCCTGCATCACGTCTTCGGCATCTTCGCGGTTTTGCGTAATATGCTGCGCAATCCGGAAGACCTGCCGTTCGTACTTGCGTACCAACTCGTCGTAGGCGGAGATGTCTCCCGCTTTGACGCGTTCCACCAGGGCTATGTCGGGGTGTTGCCCCTCATCGCCCGCTACGGATTGGATGGTGGCCACCATGCTTGGTTGCGGAAAATGGTCGATCCCGGAACAGCTCGGGAGGCTCCCCGCAAGAGAAGAGTGTACCGGAGGGAGCGGCTGCGGACCAAACCCAAGGCAGGGGAATGCGCAGGTATTCGGAGCGTTACCTGCTGGTCTGTGCGGAAAGCGAGCCAAACTGCTGCCAGGCGCGTCCTTAGGGGAGACGGGGTTCCTGCCTGATCACAAGGGTCGGGCGAAAAAAGGAATACAGTGGAGGTATGCCGTTGCAGTCCCCCTTTCTTTTCATTCGCCGGGCCATAGTGGGCCTGGCTTTGCTGTCTCTGCTGCTTTGGAGCGGATCGTCTGCGCAGGCGCAGCGATCCAACTCGCATACGAGCTCTCATGCCTCCGCTGCCAAGACGAAGAGTTCGAGCAAAAAGAAAAAGCGGACGGTTCGCCACACCCATCGGCGGCACCGCCGGCCGCGGCCCAGCCTGGCGGCGCGGCGGGCGCGAGCGGCCCGCATGCGGCGCGCGTTTATCGCATCCAGCCAGCTCCGGCCCATGGCCCAGCAGTTGGCAACCATGCGCACGGCTGCTGCCTATGCCGGAGTAACCGCCTACGCGCAGCACCACACCGGGGACGCGGCGGCCGCGGCCTATCTGGCGCTCGGGCACGCTTACCTGCTCGATCATCGCTACAGCGAGGCAATCAGCAACTTCAAACGCGCCAAGGAAGACAGCGACACGCTGGCCGATGTGGCAGATTTTCTGGCCGCCGAAGCGGCCCACAACGCCAATGACAACGCGGCGGCCGAGGCGCTGCTGCACGGCTTTGTGAAGCGCTATCCGGAGAGCATCTTCGACGACCAGGTGCCGGCACTCGAGGCCAATACTTTGCTGGCGTTGAACAACCCGGCAGGCGCGCAAGCCGTGCTGCAGGCGGCCAAAGATACCGATGCCGCGGACCGTGTGGACTATCAACTCGCCGTGGGGCAGGTGGAGTACGCGCTGGGCCAGCAGCAGGCGTCGACCAGCCAGTTCAAGAGCGTGCTGCTGCAACACCCGCTCTCGGGGGAGGCGTTGGTAGCGCGGGCCCGGCTGACGCAGATGGGCGCCGCGGCCGCCCTGAGCACAGCGGATCTGCGCGTGCTGGGTGATGCCTATTACCGCGCGGGTCGCTACCGCGACGCGGCTGAACAATACCAGGCCTTGCTGAGCCACGGGGGGATAAGCAGCTCCGACCGCGATGGGCTCGAGGTGGCCGAGGCGTCCTGCGACCTGAAGCTGCATCGCCTGTCGGCGGCGCGCGCAGAGGCGCTGCCGGACACCAACGATGAAAACGGAGCCCGGCGGCTGTACCTGCTGATGGAGCTGGCGCGCAACCAGGATGACGAGCCCAGACAGCAGCAGATCGTCTCGCAGATGGAGACGCGGTTCCCGCACAGTCCATGGCTCGTCGAGGCGCTCTATTCCAGCGGCAACATGTACCTGCTGAAGCGCGACTACGCGAACGCGGTGACGTATTACAGCTATCTGGCCACCCACTTTCCGAGTTCCCGCTATGCGCCCTCGGCGCACTGGCGCGCGGGGTGGCTGAGCTACCGGGAAGGCCAGTACGCGGCGGCCTCCAAGCTATTCGACGAGCAGATTCAGCTTTACCCGGCAGCTTCGGAAACAGTGAGCGCGCTCTACTGGCGCGGGCGCCTGTACGAGACGAGAGATCATTACCCGCAACTGGCGGCAGCGAATTACAGGGCCATCATCCGCGCCTATCCGGAGTACTTTTACGCGATGCTTTCGCGCCAGCGGCTGACGGCGCTGGGGAAAGTGGCGCCGGTGGAGGATGCAAAGCTGAATGGTTTTCAGCCGCTGCCACGCCCGAAGTTGGTGGATACGTTTCCGGCAGACAGTCCGCATCTGGCGAAGGCCAAGCTGCTGGCCAATGCGGGGCTGAACGAGTACGTGGCGCCGGAGATCCAGGCCGATCCGGATTCGGATTCATGGAGCGCCTTGGCGGAGGCACAGATCTATGCCTCCTATGACGAAACCTTCCGCGCATTGCGGGCGATGAAACGGGCGCTTCCGTACGCGGCGACGGCGCCGATCTCGGCCATCCCGCTGCCTTACTGGCGGATTCTGTTCCCGGAGCCGTGGTGGGGAACCATCCGTGCCGAGGCGGCCAAGAACGGCCTCGACCCCTATCTGGTGGCATCGCTGATCCGGCAGGAGTCGGAGTTCAACCCCAACGCTATCTCGTATGCCAACGCCTACGGGCTGATGCAGTTGCTGCCGCGGGTGGGCAGGGAGATGGCGCGGCAGGAGGGGATGAGAAATTTCAGGACCTTCCAACTGCTCGATCCCGAGACCAACATCCGGCTGGGGACGCGCTACCTGCGCCAGATGCTGGATCGCTTTGGCGGCGTGCCGGCATATGCGCTGGCCGCCTACAATGCCGGCGACTACCGGGTCGCCGACTGGCAGACCGCCGGGCCGTACTCCGGAATCGACGAGTTCGTGGAGTCGATTCCGTTCAGTGAGACGCGAGGCTATGTGCAAGCGATTCTGCGCAACGAAGAGACCTACCGGGCGATCGATGCCTATGCGCGGACACAGAACACGGAGACCAGGGCAGCACGTTAGAGTAGCTATAGTTCCATTGGACGCCCACCGATTGTCAGCTTTTCGATCAGCATTTCGAGTGACGCATGTCATTGGTAAGCCGTAGAGGACGACGCAACATGGATATTGGAACCGGGTTTATCCGGGTGAGGTTCGAAACGGCTGGGCTTTTCAGGCGAGTTCGAGTTATCCTCTTCGATACTCCCCCAGGGCGATTCCCGTTGACTTGGGAAACACCCGCAGCAACACTGGGTGCATCCGGAGGCATCTACCTTCGGGATGCCGTACGCAGCCTGCTGTAGTTCCAAAGCGGAGCCGGCGGTAGGGGCTCTGCCGACCTGAAGAGCGATGGAGGGCAGGATGAGCGCCGATCTACAGTTTCTGGACGAGTGGATTCCCGAACGGATGGATCCGGGCACGATCTTTGTGCTGGAGAACCAGACCAAGCTGGGGCAGGATCAAAACCCGTACGTGGCGGTGATGTCCTGTCCGCGCTGCGGCACACTGGGGCTGATCACGCGGCGCCAGTTGTACGGTAGTGAAACGATGATCTGCGGCGGCGACCTTTGCTCTGCCGAGTACCGGCTGGATGGGGAAGAAATTCGGTATAGGACGCCACAGTAGCCGCTGGCAGCCACAAAGGTCCCCGACAGGGCACGCCGTTTCCTGTTGCACTGTTTCGCAAAAAAAGAGCCTCCACTCATCGCGCGGTTGCGTGGCGCGATGGGTGGAGGCTTTGCGTTCCGGTTAGAAGTTCACGCGGCCGATGATTTCAATTTGACGCGGCGTGTACAGGAAGCCGCTGTTGTTGGAGTTGTTGGGCACCATGAAGGTGTTGAGTCCGTCTTTGCCCGTGTAGGTGAGCGTGGTCCCCGACAAGCTGTACAGGTAGCTGGCCACAAAGCTGGTGACGTTTTGGTGGTTGGCGACGTTGTAGGCGTTGACGCTCAATTCGAGGCTGCGGCCGCGCTCGAAGCCGAAGGACTTTTGCACGCGGGCATCATCCACGACGTGGCGCGGGTATCGATAGGTGTTGTAGCCGACCATGGGAATGAGGGCGCTGCCGGCGCCGCCATTCAGATCGGCGCCGATGCCGCCGTTGGGCTTGCCGCTAACCCCTGCAGTAAACGGAAGGCCATTCTGCATCTGGAAGGTGTCGTTGAGGCTCCAGCCGTTGATCACCCATTTGAGCGGATTGGCCGCGTGAATGCCCGGGAAGTTATAGAGCACATAGCCCACGAAACGGTTGGGCACATTGTAGGCGGAGTTGCCGTAGTTGACGCGCGCATTCCCGTAAGGGTCGTACCAGCTATTGGTCCCGCCCTGAGAGAGAGCATTCTGCGAGTAATCCAGAGCATGAGCCCAGGTGTAGTTGGCGTCGAACTGGAGGTTGCGGAACGAGCGATTCAGAATCTCTGCCACCAGCGCGTTGTAGTTGGAGTTGATGTTGCTCACGACTTCGGTGATGGCCTGATAGCTGTTGGCGGCGGAACCGAAGAGGTTGGTGTTGCCGTAGCCGGTGAAGACCGGAACCTGGATGGTGGATCCGCTGGGGCCCAGCGGGCCCATCCCCTTGTCATCGCTCGCTACGGTAAATGTCGTGACGGTGGTCTGGGGATTGAGGTTCATGTCCAGGAAGTTGGGCAGTTCGCGACCGAGCGCTCCCAGGAAGCTCAGCGAGAAGACGGTTCCTCTGCCGAAGCCCTGCTGCAGCGCCAGGTCGTACTCCTGGACTTCAGGGAGTTTGAGATCGTGCGCCAGATAGTAGGAAGCTGGTTTGGCTGAAGAGGAGCCGGCGGCGAAGACATTGGGATAGGTCGGCGCGTTGGCGGTGTTGGGGTACCAAGGCACAGAGTACTGTCCGTTGGGGCTGCCGGTGCCGAGCAGTGTGTTCTCCAGGGTGCCGTTGGTGATGCGGCCATAGTACATGCCCCAGCCCCCGCGCAGCACCGTTTCGCCGGAACCATAGATGTTGTAGGCGAAGCCAACGCGCGGACCGAAGGCCCGGTTGTCGCTGGGGTGGTTGGTCAGGCCCGGATAGGGAACAAAGCTGCCAGTGGCGGAGGTGAGATTAGACGAGGGGCTGGGCAGGTATTCCTTGTCCCAACGCAGACCCAGTTCCAGCGTCAGGCGCGGACTCACCTTCCAGTTGTCCTGAACGAACAGGCCGGTGTCCAGCGTCGCAATGGCGAAGTTCGGAGTTCCGAATCCTTGCACGAAGTCGTAATAGCAGGGATAGGAGCCGGTTACCCCCTGATATCCGCTCTTGTAGAAAGCATTTTCCGAACCGTACTTGTCGCAGCCGTAGCCGCCGGCTGGATTCTGCCCGTTCTTGAAGTTGAGCAGATCGTTGAAGTAGTTGCCGACATAGTTATAGCTGAAGTCTCCATTGTTCTTGTAGAGGCTGTTCATCAGGTCGTAGTTGTGAACGATGTCCACGCCGAAGTTCAGGCTGTGATTGCCCTTGTTCCAATACACGATGTCGCCGACCTGCCATTTGCGCTCGTCGGGAAACGCGGGGCGATGCTCGTAGTACATGGAGCCCGCGTCAAAGCCGTAATAGTAGCCGGCCTCGAGTTGGGGAACGTTGCCGCCCGGACCCGTGATGTCGGTTTTGGTGTAATTGGTGAATGCCTGCTGGCCCTCGTCATCCAATTCGCGGCTGTACTGGTAGAGCAGTTGATTGCTGATGTTGGAGGTGATCATGCTGGTGAGTTCGGTAACGCCGTAGTCCAGCTTGACGAAGTCGTTGCCCTGGGCATCCTGGGCATAGTGGTCCGGAGTGGTCGTCTGCACGCCGCCGGGCGAGTCCCAGCGCAGGCGGTTGAAGAGCACGCTCCAGTGATTGGTGGGATTGATCTGCCAATCGAGCTTCGGCATGTTGATTTCCTGGTAGCCGAAGCGCGGCACTTGCCCGATGTCGGAGTTCAGGCCGAGGTCGCTGATGGCGCTGGCGCCCGGATAGTTGGCCAGGTCCACGTTGCCGCTGCCCTCGGTGAGGGCTGCCCAGTCGTACGCCGCCTGGGTGTAGGTGATCTTCTGGCGTGCCGCCAGCGCGCAGGCCATGGCGTCATTGACGGAGGCAGCGGTGCCGCTGAGCCGTCCGTTTGTAGCGTTGCAGCTTTCGCCTCCGGAGAGGACAGCGGTTGGCAGGGTGTAGAACTTCGCCGGATCGTAGGGGACGCCGATCACGGGGAAGACGTGGGTGTGCTGATCGAAGGTGTAAATCCAGAAGAGCTTGTCCTTGATGAGCGGACCGCCGGCGGTAAATCCGTAGATCTTGCGCAGGTCCTCGGGCTTCACCGATTGGCTGACGTTGGCGCCGTTCACAAAGCTGGTGATCTTCGAATAGTTGTTGAAGGCCGCCCAGTTGCTCTGACGATCCCAGAAGTAGGCCTGTCCGTGAATGTGGTTGGTCCCGCTTTTGGTGACGGAAGTGATTACACCGCCTGCGGCGCGGCCATATTGGGCGGAGTACACGCCGGTGTTGACGGCGAATTCGCGGACTGCGGCGCCCGAGGTGGAATAGGCTTCGCGGGTGCGGCCGCGCTCCTCGGAGAAGAACGCCTGGTTGTCGTCGGCGCCGTCAATCTCGACGTTGTTCATCAGCGGACTGATGCCGCGAATGCTGACGAGTCCGTAGCCGTTGGCGTCCGAGACCACGCCCGGAGTCTCCATGGCCAGACTGGACCAGCGCCGGTTGTTGACGGGGATCGATTGCAGCGCGGCCATATCCAGCGTGCCGCCAAAGTCGGGCGACTGAAGATTGATGGCTGGCGTTTGTTCGCTGACCACCACCTGCGCCGTGGAAGAAGCCAGGGCCAGATGCGACAGAAGGCTTGTGGTCTGTCCTACGATGACGACCACATTGTCGGCGTGATACGTGGCGAAGCTGGGCGCGGAGACGAGCACGGAGTAGGTGCCCGGCTCGAGCAGCGGGGCAGTGAAGGAACCGCTTTCATTGCTCACCAGGTTCTGCGAGAAACCCGT
The DNA here is from genome assembly GCA_021828835.1 of Acidobacteriota bacterium. Lineage (GTDB taxonomy): Bacteria > Acidobacteriota > Terriglobia > Terriglobales > Acidobacteriaceae > Telmatobacter. The sequence continues at coordinate 7,433 of JAJZCY010000064.1, read as the reverse complement.
GGAGGGATTGGTGATGGTAATGGTGGCGCCGGCAATGGCGGCTCCGGTCGGATCCATCACGGTGCCGGAGATGGCGCCCTGGGTGGTGGACTGGGCAACAACAGCCGGTGCAATGGAAAATGCGAGCAGCGTGAGAAGGGCCAGGCAGAAGATGCCGAGCCGCAGGCGGACGAGGTTCATTTTGGCACTCCCAAATGCGAACAGACGTACGTTCTTGAGCAGCCGCCTTGGAGCGGTAGACCACCGCCGGCAAGGCGAACCATGCAACAAAACGACGCAGTCCTGCCGACTGGCACAGGACCGCGCATTGTGATTGAGATATTCCTTGCCTTGGAACCTATCGGAGCGGGATAAGGCGAGATGTGCGCAAACGCACGGCTAGGTGTGAGCTAGATCACAAAATTACCGTCAAAGGTGCGCTCTCTGTGGATCGTGGGGAACAAATTATGGCGGAGTTCTTCCGGAGGGGGTGCCGGAGATTCGGCTCCGAAAGACAAGGCGCCGAACCGCGGTAGAAGGTCCGGCGCCTGGTTTCTTCTGCGGCGCGAAGGGTACGCGGCCGTTACGGCTTGCGGCGCATGCCCCAGTCGACGCGCAGCCCGGTAAGGAAGTTGAAGGGCAGGCTGGGGTAGCCGATGGGGGCGATGTGCTGGTCCGAGGTCAGGTTGTTGGCCTGCGCGGTGAGGGTGAGGAAGCTGAGCAGGCGGAAGCTGCCGCCGATACCGAGCTGTGCATAACCGAAATCGAGGTTGCGGTTGGGCAGCAGCAACGCGTTCGGGTTCGGGCCGTAGGCGGCATTTTCAAGGAAGGTGGAATCGTCGGAGCGGCTGGCGAACGCGGCGGTGAACAGGCCGTTGATGCGACTGCCGGCCCAGGTGGCGGAGAAGAAGCCGGTGTGCGGAGGGCGGCGGAAGGGGCGCGCGCCCTGGAGCGGCGAGTAGGCGCCGACCGGGATGCCGTTGAATGTCGGAATAGGGCCGAGCAAGGCCGCGTCCGAGTTGGTAAAGGAGCGCTGTACGACGGAGTCGAGATAGGTGTAGCCGCCGCGCAGGAAGAGGCTGCGTCCGATGCCGGATTCAACGCTGGTTTCAACTCCGAGCGAGCGATAGGCTTCGCTGTTGATGCTCAGCTCGTAGGCGCCGTTGGCTTGCAGGAACTGCTCGAGCTGGTTCTGCTGGGCGGGGGAGAGGTTGGGCAGAAGTTCGGGAATGAGATTGAGCCCGACATACTCGATCTGGCGGCCGAACTCGTTGTGAAAGAAGGTGGTGCGGAAGACAATGTGCTCCGAAAGAAAGTTCTGCTCCACGCCGCCTTCGTAGGCGCGGTTCTCCGGGGTGTCGAGCGGCGCAATGTGGAGTTGGTCGATGGTGCTTTGACCGCCATTCTGCTGGAGGAAGCTGTAGAGCGAGTAGAACTGGTCCGTGAGCGAGGGCTCGCGGACACCGCGCGCGAAGTTGAAGAGGATGCGGGTGCCGCTAAAGGCGCCGTTGCGGGGGCGAAGGATGTAGTAGGAGAAACCGCCGTGGGGCGAAGCGTGGGTGCCGAAGAGTGAGTAGTGCTCGATGCCGCCGGAGAGGGTGTAGTAGAAACGGCTCTTGAAGTCGCCGTGCACGGAGGCCAGGTACTCGTAGTTATCGCGCTCGACAGAAGGATAGAAGCTGCCGGGGTCGGCTCCGCGCTCTCGCTCATAGCGGAAGCCGATGAGCCCGGTCAGATGTTGGGTCCAGGTGAGGTCGCCCTGGTACATGTACTGATCGCGGTTGGAGACGATCTGGTAGGTGTTGGGATATGTGCCTGCGTAGTCAAGCAGGGCCTGGCCGGTGGCAGAGTAGCCGTTGGCCCCGGTGATGGTGACCACGTCTCCGTAACTGTCTCCGTAGGCATCGAAGGTTCCGCTGCCCTGCTGGTTCCAGTGGTGGGCCTGTTCGCGTTTGCGGGTGAGGCCGTACAGAAACCGGTTGTGGAAGCCGGCGGTGGTCTGGTTATCGAGCGACCCGCTGAGATAGATGTCCTGGTCCTTCTGGGTCACGTCGTCGGCCACGTGGTAGAAATCCCAGGCATTTGGAACCCCGGAGGCATCGGTGTTGTAGTGGGCGATGGCGCGGATCTGGGTTGAGCCGGTGGGCTGCCAACCCAGATTGGCGGCAGCGGTGGATTGATGAAACGGATCGCGGGGCAGGGAATTGTCGGTCTGGAACCAGCTATAGGCACCCAGGTAATCGTACTTGCCGCGCGCGCCGGAGAGATTGATGCGCTCGCCCGAGGTGTTGAAGTTGCCTGTCTCGCCGGCCAGCTGCAGCGAGGGAAAGCTGGTGGTTCCGTGCGGCGTGGTGAGACTGATGACGCCGCTGTCGGCGTTGCCGCCGTACAGGTTGGAGTCAGGACCGCGATAGATTTCGGCGCTTTCCAGTGCGGTATTGGCGAAGGGGCCGAAGTCGAAGCCTCCGCCGAGATCGGTGGCGTCGACGCCGTCGAGCAGCACCATGGTATCGCGCGAGTCGCCGCCGCGGAGGAAGACGGAGCTCTGTGCGCCGCGTTCGCCGTCCTGCACGACAAATGCGCCCGGGACCTGGCGCAGCGCGTCGACCAGCGAGATATGCCGGGCGAGATCCTGCGCCGAGAGCACAGTGGTGGAGGAGCTGGTCTGCGGCTGGGGCGTGGGCGTGCCGGTGGCGGTGACCACGATGGACTGGCGTACCCACTGCGGCTCGAGCACAATGTCGCGCTGTACCGCATCCAACTGGCCGGCATAGAAATTGGGCGTGTGGAGCTGGCGGAAGCTGGGGGCGGAGACGACCAAGAAGAAACGGCCGGCGTAGCCGGTGGTGACCTGGAAACTGCCGTCCGGACGGGTGACGGCCTCGCCAACAACGGCGCCTTTGCTGATGAGGGTGACCCGGGCACCGGGAATGAGGGCGCCGGAGGCGTCGGTGACCACGCCGTTTACGGTGGCGGCCGAAGCAAGGGCGGCAGAGACTGCGAGCAGGAGAGCGCCAAGGGCGCGCGTGGCGGCAGAGAATCTTCTTGCGCCAGGAAGACGGAACACGGGCATACCAAGCTCCTTCGTTCCCCTCGGAACGGAAAGCGGTTGAAGGCGCCGAGGACCGGTCTCCTGACTTGCGCCTGGTTCAACCGCCTTCCCAAAGCGGAGCCGAAGCTCGCATCTTCAGTGGCTGGTGCCCGTTTGCGGAAGCGAACGAGCGAGGGCTGAACCGCTGCCTAAAAACACGCCGAAAGCAGCGCGATGGCAGGGCGCTTACAGTTGCGGGGCAGTGGCGGAATTTCACCGCCTTCCCGAGCATCCTGGGCGATAACAGTGATGTGTGGCTGCGCGCAAGGCGCAGATACGGCGTCATGAAAGCAATTTTCGTGACATAGACGGTTATAAACGGGGCGGAAAGGGAAGTCAAAGCCGTCTGAGGGGTGCAGCAAAGCAAGAGCCTGCCCGGGTACAATAAAAGCTCATTCCTTCTGCTGGCACTCCATCTCTTCCCCGGAGTCCTCGAATTTGCCTCCTGCACGCAGAATTCTCTGCCTCACCCTTGCCCTGGCCTGGTTCGCAGTTTTCGGATCGGCACGTGGTGTTTCCGCTCACTTGAGCAGCAACGCGGCTCAACCCAGTCCTTATGAGCTGCGCTTCTTGGATCTGCACACCGGCAAGCGGCTCGATGTTGTGTATCGAAGCGCCAACAGCTACGATCCGCAATCACTGGCGCGCCTGAACAGCTATCTCCGCGACCGCCGCACCGGCCAGATCCATAGCTACGATCCGCGCGTCTTCGATCTGCTGCACGATCTCCTGGTCTCGCTGGGCAGGCCCCAGGGCGAGATTGACGTGATCTGCGGCTATCGCACGCCGTGGACCAACCATCTTCTCCACAGCACCGGACATCATGTTGCCGTTCACAGCCTGCACATGCAGGCGATGGCGATCGACATACGGGTGGAGGGCGTCTCCACCGCGCGCCTGCGCGATGCCGCGCTGGCCCTGCATCGCGGCGGGGTCGGCTACTATCCGCATTCGGCCTTTGTGCACGTGGATGTGGGCCGCGTGCGGCGCTGGTAGCTACTGGTAGGGATCAGCGCGGGCTAGAGCCGCCGCCAGCCTGGTGTCGAATCCGTAGATGTCGTCGCTGAAGTGAACTTCGTCGTTCTCATAGGCGAGCGCGGTTCCGTAGACGATGAACACCGGCACTGGAGTGGCGAGATGGACGGTGACGTTGTTGTTGCCGCCCTGCATGGTCTGTTGCACCTTCTCCAGCGTCCAGCCGGGATTGCCGCGCAGAACCCAGGCGGTGAGCTCGGCCGGTTTCTCCACGCGGATGCAGCCGTGACTGAAGTCGCGCCGCGCGCGTGCGAACAGGCTTCGCGCGGGCGTGTCATGCAGGTAAACATTGTTCTCGTTGGGGAACATCAGCTTGACCACGCCCAGGGAGTTGCCGGTGCCAGGCCGCTGCCGGACCGTGAGCCTACGCTGCTGGAGTTGCTCCAGCACTATGTCGGAGGCGGGGCCAGTGCTGACGATCTCTCCGTCCCAGGTGGTCACCTCGAAGCCTTTGCTGGCGAGATAGCCGCGATCGCGCCGCGTCGCAGGAAGAATCTCGTTGCGCAGGATGGAGTGCGGCACGTTCCAGTAGGGCCGGAAGATAACGTGTGTCATCTTCGCGGAGAAGACTGGGGTCTGCGTGCGCATCGCTCTGCCGACCACGACGCGCATGTCCAGCGCAATGCCGGAGCGGTCGACGGCGCGCAGCCGGAAGTCAGGGATGTTGACGAAAATTGCAGGACCGGAGATGCCGGCCGGCAGCCAGCGCCAGCGCTCCAACGAGAGCTGGAGCTGCTGGACGCGTTGCTGGAGCGGGACATTCAGCTGCCGGATCGTGGCGGCGCCCAGGCGGCCGTCCTGGTCCAAACCGTGGCGCCGCTGGAAGCGCTTGACCGCTTCGGAGAGGGTTGCGTTGTACACCTGCGCATCCGGAGAAGCCGTGGCTCCTGCGGGCAGGTCGCCCAGCAGGCGCAACAGGCGGATCAGGCGGGGCACACCGGCGTAGGTTTGGCCCGGTTCGACCGTCTTGCGCGGGAGCGGCAGCTTTTGGCCGTCATCGATCCGCGCCAGTTCGAGGTAGCGCACCAGCGCCTGCCTGGTGCGGCGATAGGCGGCGAAGGGCGGCTCGAGAGAGGCCAGCGCGGCGGGCAAATCGGTCGACGGGAGAACCCGGTCGCGCAGAAATGCCGCCGGGTCGAATGGCTTCGCGTCAAAGGCAGTTCTGTGAATGGACTGCGGGTTGATGCGGCCGCGGTGCAGGGCAGAGGCGTAGCGCATGGCGCTCACGCTCAGGGCCACGTCGAAGCGCGCCTGAGCAGCGGACGACTGCTTCAAAGCTGCAAGGCGAGTCGCCCAGCGGGAGGCGTCGTAGTCTTCCGGATCGAGGCCCTCGTCGGCGGCCCGCCGAAAGGTGCCGATCAAGGAGAGGGCGACTGGCTTGGGCTGCGGTCCGTTGAGCCAGAGGGGAGCAAAGCTCGCGGGTTGATAAAGCTGTTGCAGCAGAGGCCGGTCGGGGGCGAAGTTCGGCCAGCGCATCTCGTCCAGCCGGCCGGCCGCGATCAGGCTTTGAATCTCAGTGGATTGCGCTCTGACCGGGCCGCCAAGACCCAGCAGCAGGGCAACAAGAGCGATAAGACCGCACGGATGCCGAAGGTTCTGCATACCGCGGCTCTTTCCCGGGTGCTCTTCTTCCACCGAGCTCCGCATTTGTGAGACTCTACAGGCAGAAAAAGGGCGCGCGGAAATCGCGAGATTCCGGCTGGAAAGCGACTGCCGGAGCGGTCTTGTGCTTTGGCGAAAATACCTTCCCAAGAGGTCTGACCACTTCGGTACAATGGGAGTGTATCTTTACCCCACGGAGAGAATCCATGCCTGACGCGTCCTGCGATCTCGGACTGATCGGCCTTGCCGTTATGGGCCAGAATCTGGTCCTCAACATGAACGATCACGGCTTCAAGATTGCGGTCTTCAACCGCACTGTCTCGAAAGTCGATGATTTTCTTGCCAACGAGGCCCAAGGCACGGCCGTGGTTGGCGCCCACTCGGTCGAGGAGTTCGCCGCTCTGCTCAAGCGCCCGCGGCGAGTGATGCTGATGGTGAAGGCGGGCGACACGGTCGACCAGATGATCGAGCACCTGCTGCCGCACCTGGAAGCCGGCGACATTATCATCGACGGTGGCAACTCGCTGTTCAGCGACTCCAACCGCCGCACAAAGTACCTGGCCGACAAGGGCATCCTGTTCATCGGCACCGGCGTCTCCGGTGGCGAGGAGGGGGCGCGGCGCGGGCCCTCGATTATGCCGGGGGGCAATCCGGCTGCCTGGCCGTATGTGAAGGAGATCTTCCAGGCGATCGCCGCCAAGGTAGACAACAATGTGCCCTGCTGCGACTGGGTGGGCGAGGACGGCGCGGGCCACTTCGTGAAGATGGTCCACAACGGCATCGAGTACGGCGACATGCAGCTGATCTGCGAGGCCTACGATCTGCTGCAACACGGGCTCGGCCTTAGCGCCGACGAGCTGCACTCGGTGTTTACCGAGTGGAACCAGGGCGAACTCGATAGCTACCTGATCGAAATCTCCAGCCAGATCTTTGCCAAGAAGGACGAAGACGGCGCGCCGCTGGTGGACAAGATTTTGGACACGGCCGGCCAGAAGGGGACGGGAAAGTGGACGGTGATCAGCTCCCTCGACACCGGCCAGCCGGTGACGTTGATCGGCGAGTCGGTGTTTGCGCGCTGCCTTTCGGCGCTCAAGGACGAGCGCGTGAAGGCGTCCGGCATTCTGCGCGGGCCCAAGTCGGCGCCCAAGGTCGGCGACCGGGCCAAGTTCATTGAGGACGTGCGCCGGGCGCTGTTCTGCTCGAAGATCATCAGCTATGCGCAGGGCTACATGCTGCTGCGCGCGGCGGCCAAGGAGTACGGCTGGAACCTGAACATGGGCGGCATCGCGCTGATGTGGCGGGGCGGCTGTATCATCCGCAGTCAGTTCCTGAGCAAGATCAAAGACGCGTTCCGCAAGAATCCTCAGCTCGACAACCTGCTGCTGGATCGCTACTTCTCGGGCCTCGTGAACAAGTACCAGGCTTCTTGGCGCAAGGCGGTTACGCATGCCGTGAAGCTGGGCGTGCCAACGCCGGCGTTCTCGACGGCGCTGGCGTTCTTCGACGGCTACCGCGCCAGCCGGCTGCCGGCCAACCTGCTCCAGGCGCAGCGCGACTTCTTCGGCGCGCACACCTACGAGCGGCTCGACCAGCCGCGCGGCCAGTTCTTCCACACCAACTGGACCGGGCATGGCGGGCGCGTCTCGTCCACCACCTACAACGTGTAGAGTTCTCCGGTTCCAACCAGGAGCGGAACAAAAAGGCGCTCGCCGATGGCGGGGATCGG
>JAJZCY010000332.1 GCA_021828835.1 Acidobacteriota bacterium | reverse complement strand
GAAACCGCGATCCGCACCCTGGATATTGCACTGGTGCTGCACGCCGACCATGAGCTGAATGCCTCCACCTTTGCCGCGCGTGTGATCGCAGCCACGCTTTCCGATATTCATTCGGCCATTACCGGGGCCATCGGCGCGCTGAAGGGCCCACTGCACGGCGGCGCCAATGAGGCGGTGATGCGCATGCTGCTCAACATCGACAAGCAGGGAGCCGATCCCGTTGAGTACGTAAAGGGCATGCTCGCCGCCAAGCAGAAGGTCTCCGGCTTCGGCCACCGCGTGTACAAGACGGAAGATCCGCGCGCCACCCACCTGCGCCAGATGAGCGAGCAGCTCGGCACCGATGCCGGCCAGCCCAAGTGGTTCCAGATGTCGCGGGCCATCGAGCTCTACATCAACAAGGAGAAGAAGCTCAACGCCAATGTGGACTTCTACTCCGCCTCGACATACACCCCGCTGGGCATCGACATCGATCTGTACACGCCGATCTTCGCGGTGAGCCGCATCGCCGGCTGGGCGGCCCACGTGATCGAGCAGCTCGATGACAACCGCCTCATCCGGCCGCGCGCCGACTACATTGGGCCGGTCTATCCGTCCCCCTACGTTCCGCTCGAGCAGCGCGGCTAATCCTGCGCATTCGCAAAAAAACAATCGCCGCGGTCTGCACCGGCGGCGATTGTTTTTTGCGGGCCGCTCCCAGAAGCCTGCTGTTCACTCCCGGTTCAGTTCCTTGCGCCTTTTCCACATCAGGTACATACCCCAGGCGGCTACCGTGCAGCCGTCGCGGATACGCCCGTCCAGCATCAGTTCTTCGAACTCCTCCACGGGCATGGAGTGGACCACCAGGTCGTGCTCCTCGGGATCGGGATCCTTCTCAGTGTGCGAGAGGCCTTCGGCGAGGAAGACGTACTGCTTCTGGCGGGTGAAGCCGTAGGCGATCCAGTGCATGCCCAGCATGGTCATCTCGCGCGCCTCGAGGCCCAGCTCCTCGCGCAGCTCGCCGCGCGCCAGCTCTTCGGGATGCTCGATCTCTTCTTCCCATCCGCCCTGGGGCAGCTCCAGCGCGCGTTCCTGGATGGTGTAGCGAAACTGCTCCACCAGCCACACCTTTCCGTCTTCGACGGGAATGATCACCGCGCACGGATGCTTCTCGACGACCCCGTAGATGCCCTTCTGGCCGTTGGAGCGCAGGATCTGGTCCTCGCGCAGCAGCAGCCAGTTGTTGCGATAGACCTCGCGGGTGGAGAGGGTGGTGATGGTGCGTCCGGCGTCTCGATCTCGATTCATGCAATCTCCCGTTCTCTGTTGGGTGGAGAGCTCAGCTCGTCCGCACCCGAAACCGTCTCATCCGTCCTACCAGCGAGGCCGGCCCGCTCACCTTCAGCCGCACCAGGTTGCCCTCGTAGGCGCGCGCGTGGATTACCATGCCCGCCTGGATGGCGGCGAGCACCGCGCCCTCCTGCTGGGGCACGCGCAGCTCGGCCTCCACCACGGGGTCGGAGTACAGAGCGGCATCGATCGCTTCCAGGAGGCGCTCCATGCCTTCGCCGGTTTTGGCTGAAACCGCGACCTCGCCGCCACGCGCCTCGGCCCGCTCTGCCAGCCGCTGCCGCTCCGCGGGATCGAGCAGATCGATCTTGTTCATCACCTCGATGCGGGGCTTGGCCAAGACTTCCAGTTCTCCGAGCACCTTTTCTACCTGTGCCTTCTGTTCTTCGCCGTAGGCCGCGGCGGCGTCGCGCACGTGGAGCAGCACCTCGGCCTGGGCCACTTCTTCGAGGGTGGCGCGGAAGCTGGTGACCAGGGTGTGGGGCAGGTTGCGGATGAAGCCCACGGTGTCTGACAGCAGGACCTTGCGCCGGCTGGGCAGCTCAAGGGCGCGCAGTTTGGGGTCGAGGGTGGCGAACATGCGCGCCGAGGACAGCACCTGCGCGCCGGTGACGGTGTTGAAGAGGGTGCTCTTGCCGGCGTTGGTGTAGCCCACCAGCGCCACCGTGGGCACGGGCACGGCCTCGCGGCGCTGCCGCTGCTGTCGGCGCACGCGCCGGACGGCGTCCAGGTCGCGCTTGAGCTGGTCGATGCGGCGCTGAATGCGCCGCCGGTCGGTTTCGAGCTGCGTTTCGCCGGGGCCGCGGGTGCCGATGCCGCCGCCCAGCTGCGACATGGCCTTGCCCCGCCCGGTCAAGCGCGGCAGCATGTACTCAAGCTGTGCCAGCTCCACCTGCAACTGGCCTTCGCGCGTGCGCGCGTGGCGTGCAAAGATGTCGAGGATAAGTTGGGTGCGATCCAGCACACGGCAGGGAAGCGCGTTTTCGAGATTGCGCAGCTGCGTCGGCGAGAGGTCGTGGTCGAAGAGCACCAGGTCGGCTTGGACGGAAGCGGCCACCCCGGCGATCTCCTCCACCTTGCCGGAGCCGATGAGGGTGGCGGGGTCGGGCCGGGCGCGTCGCTGCAACAGCTCGGCGGCAACTTCGCCGCCGGCGCTGCGCACCAGCTCTTTAAATTCGGCTAGAGATTCTTCCGCGGTGAGATCGGGGAGCGTGAAGGCGGCAGTTTGAGGGCGCCGCGTGAGCAGCGGGCGCTCTTCAGGCGCAGCAGCATCACCAGCAGGCTCCTCGAGGGAAAAACCCGCCATGCGTGTCGCCGTGCGGCTCGCTACAACGCGCGCCCCGAGGTCCACGCCTACCAGAACAGCGCGTTCGCTCCGACCTTGCCAGCGGTCTGGCTGCTCCGCTCGCGGCCGGCCTTGCCACCCCGTCCTGACCTCTTCATCCGCCAAACGCGGCTTCTCCCCGCGTCAGCGCTCCACCGGAACGGGTGCCGGTCCAGGCGCAGCA
>JAJZCY010000331.1 GCA_021828835.1 Acidobacteriota bacterium | reverse complement strand
CGCCGTAATCTTGCCGGCGAGCATCAGAACTCCCGCCAGCAGCGAAAGCCGCATCGCGAAGCGGGCGTCGTGGAGCTCGGAGTTCGTCGCGGAGCGCTCCACTTCTGACTCGTTGCTGACGCCTGCCGTTCCTTTTCGCCGGAAGCTGAAGGCGTGATGCTTATCGCAATGCATGAACGATCCCAGCCATTTCCAGAACACGGTAGAGGAGCGTACTGCTCATCATAAGCAGATAGCCGCGCAAAACGATCAGTGAGACGCGCACGCTGGAGGTCGCCACGATCGGCCCCAGCCCTTCGCTAGCGCACTTCGCTTCGGGCGCGTCGTGAAGTGGATGCACGACGCAGAATGTCTCGGGCGGATAGGAGTTCTGAAGGGTTGCCATGTTTCACCTCAAGTAAAGAGATTGGGGAGCATGACCTGTGCGGCCAGCAGCAGCGACAGGGCGAAGAGAACAAGGATGATCGACCAGTTGATCCAGTTATTCCAGCGGCGGTTCACCCAGCGTTCGCCCAGAAGGGCGTGATCGTTGAGCAGCAGTTGCAGAAAGATAATCGCGGACGGCAAGATCAGGCCGGCGAAGACTTGTACGCTGACGATGACCAGTTGCAGCGGCATGTGCGGGATCAGCACGATGCCCGCCGCCGCGGCCACGCAGCCAATGTAAACGGCGTAGAAGCCGGGCGCTTCCCAAAGCTTTTTGTGCAGCGAATGCGGCCAGCCGCGCACCTCGCCATAGGCCCAGGCGCTGGCCAGCGAAATGGCGGTTGTACCCAACACCGCGGCGTTCACCATCAGCAACAGCACGCCATTGCGAACCCATTTGCCTGCAAACGGAAGCATGGCTTTGGCCATTTGCGCGGGATCGACGAAGGCGATGCCGTGTTCGCGGCCGTAGTTGCCGACCAACATCATGGCCGCCGCCACCAGAACCGTAAACGTGGCGCCGATCAGAGTGTCGAGCCGCGCCCATTTCAGATCGGAGAAGCGCAGTCGCTTCTCCGCCACGCAACTTTGCTGGAAGAACAGCTGCCAGGGCGCGATCGTGGTTCCTACAATCGCAATGATCAGGAAGATCAGATCGCTGTTCACGCGGCCGGGCGGCAGATTGGGCACCAAGCTGTTGTGCGCGACCGCGTTCCAGTGCGGGTGCGCGGAGGCAGCCAGCGCGAACCATGCCAGATCGAGCAGGCATAGAACAATCACGGTGCGCTCCCAGCGCAGATAGCTGCCGCTCACGACCAGCAGGATCAGGGCGACGGCGGAAATCGGCACCGAGATCAGGGGCGGTACGCCCAGTGTGCCCAGGGCCAGGCTGATGGCGGCGAATTCCGTGATGAGGGTAAGGAAGTTGACGATGAGCAGGTCGGCAAGCGAGAAGTGTCCCCACCATTTGCCGAACCGCTCGTAGATCATGGCGGCGTGCCCCTTGCCGGTGGCAATGCCGAGCCGCGCCACCATCTCCTGCACAAAGTATGTGATGGGCAGCAGCAGGAGCAGAATCCAGAGCAGGTGCAGGCCGTACTGACCACCTGCCTGCACGTAGGTAGAAACAGCTCCGGCGTCGTTATCGGCCTCCATGACGATGAGGCCGGGACCGAAGACCATGAGGAAGGTGAGAAGGCTGCTCTGCCAGCGCTTGCGCACCACAAAGCCGGCCTTCTCGGGCGCTTCGACAACTCGTAGTTCAGTATGGATCGCGGGCACGGTCACTCCTGGAACGATCAGGCACAGATGCGCTGGTTCTGGGGACGGGCCGCGAGAGAAAATGCCCGGGCAGGCTGGCCCTGCCCGCTCTCTTCCCAGTGACAGGCAAGCGGCTGTGCCGGATTCCCTGTCCGCATCCAGACGCACTTCAAAGCCGTGCGCGGCACAGCAGAAAATGGATGAATAAATGGGTTCATGACAGCCTCCTTCCGGCACACACCCCCGCCCCGGCAGGAGAATCGGCATGAAACATGCGGAATCGCCGCAACCGGGAGGCGCGTCTAGGCCAGACTTTGGTCATAGGAGGGGCGGGTAGAGCCGCCGGTGATCTCCGGCTGATTCTGCTCACTCACTCGGAACTACGTCGCGCACCGCGAGGAGCAAGCAGAGAAGATGTCGATCAGCGAGCGCTAATCTCCGACTTCCCGCCAGCCATCGCAGCACAGGAGAACGCTCTGACATTCCGATCCGGGCGCAAGGCGCGAGCGGAAGCATCGTGGAGGTTCTGGTGCGATCTGCGTTTTCATCATGGTTGGGTGGTAATCGCCACTTGCCGGCCATTACCGCTAAGCGTATTTGTACCATACCCCGTATGGGTATGCAACCGGGAAGGCCTCGGAATCGGACTCAACTCCGGGGAAGCCTCATCTCCTGTCGTCGTAAAAGCGCGACCCTCTAGGAACGAAACTCCAGCCAGCAAGTGGAGGACGTTATGAAAAGGCTTCAGAGCGCAATCGTATGTGCAGGATGATGACGGCAGAGTGTATTGCTTGCGCCGGTCTGCTCGGTTGATGGGCTCACGACTTCCTACGATTGTCCCGGACCGGACAAGCTTTCTGTTCTATTTCGGAGCGGGCGATCTTTCTGCTTTCTGTAGCTTGGGAGCAGCATCCGTGCTCCTCTTGCAAGATTGGTCGCGTTCTTCTTTGCGCTTTTTCAGGAGTTCGAGAATGCCTTGTTTGCCGTCACACTTCCAAGCGGCGAACACTTCGTCAATCTGCTGGTCTGTCGGGTAGCCCGGCTTCTCGGATGTCTCCACAACGGCTCCTCTTCTCTCTGGATTCCTGGCCGCCAGTATAGCGCCGATCCAGATTGCTGGCGGTCAGCTCCGTCGTGTGTCGAATCACCTTCAGATCG
>JAJZCY010000330.1 GCA_021828835.1 Acidobacteriota bacterium | reverse complement strand
GTATGCCGGCAGATCGATGGACGGCCCTCCTTTGGAATCCGCTTGGGGATTTCACGGCCGCGCGCAGGGCGCCAGTCAAGATCGATCATGCCTTGATCACCCCTCTGCCTAGCCGCAAGACCGGACTCTGGATTGCGGCAACGCTCCTGGTGTTTGTGGTGTTTTACGGGCTGGGACCGGGAGTGTGCGTCTGGCTGGTCTTATCGGAGTTGATGCCGACCCGGATCCGCTCACACGGAATGAGCATCGCTCTGGTATTGAACCAGGCGGTAGCCACAATCATTGCCGCAGAATTTCTGCCGAACGCGGGCGAGCACGGCTACGCCATGATCTTTTTCGCGTTCGCAGGGTTCTCCCTGCTCTATTTTCTTGTGGCGACGCTATTCGTGCCGGAGACCAAAGGCAAGACCCTGGAGGAGATTGAGACGGCATTTCACTGAGCAGGTGACCTTCTGACGTCCTGCATCGGAGAGCCCGTCAGCAGTTGCACCAGGCCAGCGCCGAAGCCAGCAGCACCTCAGCGGTGCGCAGCACAGAATCCCACTCCACATATTCATCGGGATTGTGGGCGCCGGCGCCGCATGGGCCAAAGAGGAGCGTCGGAATGCCGTAGTCGCGGTGAATCAGGCCTGCGTCGCACGGATACGGCGCGGCCGTCACCACGGGCTTGCGTCCGAGCACACTGCCTGCGCTCTGCTCCATGCATTGCGTCCACGGGTGGTCGGCGGCCAGTTCGTGCCCGTAGAGAGGCCCTCCGATCAGCGGCTTCCAGTCCACAGGATGCTTGGAGAAGAAAGCATCGGAGGCGCAGAACTGCCTCAGGTCCAAGCGCACCTCCTCAATCACGGCGTCCACATCCTCCTGAGGGAGAAACTGCATGTAGAGCCGAACGGTGCCGCGTGAGGGCACGCTGAGGGGAACCTGCGGATCGAGGCGATTGGCTTCCACGGCGAGCACCTGGACGGGCGCCGGCAGTGCAAATCCTGCATAGGCGCCCTGAGGCCGCAGCTTCGCACGCCGTTTGGTGAGCTTGTCGACCCAGCCAAGCAGACGCCCCAGCGGAACCGCCGGACTAAGCACCTCGCCCGAAGAGAAATAAGCGGAGCTATCTCCGGCTTTCACGGAAAGATCCACGACAAATCCGCCGCGAGTAGCGCGGTAGACTTCCAGTTGCGTGCCTTCCGGGATGACGCAGGCGTCGGCGGTGTCGCGCATGCGCGCGGCAATCGTTCCTCCTCCTCCACCCCATTCCTCATCGACAACGGACTCGAAGAGAACATCTCCTCCTGGGCGTATGCCGGCTCTGGAAAGCGCGCATACAACCGCCGCTCCGGCCACCAGGCCGCCCTTCATGTCGAAGCTGCCCAGTCCATGAATTCGCCCTTGTTGGGCTACTCCCGACCACGGCGAGCGGCTCCAGGCCAGCCGTCCAGGCGGAACCGTATCCATGTGGCCGTTGATGACCAGGCTGCGCCCGGCGCCACGGCCGCTGATGCGGGCACTCAGGTTTTTGCGGCCGGCATAGTTTCGATTCTTTCGTACGAGCGGGCTTCCGCTCCGTGTGATGAACTCCGTCTCGTACAAGGCGCTCTTGACCTTGTACTCGCGTAAAAAGCGATGCAGAATGCGTTGGGCAGGCGTCTCATCGCCGTCCGGAGGCACCGCGACGGTATTGGTCCGCACCAGTTCCTGCAACAAGGATTTCAATGGGGCAGCCAGAGGCCGAAGCAGCTTCCGGGCGTCGCTCGCAACTTCCTGAGTCATGTTTCTTCCTTCTAAGCGGAACTTTTGTGGGTTGAATCGGCAACTGAATGCGCCCCGGAGGTGAAACGGTTTAACAAGGCAAAAGTACTCATCTGCGCTCCTCCCTGTCAAACTTCTGCTCCTCGAGATTCGCCGCTCCAGCCAAGCGGAATTCATCTGGACCGCAGGGCAGGGCTGCCAGAGGAAATGAGAGGCTGCTACGATGAACAACAAGCAGCAGACCGGTGATCGGCCGAAGTGGGCGCGCCGGGCAGTTCTGTAAGCTCTTATGACCACTGTTTCCTCTCACAATCAGCGCCGGAGTAGCAATCGCGCGGTGACGATTCGCGATGTTGCGCAGGCCGCGGGTTTGTCGGTTGCGACCGTTTCTATGGTGCTCAACGGCGTGGGGCGCCGCATCCCTACTACCACCCATAAGCTCGTCCATGAAACAGCGGAGCGGCTCGGATACTCTCCCAACCTTCAGGCCCGCTCGCTCCGCAGCAAGCGTACCCGCAGTGTTGGCGTGCTGGTTTTTGACATCACTGACCCCTACTGCTCGCTGATGATCCGCGGAGTCGAAAACTCACTCGGCGAGGCAGGCTACATGCCTGTTTTGGCCGATCTGCAGAACAAGCCGCAGAGGCTCCAGTTGTGCATGCAAATGCTGATGGAGCGGAGGGTAGAAGGGCTGATCGCGATCGCCAACCCCGTGCATCTGGGCAGCGAAGTCTCCATTGCCCTGGAGGCATTCAGGATCCCCGCCGTGATGATCGGCAGCGAATCCTCCACTGACCGTTTCGCTTCGGTAGTTGTCGATAATCGCGCCGGAATGCAGGCTGCGGTCGAGCATCTTTATCATCTGGGCCATCGGGAAATCGCTGTGATCAAGGGGCCGCGTGCCATGAGCGACAGCGCCCCTCGATGGGACGCAGTTCGAGAGTGCGCGCGCGAGAAGGGAATTGCGATCGACCGCTCGCTGGTGGTCCAGATCCAGGGCGATAACTCCAGCTATGAACAGGGCTACCAACTGACGGAGCAGTTGCTGGAGCGCGGCCGCCGCTTCACGGCGCTGATCGCCTTTGACGACTTGACGGCCTTCGCAG
>JAJZCY010000063.1 GCA_021828835.1 Acidobacteriota bacterium | reverse complement strand
GTCAACCGAGGAAAGAGGAACGCGAAGAAAATCAGAATAGGACAGATTTCCGCAGCCGACAATGGCGATATCCTGGGGGATGCGCAGGCCGGCCTCCAGGATGGCACGCATGGCGCCGAGCGCGACGGGGTCATTGAAACAGAAGATTCCGTCCGGGCGCGTCTTCCTGGCGAGTAGCTTACGGGCAGCTTCGTAGCCGCCGGGTTCTCCTCGATGATCCCCTGATGTCCCGATCGAGATGACATCGGCGCCGCGAAACGGCAGCCCGCCCTCCG
Source organism: Acidobacteriota bacterium (assembly GCA_021828835.1). Lineage (GTDB taxonomy): Bacteria > Acidobacteriota > Terriglobia > Terriglobales > Acidobacteriaceae > Telmatobacter. The sequence continues at coordinate 16,907 of JAJZCY010000063.1, read as the reverse complement.
CAAGAGCGCGCTTGTAGCCTTGCAGGCGGCCGATGGCGGTGCTGATCTCAGGACCACGCATATGCGCGATGCGGCGGCAACCCTGATCGATGAGGTGCTTTGTGGCGAGAACGCCCACCGCACAATCATCGACCCCGACGAAGTTGGCATCCAGCTTTTGAAGGCGACGATCGAAGAGGATGTAGGGGACCTTCTCCTCCTCAATGCGGCGGAAAGTCTCGAGGCTCTTTTGCGCAGAGGCAATCATGAGTACGTCGACGCGTCGCGCCAGGAATTGTGCAATCTCCTGTTGCTCGAGGGCAGGATCTTCATCAGATGAGGAGATGAAGAGACTGTAGCCCTTTTCGCGCACCTCGACCGAAATTTCCTTGACCACCTGAGCGAAAAAGGGATGGAGAAGATCAGGTACGACGATGCCGATAGTCCAGGTCTGGCCGGTGATGAGGGAGCGGGCAGCCAGGTTGGGCTGGTAGTTGACCTCCTTCATCCGCTTCAGAACACGCTTGCGCGTGGCCTCGCCGATATCTGGATGATTGCGCAGTACCTTGGAAACAGTGACGACGGAAAGACCCAGGTCTACCGCAATATCTTTCAGGCGCACCGCCATTGATTTCTCGTCCTTTCCGCTGCGCGGCTCTTGGAGCAGGGGCCTCACTACGATGATCTAACGGCTGGCCACCGGATCGCAAATAGAAGAGGGCGGCCGCCCGCGCTCCCACAGACCAGCGGCGCCGCGGGCGCGTGCAGCTTGACACGCTGAATCCGCTTGATTAGGCTCACACTCGGTACAGTAAACGATTAAGGAGAGCTTTTTATGCTTGCGCAAACTGGCCCCTGGAAGGCCGCCGAAGATGCAATCGACCCTGCGCTTGTGCCGCAGAGGAGATTGCAGAGTGGAGCTTTGATGCCGGCTGTTGGGCTAGGTACGTATGGTTCCGATCATGTCCCGCACGATGCCGTTGCGGCGGCGGTGAAGGTTGCAGCCGAGATCGGATACCGCCATTTTGACTGCGCGTCCGTCTACGGGAACGAGAACCAGATTGGCAATTCATTCGATGTGCTTTTCCAGGCGGGGCTTGACCGCAAGGAGATCTGGGTCACGTCGAAGCTTTGGAACGACAAGCACGGCGAAGATGATGTCATTGCGTCTTGCGAAAAGTCACTGGCCGATCTCCGGCTCCAGTACCTGGATCTTTATCTTGTGCACTGGCCCTTTCCCAATCATCATCCGCCGCACTGCGATGTGAGCGCACGCAATCTCGATGCCGTCCCCTATCTCCATGAGAATTACATGCGCACGTGGCGCAAGATGGAGGAACTGGTCGACCGAGGCCTGGTTCGGCACATCGGCACGTCCAATATGACCATCCCCAAGATGAAGCTGCTCCTGCGGGATGCGCGCATCAAGCCGGTTGTGAACCAGATGGAGCTTCACCCTTACTTCCAGCAGCCGGAGTTCTTTGCTTTCTTGCAGGCGAATGGCATCGAGGCGGTGGGGTATAGCCCGGTTGGCTCACCTGCGCGGCCGGAGCGGGATCGCACTCCGGAGGACCTGGCTCCGATCGAGGATCCGGTGATCCGCTCGATTGCCAGGCGGCTCGGTGTGCATCCGGCGGTAGTTTGCCTGAAATGGGCGGTGCAGCGCGGACAATCTCCGATTCCTTTCTCCACCAATCGCGAACATATGCTGGCGAACCTGCGCGGGGTGACCACTGATCCGTTAACCGCTGAAGAGATGATGGCAATTGAAAAGATCGATCGCAACTGCCGCCTCATCAAGGGGCAAGTCTTCCTCTGGAAGGAAAACCAGTCATGGGAGGATCTGTGGGATATGAACGGAGAAATCACACCTCCATGAGCGACGCCGCAAAGACACCGCACAACGAGGATGAAAACTGTGAGTAAGACAATGCTGGCGGCGTACTTGCCGGGGAACAGCTCCGTGGAAACGAGAACTGTGCCGGTGCCCTCTCCGGGGCACGGCGAAGTGCTGATTGAAGTGAAGGCATCCACCATCTGCGGCTCCGATATTCGGTGCATCTATCACGAGCACCTGGGCAAAGGACCGGAAGGCTATCAGGGCGTAATCGCCGGCCATGAGCCGGCCGGCCTGGTTGTGGAAGCGGGACCTGGCTGCCGCAGATTCAAGGCCGGCGACCGAGTCCTTGTCTACCACATCTCCGGCTGCGGCGTATGCAACGACTGCCGGCGCGGTTTCATGATCTCGTGCACCAGTACGGAATACCGGCGCGCGTACGGATGGCAGCGCGATGGCGGTATGGCGCAGTTTATGCTCGCCGAGGAAAAGGACCTGATCGCGCTGCCCGAGCCGCTCACCTATGCAGATGGCGCGCAAGTCGCATGCGGATTTGGCACCGTGTATGAGGGATTGGAGAAGATCGGCATCAGCGGCAATGACGCTGTGCTGATCACCGGGCTCGGACCGGTGGGTCTGGCGGCGGGCGCGCTGTGCCGCAAGCTCGGAGCGCAGCGGATCATCGGCATCGACATTGCCAGGGAGCGCATGGATCTGGCGATGAAGCTGGGCCTTTGCGACGATGTTCTGACGTCTGGCCCCGACAACGTTGCCCAGGTGCGCGAACTGACCGGCGGCCACGGCGTGGAGCGTTCCGTGGACTGCTCCGCGAACGCCGAGGCGCGCGCCACGGCCATTCGCGCGACCCGCAAGTGGGGCAAGATTGCGCTGATTGGCGAAGGCGGAACGCTCTCCTTCAATCCTTCGCCCGATATTATTCACGATCAGAAGACCATCTATGGCTCATGGGTGACCTCGACCTGGCGCATGGAAGAGCTGGTGGAGCGGCTGGTACGTTGGCAATTGCATCCGGAGACGATCATTACCCATCGTTTCCCGCTGGAGCAGGCTAAAGAGGCCTATGCGCTGATGGCCTCGGGACGATGCGGCAAGGTCGCCGTTTGCCCCGGGGAATGAATCCCGGCTGACCCCCAGACGCGATGCTGTATTCGGAGTGAGACGGTGCCAACCGGCGTTCCTTGCCGCGGCCGGCACGCAGCGCTTTGCGCTGACCGCCAGGCCATCGTCTCTCCGTTCCGCTTCGGTATGCGAGGTGCCGCCCTTAGGTATCGATTCACTGGGTGGCTTGCGAGATCCATGCTGTAGCCGCCTCACCGACGGCAGGCGAGGAAGTGATGAACAAGCAGAAGCACGAGTCCGTCCGCCACGCTTGGGAAAGCAAGCTTTCCGCACAGCTTCGGCTGTTGGGACATCGCAACTGGGTGGTGATTGCCGACGCAGCATATCCATACCACTCTGTCGCTGGTATCGAAACCATTGTGGTGGAGGGCGAGCCACTCCAGGTAATTCGCAAGGCAATTGCGCTTGTGGAGTCCTGTTCGCATCTCGACGCAACCATCTATACAGATCGAGAATTGCAGTTTGTTGAGGAGAAAGATGCGCCCGGAGTGACACGGCTCTGCCAGGAGATTTTCGAATTGCTCAATGGGAGGCAGGCACGGACACTGCCGCATCAGGAGATCATCGGCCGGCTGGACGAGTGCGCGCGTACATTCCGAGTGCTAGTCCTCAAAACGGTGCTCACAATTCCGTATACGTCTGTGTTTCTGGAGTTGGGCTGCGGCTACTGGCCTTCAGATGCAGAACATCGCATGCGCGCAGCGATGCGCACGCGGACTTGCCAGTAATTCAGGGATGGCGAGGCGCGCACCCCATGCGGATAGCTTATCTACTCTCTCTCAGTTTTTCGTCAGCAGTTTGCTAAGAACTCCGCTTGAAGCGAATCGCCTGGAACGGCTTTCCGGAAAGCTTGACCTTAGCCGTGCCGCTGAAGGTTCCTTGCAGCGGCATCGCTTTCATCTTCCAGGGATCGATCAGCTCCGCCGTAAAGCTCCCCGCCGGAAGCGGAAATTCATAAAAGATGGGCTGATGTAAATCGAAATAATAGAGGATCTCTTCCGCCTTTTTCCCGGATTGATCAAGAGCCGCGGCATTCAGGTAATACGGATTGGCTTGTGACTCCAGTCCTGCGCGCTGCGGACCGGACACCGCCACCGTTTTCTCCACCAGATTGCGCAGAAAGCCAATCCTCGCAGGGCTGGTGCCATGGAGAGTGCCGCCGTGCGACCACCAAATAACGGGCGTAGCCGTCTCGTTGAACCCTGAATCCGCGTCCAGATAAGTCTCGCCATGGGTCACGTAGCAGCCTTGAATCACTCCCAGCCAAAAGCGCCGCGCCATCTCTGGGCCTGACAGATTGCCCCAGCGTCGATTCAAATTGCCTTCGTATTGAACTTCGTCGAAGCAGATCGGCTTACGCCAGGCCGTCAACCACTCCGGGGCATGATCGAACATTGAGTTTTGCAGGCTCGCGTGGGTTACCCAGGGACGCGCGTAATCGTACATGTAATGGGAGTAGTGAATTGAGCGAAGATGACCGACGGGATCGAACTCCTGCACGATCTGGAAAAATTTGTCGAAGTCGGCGGTGGTCTTGGCCTTCATCAGGTCGTACTCATTTGCCATCGACCACCAGATGTTCCGATACGCTGACATCCGGGCGAGCACATAACGAAGGTAGCGCTCATCGGCCTCGGGCGGCATCTCCGCGTAGCCCCAGCGGTCGTAGGGGTGAAACAGAATCAAATCGGCTTCGATGCCCATCGCCCGCAGGTCGCCAATGCGCTGCTCGATGTGCGCGAAGAATTCAGGGTTCGGCCGTGTGAAATCATTCACTCCGGTTGCGCTACGCTCAAACGGATAGTAGAGAGGCTCGTTGTGATTGTATTCGTAGCTCTTGGGGAAGACGCACATGCGGATCTTGTTGAACGGAGCCGTCCGCAATGTCTCGAGCGTCTGCTCCTGCAAGCGCTCTGACTGATGGACCCAGGCGTAGCAGGTAGTTCCAAACGGGAAGAACGGCGTGCCGTCGGCGTAACCGAAGTGATGCCCGTTGCGCACGCGAACCGGCCCATGCACCCCCGGGTGCGGTGCAATGCACGAGAAGCTTCCCGCCTTCCCGGCAAGCTCGGCCGCAGAACTCTCCGTCACATACTTCCATTCGCCCTGCGCGTCGGGCATGAAACGCAGTTTGTAGCGGCCGGAGCCATCGTAGAAACCGTCGATTCTTACGGTGCGGTATCCCTGGGAAAAATTCGCAGACAGGCTGACCTCTGTAAACGGATTGCCTGCGGCTGGGCCGCCGAGCGTAAGTTCAAATACCTCCCACTGCGGTACAGGCGGATGGCTGCTATGCGGCGTCTGTATGGGAGCCGCGCCTATATCATTGGAAGCGATAGCTCCAAGCGAGCCCACCGAGCTCAGCTTCAGCATCTCACGGCGATTCATGCGGCCCATTATCGCTTCTCCTGTCAAACTGTCGGATGATGCGAAGTCTCACGTCCACTCACGGCGCAACGCAGATTACTTGCCCGCAGAGCCGCACTGTCCGTTGTGCACCTGAAGCGGTCTGCGGATTGGAGTGCTTGAGGCAAGCATAGAGGCGTTCAAATCCCCCTGTCAAAAACTTAGTGCATAATTATGCAATATCGCACGACAATGTTGACGCCCTCTGAGGTGCCGCGTATGATTTCGCTAAAAGATGACGAAAAGTCTGAATGGCGTGGGCATGGACCAGGATTCTCCGGGCAAACTCAAACAAGAAGCGAACTGGATCAGGCTGAGCGCCATGACCATGACCCACAATGCCCAGTTGGGTCACACCGGGGGCGATCTGTCCTCCGCAGACATTCTCGCTGTCCTCTACTTTGGGGGCGTGCTGCGCGTCGATCCCAGCCAGCCAAACTGGCCGCAGCGCGACCGGTTCGTTCTCTCCAAGGGCCACTGTTCGGGGGCGTTCTACTCTGCCCTGGCCGCGCGCGGATTCTTTCCCCCGGCGCAGCTCAAAACTCACATGGAGCCGCTCTCCATGCTCAATGGGCATCCCGACCGCAATAAGCTGCCCGGTGTGGAAGCGAATACCGGTCCGCTCGGGCACGGGCTTCCCATCGCGGTCGGAGCAGCACTTGCCGCCCGCATGCGCAAGGAGAGCTGGCGCGTCTTTGTCCTGACTGGCGACGGCGAATTGCAGGAAGGCTCCAACTGGGAAGCGGCGATGACCGCGCAGCACTATGGCCTTGATAATCTCACCGTCATTGTTGATCGCAATCGGATTCAGCAGGGCGATTTCACGGAGAACACCATCCGCATGGAGCCCCTAGCCGCGCGCTGGTCGGCGTTCGGCTTTGCGGTTGACGAGGTAGACGGCCATGATTCCGCCGGACTGCTCGACAGATTCTCGCATCTTCCCATTCAGCCAGGCAAACCATCGTGCATCATTGCCAATACTGTAAAAGGGAAGGGCTTCTCGCTTGCTGAGAATCAGCCGGCCTGGCATCATGGTGTGCCGGATGATGAGCAACTGGCCGCGGCTGCCGTCGAACTGGGCGTGGAGGTGGGCTGGTGAGCGCGACAGAAGTGCTTCAGTCCGGGGCGGGCTGCACATCTCAGCAACTGTTCGATTGCCGCGATGCCTACATCCGCGTCCTCGAGGAGATGGCGGCGGATGATCCTCGTGTTTGCGCTGTTGCCAACGACTCGGTTTCTTCGGCCAAGCTCAAAGGCTTTCGCGCCAAGTTCCCTGACCGCTTTGTCAACGTCGGCATCGCCGAACAGAACATGGTGGGCGTAGGCGCGGGCCTGGCCAATGGCGGAATGATTCCCTACGTCTGTGCCGCGGCGTGTTTCCTCACGGCGCGCGCGATGGAGCAGGTCAAGGTAGACTTGGCCTACTCGAAGTCCAATGTGAAGCTCTGCGGCATGTCGCCGGGCATGGCTTACGGCCAGTTGGGTTCCACACATCATTCCATTGAAGATCTGGCGTGGACCCGCGTGCTACCCGATCTGGCGGTTGTGGTCCCTGCCGACCCTCTTGAGACCGCGGCGGCGATGCGTTACTCCAGGCTTCACGAAGGGCCGATGTACCTGCGCATCAGCCGAATGCCCGTGCCGCGCGTTCATGGCGATGGCTACGAGTTCAAGCTTGGAAAGGCAGTGCTGCTCCGCCAAGGCAGTGATGTTACGTTGATGGCCACGGGAGTGCTCGTGTCGCGCGCGCTGCAGGCCGCGTTTGCGCTGGCGGCCCGCGGAATTTCTGCCAGGGTGCTCAATGTGAGTACAATCAAGCCGCTCGATGAAGAAGCGATTCTTGACGCAGCCCGCGCCACCCGCGGAATTGTTACCGCGGAGGAGGCTTTCGCCCGGGGCGGTCTGGGTGGCGCTGTGGCAGAGCTGCTGGTGCAGAAGCATCCGGTGCCGATGCGGATTTTGGGTGTTCCGGATTCCTTCCCACCCACGGGAAGCGCCGAATTTCTGATGGAGCATCTTGGCTTGAGTGCGGCCGGCATCGAAAACGCCGCTCTTGACCTGCTCAAGGACAAGCGATAGATGACAAGCGAATGGATCTTGGCGGTCGATCAGGGCACGAGCAGCACGAAGGCGCTGTTGATCGACCGTGAAGGCCATACCGCTTTTCGCACCTCGGCCTCTCTTGAGCTCATCTGCCCCCAGGCCGGATATGTGGAGCAAGATCCGCTCGCGCTTTGGCAGTCTGTGTGCCGGGTTGCGAAGGAATGCGCGAGCTACGCTGCCGCTCATCATGCGCGCATCGCGGCCATCGCACTCAGTAACCAGCGTGAAACGGCCGTTACCTGGCACAGCAACGGCGAGCCGGTGGGCAATGCCATCACATGGCAGTGCCGCAGGTCTGCGCCCATTTGTGATCGGATGCGCGATCGTGCTGCGGCGATTCAAGCCGCAACAGGACTGCCGCTCGATCCTCTCCTGAGCGCAACCAAATGGGCCTGGGTCTTCGATCAGCAGCCTGATCTGCGCCCAATGGCGGAGTCGGGCGAACTGCGCATCGGGACCGTGGACTCTTGGCTCCTGTACAAGCTGACCGGCGGCCGAGTGCACGCCACAGATCACACGAACGCCTCGCGCACCGCTCTGCTTCATCTCGCTTCGCTGGATTGGGACGAAGCGATGCTGAGCTTGTTCCAGATTCCCCGGGCGGCACTTCCTCGCCTTTGCGCCTCGATCGGCGTGTGCGCGGAGTGCATCTCTGTCCCGGCTCTCGCTGGAGTCCCCGTTGCTTCCATCATCGGCGACTCGCACGCGGCGCTCGTCGGCCATGGCCGGTATGAGCCCGGAACGACCAAGGCCACATACGGCACGGGCTCATCGCTCATGATGCTTACCCCTGCTTTGGCACGGGAAACGCATGTGCTGGCGCGCACCGTCGCATGGTCTTCGACGGCCGAAGTGCATTTCGCTCTCGAGGGCAATATCGCGATGAGTGGCGCGGCCTTGCAGTGGGTTGGTGAATTCCTGGGTCTGCCAAACCCGGCTGAAGATGCAGCCGCGTTGGCGGCGAGCGTGCACGATGCGGCCGGGATGATGCTTGTTCCGGGCATGGTGGGGCTGGGCGCCCCGTATTGGGATGCGGAGGCCCGTGGCATCATGACGAACATTGAGCGGTCACATTCGGCGGCACATCTCGCCCGAGCCGCGCTGGATGCTGTCGCGTTTCAGGTGGCGGACGTCCTCGATGCCATGGAAACCGCTGCCGGTGTGGAACTTCCCACCTTATTGGCGGATGGCGGTGCAACCCGCAACGATGCGTTGATGCAGATGCAGGCCGACATCATCGGCCGCCCCGTTCTTCGCTCCGCACAAGAGGATCTTTCGGCGCGTGGCGCTGCCATGCTGGCTGGAGTAGCGCTGGGCTGGTGGAAATCGACAGCCGAGCTTGCCGCGCTCCCACAGGCAGGACGGCTCTTTGAGCCGCGCATGAGCTCGTCCAGGCGTGAGGGGTTGCTCGCTGCATGGCGCCTCGCGGTACGTCGCGCGCGTCTTAGCGATGAGAAGAAAGCAGGCCCGTCATGCTGATGGTGCATAGCTATTCCATTGCCGTGCTCCTCTGTGTCCTCACGATGATCTGTTGGGGCTCCTGGGCGAACACTCAGAAGCTAGCGGCGCGCACCTGGCGCTTTGAGCTTTACTACTGGGATTTCGTCAGCGGGCTGCTGGTCACGTCCCTGTTTGCTGCGCTCACCCTTGGCTCGCTCGCCCACACCGGCCGTACCTTCTTTGCGGACCTTGCGCAGGCTGACCGCTCCAGCATCGCCTGGGCGCTCCTGGGTGGAACAGTGTGGAATCTGGGCAATCTCTTGCTCGTTGCCGCGATTGCCGTAGCTGGCATGGCAATCGGGTTCCCCATCGGCGGCGGGATCGCCTGGGTGCTCGGCATCGCCGTCAATTTCATCCTGGTGATTCTCGGCGGAGCCGCAAACCCAGGCAATTCGCGACTTCTCTTTGCTGGCGTCGCCATCATTGTGGTTGCGATCCTGCTGAGCATGAAGGCTTATGGCCAGCTTGCAAGGGCCGTCAAGAAGCCCAGTGTCAAAGGCATCCTGCTGTCGCTCTCCGCAGGGGTTCTGATTGCCTTCTTTTACGGCTTCACCGTTCGATCCATCGATCCAGTCTTTGTCGCCGGCGGCTCAGGCAAGTTGATGCCCCTCACCGCTTCGTTCTTCTTCGCGCTGGGCGCCTTTCTGAGCACGTTTCTCTTTAACCCGTTCTTTATGGGTAACCCGGTCGAGGGGGACCCCCTCCGGCTTCGCGCATACTGGCAAGGAAGCCTGGCAACGCATCTGACCGGTCTCCTGGGCGGCGCGATCTGGAGCATCGGCATCAGCGCCAGCTTTATTGCTGTCGGTGCCGCAGGACCGGCGATTTCTTACGCGCTCAGCAATGCTGCTCCAGTGGTTGCCATTCTGTGGGGCGTCCTCGTGTGGAAGGAGTTTGCTGAAGCACCGCGCGGAACCAACCGCATCCTTGTATCCATGTTTTTGTGCTATTTGGCAGGGCTTGTGCTCATCACCTACTCGCGTTTGTGACAAGCGGCAGTCCATGAGGGCATGATGATTGCCCCGACACCATGCAGCCATAGTGCTGTATTGGGCTCGTACTTCAACCAGCAAAGGTTCAGGAAATCGAAATGCAAACTGCATCGACGACTTTAGGCGTAATCCTGGGCAACCGCGACTTCTTTCCCGATGTGCTTATCACGGAGGCCCGCCGGGACTTGACCAAACTCTTTGCCGAACTCTCCATTGAGCCGGTATGGCTGACACCGCACGACAGTAAATTGGGGGCCGTAGAGACTTGGTCGGATGCGCAAAGATGCGGAGAACTCTTCCGCCGCAACCGCGAGAGGCTCGATGGCATTCTGGTCTGCCTGCCTAACTTCGGTGACGAAAAGGGAGTGGCCGATTCCATTCGCCTGGCCGACACACGAATCCCCATTCTGGTCCAGGCCTGTCCTGACGATCTGGATCAATTCGGGCTCGATCGCCGGCGTGACGCCTTCTGCGGGAAGATCTCGGTCTGCAACAACCTACGCCAATACGGCCTCCGCTACACGCTCACGCGCGATCATACGGTCTCGATCTCGGACTCGCGCTTTCGGGAAGATCTGGCGCGATTCGTGCAGACCTGTAGAGTTGTCCGCGGTCTGAGCCGCCTGCGCATCGGTGCGGTGGGCGCGCGCCCCAATGCTTTCAAAACCACACGTTTTAGCGAGAAGCTGCTTGAGGCCACTGGCATCAGCGTGAATACCATCGACCTCTCCGAGGTCTTCGGCGAAGCCGCGAAGATCGAAAGCGGCGATCCCCGCGTTCGCCAGCGTGTCGAGCAGATCCGTTCGTACGCGGATGCTACCTCTGCGCCGGACGAGGCTATTCTGCGGATGGCAAAGTTTGCCCTGGTGGTGGATGACTGGATGCACTCGCTCAGCATCACTGCTACGGCCATTCAGTGCTGGAGTTCGCTCCAGAAAAACTTTGGCGTCAACGTCTGTACCATCATGTCCATGATGAGCGAGCAGATGCTGCCCTCCGCATGCGAAGTGGACATTGCCGGGGTGGTGGGCATGTATGCGCTGCAACTTGCCGGCGGCCGTCCCAGCGCGCTCGTGGATTGGAACAATAACTACGGCGGCGACCCGGAGAAATGCGTCTTCTTCCACTGCGGCAATTGGGCCAAGGATTTTCTGCCTGATATACGCATTGGAACTGCGCCCATCCTGGGTACCGTTCTCGGCGAGGCCAACACCGTGGGCGCACTGGAAGGGCGCACGCCGGCGGGGCCGGTCACCTTCGGTCGTGTCAGCACGGACGACACAAGCGGCAAGATCCGGGCCTATGTTGGAGAGGGCGAATTTACCGACGATCCATTGAAAACCTTTGGCACGCGCGCAGTTGTAAAGGTGGCAGGTCTGCCGTCCCTGATGCATATCATCTGCCAGAACGGCTTCGAGCATCATGCGGCCATGAACGCGAGCCACTGTGCCGCTGCTGTGGCTGAAGGGCTCTCGCGCTATCTCGGCTGGGAGACCTATCACCATAACCGCCCCGCTGATCTTCCGCCGATTTCTTGAGCGGCCAGGCTGCGAAAGGATGGCGGGAGTGGAGTGCTTTCGAGGAAGCCTGCTCGCCGGCGCCTTTCGCTTCTACTGCATTGGTGCGTATGTCAGAATTGTTAAGATGGCCCGCATAGATGAACTGCGCCTGATGGCGAAAGTAGCTCGCATGTACTACCTGCAGGGGATCCGTCAGCAGGGAATCACGGAGCAGCTTCATATTCACCAATCGACTGTTTCGCGTCTGCTCAAGCGGGCGCGCGAAGCCAATATCGTCCGCGTCACCGTGAACAATCCGCCCGGCATCTTTGCCGAAATGGAGGATCGCCTGGTGGCGCAGTTCAAGTTGCAGGATGCAGTGGTTGTGGACTGTCCTGCCGAAGAGGGTCCTATGGTGCGCGATCTCGGAGCGGCGCTGGCCTATTTTGTCGAAACCAGCCTCAAGCCAGGCGCAGTGGTCGGAATCTCTTCGTGGAGCCGTTCGCTGTTCGCCATGGTGGATGCGCTGCACCCTGGTGACTATTGCCGGGGCGGAAAAGTTGTGCAGATTCTGGGCGGCGTGGGGCAAGTAGGAACCGAAGCGCACGCCTTCTATTCGGCGCAACGACTGGCCACGCTGATCGGCGCGACCCCGGTCTTGCTTCAGGCTCCGGCCGTCGTCGGTTCAGCGGAGGCGCAGCGCGTGCTGGCGCGCGATCCCTCGGTGAAGGCAGCTACCGAACTCTTCGACCAACTCGATGTCGCTTTGGTCGGTATAGGTTCCATGGAGCCGTCGCGCCTGCTGGCCAGCAGCGGAAACATCTTCTCCCCCGCCGAGCGTGCAGAGTTGAGCCGCCATGGCGCAGTGGGCGACATCTGCTTTCGTTCCTTTGATGCCGATGGAAAACCCGTGAAGTCGCCGCTCATGCAGCGCGTGATTGGCATTGGATTCCCTACCCTGCGCCGGGTCAACAGAGTCGTGGGAGTAGCCGGTGGGCGCCGTAAAGTTCAGGCCATCCTGGCGGCCTTGCGAGGAGGTTGGATCGATATTCTGATTACAGATCAACGCACTGCGGCGAGTCTGCTGAGCGAAGAGACCTAGCCAGGTAGAACGCCAAGCTATTGATTCACTGCCTCAATTTCCCCTATTTTCCCCGACTGAGCTAAGGTACGCAGAGATCTCGCATAAATATGCAACGCGACGTTTTTAGCGAAGATGTGCCGTGAGCACGCGCGGAATCGTTCCGGAATCCGGAAAAGACGAACCAGCAAGTTTCGCATGAGATGGAGCAAGTGTTGATTTTTCAGTTTGATGACAGCATGGCGGGTTTAAGTTTCAAAACCTGCATGTTATTTTTCGAAAAATCTTGACACCCTCTGAGACGGTCCCTATCGTGAGGAAACTGCAAGATCCCTAACCCCAATTCCAAGACCTAAGAAGAACAAAAAACAAGGGAGTTCCAGATGAAACGCCTAGCAACAGTGGTTTTTGCTGTCGTCTTCCTGACCAGCCTCGCGGCCGGTCAGGTGATGCGCGCTACGCTTACCGGCCGGGTGACAGATTCCACCGGAGCTGTTCTGCCCAACGCGCAGATCGTCGTCACCAATACCGAAACCGGAGCGACTGCGACGGTGAAGTCCAACAGCGCCGGTGTCTATACGATGCCGTTTCTTGCCCCAGGCAAATATGAAGTTGCGGTGACGTTGCCCGGCTTCAAAAAGTATGTCCACGCCGGTCTTGTTCTGCAGACCGAACAGACCATCACGCAGAACGTGGTGCTTCAGGTCGGCCAGGTCAGCCAGTCGGTCACTGTAGTCGGCGGAACGCCCTTGATCGACACGGCAACAGCCGATACCGGTCAGTCGCTCACCGCGGAAGAAGTAGAGGATCTCCCCAGCAACGGGCGCGCCCCTCTCGGTTTCGCGCACCTGGAATATGGCGCGGTTGCCAAGGGTAAGCACTCGATGGCGCAGACCCGGCCGTTCGACAGCGGTGCCGCGGACGACTTTTCGCTCGGCGGCGGCGCTTCCTCCTCCAATGAGCTGCTGGTCAACGGCGTTCCCAATATGCAGAACTCCGGCCGTACCGCTGGCTTCAGCCCTGAACTGGATGCGGTCAACGCGGTCCACGTTGATGAATTCTCGGCCAATGCGGCCATGGGCGATACCTCCGGCGGGTGGGTGAACATCACCACCAAGGCGGGCACCAACCAACTGCACGGAACCGCTTCGGAATACTATGCCGGTTCCCGTCCCTTTACCGCAGATCCGTACTTTACCAAGCCCGGGACCATAGCTCCCTCCACGCATTTCAACCAGTACGCCGGCACCATCGGCGGCCCGGTCTACATCCCCCACGTCTTCGACGGGCATAACAAGTTGTTCTTCTTCTACGCCTACGAGGGATATAAGGGGAATCAGCCGGGTACGGTGATCACGAGCGTGCCCACGCAGGCCGAGCGTACCGGAGATTTTTCGGGATTGCTCGCTTACAACAGCAATAACCAGCTTTACAACCCGTATGGGGCGACCCTGCAGAACGGCCAAGTCGTTCGCAACCCGATTTCGGGCGACGTGCTGGCGAATGCTGGACTGACGGTCAATCCCATCGCGGCCGCTTACATGAAGCTGATCCCGATGCCGAATTACGATGGAGCCGCGACCAAGGCCGACGGTGAAAACAACTTCTTTGCCTCCATCCCATCAACGAATAACTACTATTCGAACGAAGCCCGGATCGACTACAACGTCAGCGACTCCGACAAACTCTTCGGCGAGTATCATGCCAGCCATTACACCAATGCCCGCTCCAACTGGTTCAGCAATGCGTTGAGTGGTTACACCGGCACGACCAACCTGCTGGGCGGCGAGCTCGACAACGTGAAGAACTTCTCCCCTTCGCTGAGCATGGAAACGCGCCTGGGCTGGAGCCGCAGCGAGAACTTCTCCGGACCTGACAGTGCGGGAATGAATCCAACCAGCCTTGGATTTCCCGGCTATATCGCCAGCAACTCGACGTCGCTCGCCCTTCCCGCCATCCAGTTTGGCGACAGCGGCTCAATTGCCGACCTGAGCGCCGAGCCGGGCGGTCACGCCTATTTTGACACCTACCAGTTCTTTGGAAGTGTCAACAAGATCTGGGGCCATCACTCGCTCAAGTTTGGGCCGGATTTCCGCCTGAACAAGAACTCCACCGTCTCGCCGGGAGCGGCCGATGGCCTCTTCCAATTTAAGTCGGAGAGCGGCGACTTCGTGACCGCAGGGACGGGCGCACAGCCCCAGCAATTTGGTGGTGCATTGGCGCTCTTTGAACTGGGCCTGCCGAACGGCGGCTCGTCCTATAACGTCGCCACTCGCTTCCAGTACGACAACTGGTACTTCGGATTCTTCGCCCAGGACGACTGGAAGGCCCTGCCGAATCTGACCATCAGCATGGGACTGCGCCTGGAGCACGAGACTCCGCTCGTGGAGAGCAACAACGAGTTGGTGGCTGGCTGGAATCCTGCCACGACCAATGCTGCTACCGCACCGGCGCAGGCAGCCTACGCGAATAGCCCGATTCCGGAGCTTCCGGCGTCGAACTTCACGCCGACCGGCGGCATCATCTACGCGTCGAGCGGCAATCGCTCGCCCTACCAGACCGCCCCTCTCTATGTCAGCCCTCGCATCGGGTTCTCCTATGCTCCCGATTTCGCGCATAACACCCTCGCGATCCGCGGCGGCTTTGGCATCTACGACAACCCCTTGAACGACTACTATGCCGGCCCGGGGTACGGATTCCAGCAGGCTACTTCGATGATCACGTCGACCGACAACGGCCTGACACCGGCTACCAACCTCTCTGATCCGTTCCCCACGGCGATCAGCGCCACGGCAACCGCGGTCAATCCGATTCAGGCGCCGTTCGGCTCCAAGTACGGCATCAACACCAACCTGGGCAACAGCGTCTACTACTACGACAGCACCCATCATGTGCAGTACACGGAGAAGTGGAGCCTCGACATCCAAAAGCAACTGGGCAGAACCTGGCTGGTGGAAGTGGGCTACATGGGAGCGCATCAGGTCCACAACTACTACACCAACAACGTGAGCGCAGTGGGTCTGCTGCCGTTCCTCACGCCGCAGCCCACCTATGATGCGGCGCTTACCCAGCAGATGGGCGCGACTGTAAACAATCCCTTCTACGGGACCATTCCGGGACCGCAGACAGGCCTGAACTCCTCCCAGTTGATCAGCGTTTCCTCGCTGCTCAAGTCGTACCCGGAATATACGAGCGTGCAGGAGGCTCTTATCCCGGGCGCCAGCGCCAACTTCAACGCACTCCTGTTCCGCCTGGGTACGCAGATGTACCACGGCCTGGAATTCAACCTGAATTACCAATACTCGCGCCAGCTCGGGTATGTGTCACAGCTCAACCCGGGTGGACCGCTGTGGTATGGAGAAACGACCTCTGACTTCCCCAGCCACGTCGCGCTGACGCTCCTCTACCAACTGCCCTTCGGCCGCGGACGCATGTTCCTCAACCAGGCCCCCCGCGCTCTGGATGAGGTCATCGGCGGGTGGGAAGTCACGTCGATTTACCAGTACCTCTCCGGCACCGGTCTTGGCTGGGGGAACGTGATCTACAACGGTAACTGGCACGACTTCCACAACAACCCTCACCAGACGCAGGGCGCCTCCTTCAATACGGCGAACTTCGACCGGAATTCGGGAGATCAGCCCAACGGTTATAACTACCGTACGTTCCCGCAGTACCTGCTGCGTTCCGATCCGACCAAGGACACGGACATGTCGATGTTGAAGGACTTCACCCTCGGCGAGCGGTTTGTTCTTCAGCCGCGCTTTGATGCCTTCAACGTCTTCAATCGCCCGCAGTTCACGGGCGCCAACACGAATCCGAAGTCAGGCGGCTTTGGCGATGTCACCGGTCAGTTGAACACCGGACGCCAACTGCAGCTTGGTGTGCACCTCCTCTTCTAAACCCAAAGCCAGCAGAAAGCCTCGGGGGATGCAGCCATGCATCCCCCGACGTGTTTTGTGGGCAAATCGGAGATCCTTCGCCCGCTGGATGCACTCAATGGATTGTGCAGGGCATCCAGGAATAGCGCCGTGGACCCTCGAGCCCAAGAGTAGCTCGGCTGGGGACGGGGCATATTTGCCCTTTACGCTTGCACCTGGGCCATCGTCCTGGGCCCGGCCGCGGGCTCACAACGCGCAATGAACGGAAGGCATTCGAGGATACACCTGCACCGATAGGAGATTGGATTCTGGGCCGTGACAAACGTTCGGCGGCTCAGACGTCGTCAAGACTGCCCCGTCGTAGGCGCCATAAGAAATGGCTGCGATCACTATCGCGTCACTTTCTGGTGATTACCGCTAGTGTCCTGAGTTAGAAATACGTTGAGTATGTCTGAGATGTGGTTCATACTCAGGTATGCCTGTTGGACGTCC
>JAJZCY010000329.1 GCA_021828835.1 Acidobacteriota bacterium | reverse complement strand
GATGGTGCGTGCGCTGGGGCACCTTGGCATCGAAGCGCCGGCGGTGATGTAGCGAGAGCATCCCAGCCAATGGCGGCGACCGCTGCGCGGGCAGAAAGACGCGGGGATTCTTCCCCTTCGACAAGCTCAGGGGCAGAATGACAACCCGTGACAGGATTGCAGTCGAAGGCGGGAGGTGCATCCGCCTCAGGCTGAGTAGCTGCGCAACCATTCGACGATGGAGCGCACGGCCACGCCGGTAGGGCCGTAGGCGAACCATGGCTTCTTTTCCTCGTTCCAGGCGCAGCCGGCGATGTCCAGGTGCACCCAGGGAGTGTCACCAGCGAACTCCTTGAGGAAGATCGCGGCAGTGATTGCGCCGCCCCAGCGGTCCTTGCCGGTGTTCCTGATGTCGGCGATCTCGCTGACGATGCGCTCGCGGTAGTCGTCCGTGCAGGGGAGGCGCCAGAAGCTCTCGCCCGATATTTTGAGCGCGTGCTCGAAGTGCGCGCAGGCGTCCTCGTTGTTGGAGAAGAGGCCTGCGTTGAGCAAGCCGAGCGCGACTACGCAGGCCCCGGTCAGCGTGGCCGCGTCGATCAGGTGGGTTGCACCGAGCGACTTTGCGTAGTGCAACCCGTCGGCCAGAACCAGCCTGCCTTCTGCGTCGGTGTTGACGATCTCGATGGTGGTTCCGCTCATGGCAGTGACGACATCGCCGGGCTTCATCGCCCGCCCTCCGGGCATGTTCTCCGCCGAGCAGACCACGGCGACGACCTTGACCGCCGGTTTGAGCCGCGCGATGGCGTGCATGGCGCCGATCATGGCGGCGGCACCTGCCATGTCGTACTTCATCTTCTCCATGCCGTCGGCGGGCTTGATGGAGATTCCGCCGGTGTCGAATGTGATGCCCTTGCCGACCAGGCCGAGCACGGGCGCTCCCTCGGCGACGCCCGATGCCGGCTCGTAGGTCATCACGATGAGGGCGGGCGGCTCGACCGAACCTTTGGCCACGGCCCAGAATGCGTCCATCTTCAGCGCGCGGATGGTTTCGGTGGAGTGCACCTCGCAGCGCAATCCAGCCTCGGCGCACATGGCTTGCGCGCGCGCGCCAAGCTCGGTGGGCGTGAGCACGTTGCCCGGCTCGTTGACCAGCGCACGGGCGAAGTTCTGCGCCGCCGCGACGATGGATCCTTCGGCGAACCCCTGCTGCATCTGCCGGGTCGATGCCGCATCGGAATCATTTGCGATCAGAGTCAGTGCGCGCAGTGCTGAGTCCTTGCGGTCGCTGCGATAGGTGTCCCAGTCCTGCTCGGCCAGCACCGCGCCCTCGACCATGGCGCGGGCGATGAGCGTTGGCGGGAGATCGTCGGTGGGAAGATCCGCGACTGAAGCGGTGTCTGGAAGAGCAATCGCGAGGTCGCGCAGCATTCGCGCCTTGGCTGTGCGCACCGCCGTCCCCGCGCCCCTGCGGATTTTATCCGGCGAGCAATCCACAGCCTTGCCGAGGCCGACGAGGAGGAGCCGTTGCGCACTTAGATCATGCGCCTTGAATCCATCGGGTGCGTGCAGCAGCAGAGCCTCTCCCAGCGCGGCCTTGAACTCGCCGGAGGCAAGCACATGTCCCGCTGCATTGGCCACTTTGCTCGACGAAGTCAGCAGCGCTGGGCGCGGCTGCTCGGCCTTGCCGTCTGCCAGATCAACCGCAAAGACCGCCAGGATCGGCGCCTGAAATCCACATGCATCCTCAAAGAGCAGTTTCGTGTCCATGCACTCTATCGTACCCGGTTACCGGACGTGCCATGGGGTGGATGCCGTGCAGAGCCAGGGCAAACGCATTGGAAGATCTTTCAGGGGCAAAGAGGCTCGATCCCTGAGCTGTTCATTGCGCCTCCATCCCTCCCTTTATCTTCGCACTCACGCCACGGCCGCCGATGGCGTACATTGGACTAAATATCCCATGAGCCTCTTCTCCCTCAAGCCCACGCACGCCCCGGTCAAGGCCTACTACGCCGCCCTCGCCCTGTTCTTGAAGCACGGCCATACCACCGAGGGCAACACGCGCTCCGCCTTCGCCGACCTGCTCAAGAAGTGCTGCCAGCCCTACGGCTGGCACCTGGTCGAGGAGTATCAGTTTAAAGGAACCAATAAGCAATCCCTCCAAGCCGATGGAGTGCTCGTAGACGACCTTACCCTCGTCCACGGCCTCTGGGAGGCCAAAGACACCTCCGACGACCTTCAAGCGGAGATCAAAAAGAAGGTCGCAGCCGGCTATCCGCTCACCAACATCCTCTTCCAGTCCCCAGACCGCGCCGTCCTCTATCAGGACAACCGCATCGCCCTCAACGACTGCGACCTCACCAAGCCCGAAAACCTGATCGAAATCCTCCAGCTTTTCTTCGACTACCACGACCCCAATATCCCCGACTGTGAAGAGGCTGTCACCAAGTTCGCCGACAAGATCCCCGAGCTCGCAACGGGCGTCACCGACATTCTGGAGAAGGAGGAGAAGAAGAACGCCGCCTTCCGCCAGAACTTCCAGTCCTTTGCCGAGCTCTGCCGCCAGTCCATCAACCCCGACCTCGACGACGACGCCATCCGCAAGATGCTCGTCCAGCATCTTCTCACCGAGCGCATCTTCCGCAAGGTCTTCAACAACCAGGAGTTCCTTTCCCGCAACGTCATCGCCGCCGAGATCGAGAAGGTCATCCGCTCCATCACCGCCCGCCACTTCTCCCGCGATGAGTTCCTCAAGCCGCTCGACCGCTTCTACACCGCCATCGAAAAGGCCACCGAGTCACAGACCGGCTACACCGAGAAGCAGCACTTCCTCAACGCCGTCTACGAGAAGTTCTTCCAGCGCTTCGACCGCAAACAGGCCGACACGCACGG
>JAJZCY010000062.1 GCA_021828835.1 Acidobacteriota bacterium | reverse complement strand
GCCTTCTTGCAGGAAAGTCCGATGTTCGCGGTGAGCCGGGCGGCGCGGCAATTTGAGGCGCTGGCCGCGCGGGCGCTGGCCGCGGACGACCTGAGCTTTCTGGAAGGGCTCACCCTGGCGGCGCTGTTCTTCGAGTCGCCCAGCCCGGTCAAGCCTTCGCAGCTCGCGGAGACCTTCGCCACCACGCGGGGCAATGTGAGCCACTGCATCTCCTCGCTGGAGGCCCGGGGGCTGCTCCAGCGCCGCATAGACCCGGAAGACGCCCGCGCCTACCAGCTTGCGCTGCGGCCGCAGGGGCGCCGCGTGGCGCTGCGGGTCATCGCTGCGCTCGACAAGCTGCAAAAGGTGTTTGAGAACCAGATTGGGAAAACGCCCCTGGCGGCGATGCTGAAGGCGCTGCGGGAGCTGGAGGCGTCGGCGGCAGAGCGCTGAGCCGCAATGAGAGCCGCTGGACCGCGGTTGTCCTCGATTTGCGAGGAATTTCCCTGGTTCGGACTACTGTGAGTTCACGGGCAGAAGGACGAAGCTCTCCCGTTGGTGCGACCTGCTGGCGGCAATCCAAATCTCTTGTTTTTAAACACTTGCAAGACTGTTCCTTTAAAATCAAACACCTACGAAACGCGCCCCTGTAAGTGTAATCATTTCCACACTTGGAGTTTGAAAAGGATGAAATTCAGGGCCGGCGCGGCCAGGGAGGCAAAGCACACGGACACACCTGCCGCTCCTGCGGTGAGCAGCGTCGCAGGCCAGCCGGTCAGGCGCGAATCTTGGCGCGGATCCAGAGGGACATGAAGACGATGAACGCCAACACCAGGGCAATCACGCCCAGCGGGAAGCCCACGTACAGGTAGGTATCGGCGTAGTCGACGGAGTGTCCGCCCAGGATGTTCCAGCCCAGCAACGCGAAGATGGCAAGGAACGTCGAAGCAAAGAAGGTGAAGAATCCGGTGGCCAGGGTGAGCAGCAGGCTGGAGAATAGCCCGAACCCATCCAGCGGAAACCCGAAGACCTTCCGGCCTGGCCGCATGGTTTGCACCTGTTGAAGCATGTCCGACCTCTTCATCTAGAATACAGAACGGATGGCAAGCCCGACACAGATCGAGTTATGGCACGCGGAGAAGGTGGCGACACAGGTGACCGTGAGCCAGGCCGCAAATGGCATTCGTTACGCGGCCTGGGGTGAGACCCGGTTGCCCGAGGCCGACCTGGAACGGCTGGTGGGGGCGGTGCCGGCGGCTCTGTCGGCGGCGCTCTGCCAGCGCGCCTATTACTTTGTGCCGCTTGCGCTTGCCGATACCGGCGAGACCATGATCGCGCCCTCCTATACCGTGGATCTGGGCGACCGCGCAGTCTGCCACCGCAATGCCAACTTCGGCGCCACTGAAGCGGTGTTCCTCTCCACCCGGCTGGTCGAGGATCGCTTCGGGCTGGCCTTCGAATTCTTCATCAACGTGGGCCATAACTTTGTGGAGACCGCCGGCGTGCCGGAGAGCTTCGCCAATCTGGTATGGTCGCAGGCCGAGGCGCAGGTGCGCGGCGAGACCAGCCAGGACGCCTGGGAGGCGCGGCGGCGCGCTCAGGACGTTCGTCCTGGCCAGCGCAGCGTGGATGAGCGCGCCCGCAACAGCTACTTCGAGTCGTCGTTCTCCGACGCGCTGGCGATTTACATGCTTTCGCTGGCGGTGGACTTCGACTACCACGATTTGCGCGAGCGCGAGTATCCGCTGCTGGCGGCCAACGCGCTGGCCGAGCGGCTGCGCCACGTGGCCGCGCTGTTCCCGCCCAACGCCGGCTACGACTTCCAGGTGCTCTACCGCCGCAAGGGCTGAGGCAAGCCCCCTCTCGGCCACAAGATCTGCATCCTCGGGGCCGCGGCTACATCTACACTGGCAGCACTCCTCATGGCGAGAACGTAAAGGAGGTACCTATGGTCACCTCTGCCTTCGCCCACCACCCTCTCAGCACCGGGCAATCGGCCCCTGGCTCCACGCGCGACTTCACACAGATCCTGATGAAGGTGCAGCGCGCCACCCAGCGCATAGCCTCCACGCTTGACTTCGACACGCTCCTCGACCGCGTGGTGACCGACATCGCCGCGACCCTTGGAAATGTGGAGGTTGCGGTGTGGCTTCGGGAAGAGAGCACGGGCGACTTTGTGCTCTGCGGCGTGCGCGGCTGCACCCGCTTTTGCAAAGGCCAGCGCCTGCGGACGGGCAGCGGCATGGTGGGATACTGCGCCGCCTCGGGCAAGCTGCGCTATGCGCCCGACGTCCGGCGTGATCCGCATTACATCGCCTGCGAGCCGCAGACACGCTCCGAGGTCACGGCGCCGCTGCTGCGCGCGGAGCAGGTCGTGGGCGTCCTCTGCATCGACCACGATGAAGTGGATGCATTTTCCAGTGGACAACTGGCCGTGATCCAGGCGCTGGCCGGCAACGTGGCAGTGGCCATGGAGAACGCCCGTACCTTTGCCAGCGAACGTGAGGCGCGCCAGCGCATGCAGCAGGAGTCCGCCGAGGCCGGCGCCATTCAGCAAGCGCTGTTTCTCAAGCCGGTGCCGCTGGTCCCGGGGTTTGCGTTTGAGACGGCGTGGCATCCCGCCGGCGCAGTGGCGGGGGACTGGTTCGACTTCATCGAACTGGGCGGACAGCATTACGGTATTGCGCTCGCCGATGTGTCGGGAAAAGGCATGTCGGCCGCGCTGCTCATGTCGGCGACGCGCGCGCTGCTGCGCTCCGTGGCGCCGCTCGCCGCCGGGCCGGGCGCCACCCTTGCGCACCTCAACCGCAGTCTGATCGAAGACTTCCCCAGCGGCAAGTTCGTCACCATGATCTTCGCGGTGCTGGACGCGGAGCGGCGCGAGCTTACGCTGGCCAGCGCCGGTCATCTGCCGCCGCTGGTGGTAAACGGAGCCGCTTCCTTCTTTGCCGTGGAAGCGGGCCTGCCGCTGGGGCTTGCGGAGTCCGACTACCCGGAGCAGACGATACCCCTTGCCTGCGGCTCGCGTGTGCTGCTCTACACCGACGGGATCACCGAGGCAGCCAATCTGGCGGACGAGGAGTACGGCGCGCAGCGGCTGAAGGAGTTCTTCTCGAGGTCCGGCGCAAGTGTGGACGAGCTGATCGCAGAGGTGCAGCACTTCAGCGCGGGCTCAGAGCACGTGGACGACGCCACCGCAGTCTTGATTCGCAGCCGTTAGACGGCGTAGGGATAGGTCTCCGGCATCTCGCCCGTGGCCCATGTGGAGGTGCGCTCGAAGGGCACCAGCGCCTTGGTGCGATCGATGTGGATCACGGCGTCGAACTGCGCCGACAGCCGACCGTGAAAGTAGTGGCTGATGCGTTCGCTCTCGGGCGCGTAGACCACGCCGATGGCGCGCTGCAACCGGGGCCGGTCGAAGAGCGGCGTGATGATCGAGTCGTGCATGGGCAGCAGGAAGACCGGGATCTGGGTATCGTGGAAGAGCGCCTCGTAGCTGTCGCGCAGCGCGGGACGCACGATGCGGCGCTCGGCCGGCTCATCCCATGCCGAGGCAGCCGTGACCTCACCGGAATGGGTGGTGAAGCCTAGCGCGAAGACATCGTCGCCATAACGCTCGCGGGCCAGTTGGCCCAGGTTCACCTCGCCGCGTTCGCTCATCTCCGTGCCGCGCGCATCGCCCAAGTGCGAGTTGTGCGCCCACACCACCACCTTTGCCGCCGGCCGCACTTGCAGGAGCCACTCCAGCGTGTCGCTCATGTGGCGGTCGCGCACGTTCCACGACTCCGCCCCGCCGGTAAAGATGGTGCGGTAGTAGCGCTCGGCATTCTGCACCAGGCGCGCATTCTGTTCTGCGGTCAGGTAGTCCTCAGGGTCAACATGGCCATCGCGCATGGCCAGGTCGGCGCTGCGCCGTTCGAGCTCGACGAGCTGAGCTACCACCTCGTCGGTGCAGCCTTTGCCGAGATCGAAGCTGGCGGAGTAGCCATACGCTTGCGGATCTTCGCCGAAGTGATCGAAACACCCGTAGCGCGACCGTGCGCGCTGCGCCGCCTCCGGGTCCACCTTGTCGAGGTAGTCGAGCACGGCGCGCATGGAGGCATGCAGGCTGTAGAGATCGAGGCCGTAGAAGCCCACCTTTTCGGTGCGCGGCCGCTCGCCGTTGAAGCCGTGAAGCCAGTCGAGCAGCGCCAGCACGTCCATGTTGCGCCACATCCAGGCAGGAAAGCGCTGAAAGCCGCCCAGCGCGTCGCGAGCGTTGTTGTCGGGACCGCGGCCGGTGAGGAAGCGGTGCACGCGGTGCGCATCGGGCCAGTCACCTTCAATGGCGATAGCGTTGAAGCCCTTCTCCTCGATGAGGCGGCGGGTGATGGCGGCGCGCTCGCGGTAGAAGTCGTGGGTGCCGTGCGAGGACTCGCCCAGCAGCACCACCCGCCGGGCGCCGATCCAATCGAGCAGTGGATCATAGTCTTCCGGGTCGAAGGAGAGCGGGATGGCGGCCCGGTTGATTTCGCCGAGAACGGCTTCAGAGAGCTGAGGTCTTGTCGTCATGCGGCAGTTCGCTTCCCGCTTCAAAGGGTGAGGTGCGTCGTCCGGATGCGGCTGTGCGCTTGCGGTAGGGCAGTGCGGGCGATGCTACCGAAACTGGGATGCCATCGATGGGAGAGCAGATGCATTGAAAGCGTGCCGGCGGATCGTATGCAGAGACGCAAATCCAGAACGAATGCAGGACTTCGCGCGGGAGTCAGGAATTTCTCCCAGTGTGTCTGTCAGGGGCGCAGCCTACGCGCCGGGCTCGGGGAGCGGAGGGCGGGAGAGAATCCTGAAGCCGAGTTCGCCGGAGTTCCAGTCCATGGCCGCGTGGATGATCATCGCCGGCCACAGCGCGCCGGAGGCCAGCGCCACGCAGGCGAAGAAGAGACCCGCCAGTCCGGCCTTGGGCACATGCGCCACGCCGAGATAGATGTGGCCAAGGCCAAATATCAGCGAACTGAGAATTGCCGCTGCAACAGGGCCGGTCCAGAGGGCGAGATACCAGAAGAGAAAGCCGCGGAACAGAACTTCTTCGCAGATGCCGGCCGTAACGGAGACGAGATGGAAGAGGCGGTTCTCGGCCGCGGTATGCGGCAGCAGCGGCACCGCGTATTCGAACTGGCGGCGAGCGTGGTCCATGGCGCGCTCACTTTCGAGGGCATGTGTGCGCTGGCTGCGGAAGAGCAGGACGATGCCCAGAGCAACTGCCAAACCCAGCCCCAGGCGCAGCGGCGAAGAGGCGCTGAGCAGGAGCCAGCGCCACGGCCGTCCGGCCCAGATGGCGGCCAGATAACCCGTCAGAAGCCACTGCGACAGGATGCTGGCGCGATAGAAGTGCAGGCGCACCTTCTCTTCGCCGGTGTTAAGCCGCGCCAGCAAGCGGGGCCAGGTAATGTAGCGCTCGATAAGCGGAATCAGCAGGAGAACGGCGAACAGGATGTGATCGAAAACCGTGTGCCGTGCATGCATCTCAATCGAGCCCCGAGACGGAGTGGACCGGATCCTGCCTTTCGAGCGGGATCTGCGCGGCGGCCAGTGCAGCCAGCCGCGCTGCTTCCTGGGCGCGCATCGCTTTGGGTTCCATGGAGAGGCAAACGGCCAGCTCGTCGAAGGCCCTGTCCCAGCGCGGCCGCTCTTCCGGCGTGAGGGCGGTGAGCTCGGCAGAGGGTGTGCGCAGAATCTCCTGCCACAGATTTTGCGCTTGCCAGAGGTTGGGCTCGAAGGGCAGTTCGGCGAGCGTGCGGGCCATGGTCAAGGCGCGATCCAGCATTTCGAGGGAGCCTGCCGATAACTGCAACTCGACCATTGCGCGTTTCATGCGCTGGTCGGCGATGTAGGAGAGCGTAGGCACGTCGAGCGCGATCTGGTCGGCACGAGCGAGCGCCAGCCAGGAGCGCATCTGCGCGGGATCGACCGGATCGGTTTCGATGACGCGGCGCAGAGCGGCATTGATGGCGAAGCCGGCGGCCAGTGCCAGCGCCGGCGGCTTGGGCAGGCCGGCCTGGGCGAGATAGTGCAGCAGGCTGGCGTGGTCCTGGTAGATGGTGGTGAGCGAGTTCTCGATGTCCCAGAGGGTGGAGTTCAGGATCAGGCGCACGATGCGGCGCTGCTCGTCGGTGAACAGGGAGGTGATGGAGTAGTGGGCCGGTCCGTAGGCGCGATCGAGCAGGCGGATCACCTCGGGGAAGTCGGCGCTTTGCACCCGTTGGGCGGCATCGGCGACGAGCGCTTCAAAGGCCGCAGCGTCGGTGTTGGCGTAGGGTTTTACCGCGGCAGTGATGTTCTGATCTCCGAAGTGGAGCACGGCAAACGAGAAGGTGTCGGCGTGTCCGGTGATAGCGCTCTCGATGCGGGCGCGGCCCAGGGCCAGACGTCCCGGACCGGAGGTGTGCAGGTCATAGGAAAGACGCTGCACGCGATAGCAGAAAAGCTCCGTCTCGTCCGCGTAGGGCGTGAACATGGAGCTGATGGCGTAGTGTGCAGCCACCTGCTCGAGGCGCAGCTCGCGGCTGTCGACACAGGTGCGGTAGATCATGGCGCCGTCGCCCGCTTCGGGATCGGCGGACTTGGCGAGCGCCATGCGGTCGAGGAACTTTGCTTCGAGACGCGCCGCCTGCTCGGGAAACAGGTCCTTGGCAAGCTGAAGCACGCGCGCGGCGTAGGCGATGATCTGCACGGTTTCAATGCCGCCGATATCGTCAAAGAACCAGCCGCAACTGGTGTACATGAGCTGGGCATGGCGCTGCATCTCCATCAGCTCCAGGGCGAGGATGCGCTTGGCGGGGCTCAAGGCGTGGCTTTGGTGCGCGCTGAAGAACAGGTCCACGGCCTCCGGGCTGCGATCGAGGATCACCTGGATGTAGCCGTCGCGCGCCTCCCACACATCGCGGAAGTATTTGCTGCCTTCCTGCTCGGTCAAGGGGATCAGGGCATCGCGCAGTTCGTCGAGAGCTTCGCGCAGGGGCGTGCGCCAGGCCTGATTGAAGCCGGGGCGTCCGCCGTTGCAGCCGCAGTCGCGCCGCCAGCGATCCACGCCGTGGGAACAGCTCCAGGAGGTGTTCTCCACGATCTCGCACTCGTATTCGGGCGGAAACTGTGCGAGGTAACTGCCGTAACTGGTGAGCTTGAGGCTCTTGTCCTTCTCCAGCAGCGAGAGGCCATAGGCCAGCGCCATCTCGCCGTGGCGATGATGGTGGCCGTAACTCTCGCCGTCGGTGGCCACGCTGGCAATCTGCGGCAGGGGCGAGTCCGTGAAGCCGGTCTTCAGGCGGGCAGCAAAGCTCTCGCCGGAGTTGAGCAATCCCTCAAAGGCGATGGCGCGGGAGTTAGGGCCGTTGTAGAAGAAGACGGCAAGGGAAACGCCGGAGTCAAAGCGGACCAGATAGGGGCGTGTGGTGTCGACGCTGGCCTCCGGGGTTGGGGTCCACTCTTCCTCACTGCTGAGCGGGCGGATACGCAAACACTGGTGCGGAGCCAGGACCGTGTACTTGATGCCGTGCTGGGCGAGCAGTTCCAGTGTGTCGTTGTCGGCCGCGGTCTCGGCCAGCCACATGCCCTCGGGTTCAAGGCCGAAGTGTTTCTGGTAATCGGCGATGCCCCAGCGGATTTGGGTGATGCGATCGCGGCGGCCGGCCAGGGGCATGATCATGTGGTTGTAGACCTGTGCCATGGCCGAGCTGTGCCCGGCAAAGGTTCTGCGGCTGCGGCGCTCGCCTTCCTGGACCATGCGGTAGGTGCGAGGTGCTTTCTCTTTGAGCCAGCTCAAGAGCGTGGGCCCGAAGTCGAAGTTGATGCGCGCGTAGTTATTGATGATGCGCGCGATCTGCTTTTTCTCATTGAGGATGCGGGCCGCCCCGTTGGGGGCGTAGGACTCGGCGCAGACCCGTTCATTCCAGTCGTGGAAGGGAGCGGCGGAGTCCTGGGTTTCGACGGTTTCAAGCCAGGGATTCTCGCGCGGCGGCTGGTAAAAGTGGCCGTGAATGCAAAGAAAGCGCTTCCCGGTGGCCATAAAACTCCTGTCGGCAGAGGATTCGATTCCGGTGGAAGAGGTGTTCCCTGCGCCGGCTCCGGAGATTCCATTGTAGGCCGCTGGGGAGAGGCGGCGATTTTCGCGGGTGGGACGGTGGCGGAGCGGAAAAGGAAGCCGGAAAAACAGAGGAGTTGCCGTAGAATTTGAGGTATGACGGATCGCATGTCCATGACCCTCGCCCAGGCCGACCCTGAGGTCGCAGCCGCGCTCGAACACGAAACTCTCCGGCAGCACGAAGGTCTGGAGATGATCGCGAGTGAAAACTTCGTCTCCGAGGCCGTGCTGGAAGCGGCCGGTTCGGTCTTCACCAACAAGTACGCCGAGGGGTATCCCGGCCGCCGTTACTACGGCGGGTGCGAGTACGCCGACATCGTGGAGAATCTGGCGCGCGATCGCGCCAAGCAGCTTTTCGGCGGCGAGCATGTGAATGTGCAGCCGCACTCCGGGTCGCAGGCCAATGCTTCAGCCTATGCCGCAATTTTGCAGCCGGGCGATACCATTCTGGGGCTGGACCTGGCGCATGGCGGCCACCTGACCCACGGCCACAAGCTGAGCTTCAGCGGCAAGCTGTATCGGACGACTTTCTATCACGTGCGCCGCGAGACCGAGACCCTGGATTACGACGAGATGGAAGCGGTGGCGGTGGCGGAGAAGCCGAAGATGATCATCGGCGGGGCCAGCGCTTATCCGCGGCTGTGGGACTTTGCCCGCATGCGCCAGATCGCCGACAAGGTGGGCGCATACTTCGTGTTCGATATGGCGCATATCGCCGGGCTGGTTGCGGGGGGCGTGCATCCTTCGCCGGTGCCGCACGCGCACATTACCACGACGACGACGCACAAGACGCTGCGCGGGCCGCGCGCGGGGCTGATTCTTTGCAACCAGGATCTGGCGCAGGCGGTGGATAAGTCAGTTTTCCCCGGTCAGCAGGGCGGGCCGCTGGTTCACATCGTGGCCGCCAAGGCGGTCGCCTTCGCGGAGGCGCTGCGGCCGGAGTTCCGCGAGTACTCCCGGCAGGTGGTGGCGAATGCCAAGGCGCTGGCGGAGGCTTTGCAGGCGGCCGGCTACCGGCTGGTTTCGGGCGGTACGGACAATCACCTGATGCTGGTGGATGTCTTCGAGAAGGGCATTCTTGGTTCCGAGGCGGAAGCCGCACTGGGCAAGGCCGGCATTACGGTGAACAAGAACTCGATTCCCTGGGACACGAATCCTCCGCTGAAGCCTTCGGGTATCCGCGTGGGCACGCCGGCGCTGACGACGCGCGGCATGAAAGAAGCGGAGATGCGGCAGATCGCGGCGTGGATTGCGAAGGCTCTGGAGGCACGCAACGACGATGCGGCGCTGGCAAGGATTCGCGGCGATGTCGCGGAGCTGGCCAACAAGTTCCCGCTCTATGCATGGAAGCGGGCCTCCGCAACGGTTCACGCTTAATCGCAACAAACCTACTTACAGGAAGGGGCCAGCCAAGCTGGTCCCTTTTGTATTTGTGCGGTATCCATCCGAAGGATAGAGGCCCTACCTGTCTGTTATGTTCCCGTGCCTGGCGAAGCGACAGGAGAGGAGAAGAAAGCCATTCCCCGGGTATTTCCCAGGTGAACTCATGACCGCGCAAGTAACATCGCAGCGCTAATTTCCTTGATCCGCGCGCTGGTGAAGTTATCCCCCCGCTTCAAGCAGTGCCCTGCAAAGTTGTTCAGCCTGACGTTCAAGTATTATGCTTGCGACATGGCTATTGACTCGATCCTTGCACAGATAGATGCCGAGATCGCGAGACTTACTCAAGTTCGCGCAATGCTGACCAATACGGGGCCGACCTCCTCCCGCGCCGGTGCGGCCAGCAAGAGGACAGCATCTGGCGCAACCGCCACCACCGCCCGCCAAAAGCGGGTGCTCAGCCCCGAAGCTCGCAAGCGGATCGCGGATGCACAGCGCAAGCGCTGGGCTGCGCAGCGCTCCAAGGCCAAGGCCAAGTAAAAATCAGGACCGGTTAAGCATCTGCCGCCTGCGCGGTTCAGGACAGGGCTCCGCGCAGACGGCAGGCGTGTCTCTGGATGCTTAGTTGCACGGGCGCTCTGGAAGCTCTGCGCTCTCTCCACCCTGATCTTTCTTGGGTCGGATTCTGCATACTTCCTAGC
The DNA here is from genome assembly GCA_021828835.1 of Acidobacteriota bacterium. Classification (GTDB taxonomy): domain Bacteria; phylum Acidobacteriota; class Terriglobia; order Terriglobales; family Acidobacteriaceae; genus Telmatobacter. The sequence goes on along the minus strand of JAJZCY010000062.1, from coordinate 7,098 downwards.
GGTATTTCCCCTTCCCTGTAGGGTAGAGGCTGTACTTGTGCCGCAGCCTGTGACGAGCATCTCCATCGAGTCCCCCGCAGGCCCCTCCGGCCGTCAACCGTTGCTTTGCTCCGCCGCATCCCACGCGTAGTGACAACGATGCGGTTCGCGAAGCTGGAACGCCGTCCGGAACTCGATGCGCTACGAGGCCTGTTCCTCCTGGTCATGATCACTGCGCATCTCCCGACCCACCTGAGCCACTTTGTGGATGATCCGTTCGGCTATATTTCTTCGGCGGAAGGATTTGTGGGCCTCTCGGCTGTGCTGCTGGGCCGTATCTACTACGGGGAATTCTTCCGTGATGCGGTGCGGGCACGCACCAGGATATGGCGGCGGACGCTGCGTCTCTACGGCTACCACATGGCGACTATTGGCCTGGCATTCACGGTCGCGGCGAGTTACGCGGCGGCGATGCACCGCCCGGCCATTCTCAACCTGCTGCACTTCTACTTTCTGCATCCGGTGGTTGCGATCACCGGGTCCTTGCTGCTGCTCTACTGTCCGCCTCTGCTGGATGTTCTGCCGCTGTTCATCGTCTTCATGCTGGCTACGCCGCTGGTGCTTTCCGCGGCGCGGCGGGTTGGCTGGGGCTGGGTGCTGGCGGCATCGGGAGGGATCTGGGCAGGAGCGCAGCTTGGCTTGCGCTCGCTGGTGTATGGCTGGCTTTTGACACTGATCCACCTTCGGATTCCGCTGCGCCAGACCGGCTCGTTCAACCTACTGGCCTGGCAGGCAGTGTGGGTGCTCGGATTATGGCTGGGTGCGCGTTCGGCGGAGGGTAAATTACCCCTGGACCGGGTTCCGCGGTGGGGGTTCGTTACGGCGGCCATTCTTTGCGCCTTCTTTGTAGCGGTGCGGCACGGATGGCTGGGGCCTCATCTGGACGCCGACAGCTTCGGCATCGAGCTGGATAAGTGGCGCATGGCGCCGGTGCGTGCGGTGAATGTGGCGGCCTTCGTGGTGGTCAGCTGGCGGCTGCGCAGGTACTTTGTTCACCTGCTTACCCACGAACCGCTGTTGACCATGGGCAAGGTTTCGCTCCAGGTGTTTTGCGCACACCTATTCTTTGTCTTCGCGGGGCTTTCGCTTCTGGTGGGGGACCGCCGGCATCTGCATGGGACGACGGCGCTGGTGCTTATCGCGATCACGTATCCGGCGCTGACGGTGATCGCCTACGCGGTGCAGCGCTCCAGGCAGCGTGAGAGTGCCGCTGTGGCAGCCTTGCGGGAGCAGAGCAATGCAGAGGGCAGCTCGAACACGAGCGCGGAGGCCGCCATGGTCCCCGCACGCAGTGGCGGGGAGGAAGACGCAGGCATGGTTTCCGAACCGTCTTTTCGGAGGCTCGAGGTCAGATCGGCCCAAGACCGTTCATGACCAGCATGCGCGGCTCGGTCATTTCCTCAATCGCCCAGCGCACGCCTTCGCGGCCCAGGCCGGAGTCCTTGATGCCGCCGTAGGGCATGGGATCGATGCGCCAGGTGGGCGTGTCGCCGACGATCAGAGCGCCGACCTCAAGCTCGCGAAACGCGGTCATGATGCGGCCGGCATCGCGCGTGAGCAGCCCGGCCTGGAGACCGAAGCGGGAATGATTGACCTCGGCCAGCGCCTCTTCGAAGTCGCTGTAAGGCTCGATGCAGACCACCGGCCCGAAGATCTCTTCGTCGCGGACCTTCATGCCTGGCTTGGTGCCGGTGAGAATGGCGGGGGTGATGACCGAGCCCTTGCGCTCACCGCCTGCGACCAGCTTGGCGCCGCCTTCGATGGCCTCGGCGATCCACTTCTCCACGCGCTCCGCATCGCTGGAGCGGATCAGCGGGCAGATGTCGGTTGCCTCTTCGCCGGGTCCTCCGGTCACCATTTTTCCGGCGGTATCCACGACCTTCCACAGGAAGCTCTGGAAAACAGCGCGATCGACGAAGACGCGCTGCACGCTGATGCAGGACTGGCCGGCATAGCCAAAGGCGGCATTCACGGTGCGCTGCGCGGCTTCGTCCAGGTGCGGCCAGTCGCCGTGGACGATGAGGGCCGCGTTACCGCCCAGTTCCAGCAGCACGCGCTTGTGGCCGGAGTGGGCCTTCAACTCCCAGCCCACCTTCACCGATCCGGTGAAGCTCACCAGCTTGATGCGATCTTCTTTCTCCGCGAGCCAGGCGGTATCGGTGTTGTCGAGCGTCAGCACGGAGAGGGCGTCCTCGGGCCAGCCTGCTTTGACGATGACCTCGCCCAGAGCGAGCGAGGTAAAGGGGGTCTGCGGGGCGGGCTTGAGGATGATGGGGCAGCCGGCGGCGATGGCCGGGGCAATCTTGTGAGCCGCGAGGTTCAGCGGGAAGTTGAAGGGGGTGATGCCCAGGATGGGGCCGACCGGGAAGCGCTGCACGATGCCCCAGCGTCCTTCGGCGCCCTGCGCCAGATCGAGAGGCAGAGTCTCGCCGCCCAAGCGGACCGCCTCCTCGGCCGCGGTCTTGAAGGTGAGAATGGCGCGATCGACCTCGCCGCGGGCGGGGCGTATCGCTTTGCCGGCCTCGGCGACCAGGAGTTGGGCAAAGCGCTCTTTCTGCGCAAGCAGAGCGGCGGCAATCTCTTCGAGGATTTCGCGGCGCTTCCAGCGCGGGAGGGCGCGGGTGCGGCGCTGTGCGGCGACGGCGTGATTGACAGCCTGGCGCGCGTCGGCGCGGGTGGCGATGGTGACGCGGCCTACCAGCCCCTGGTCCCAGGGTGAACGCACCTCAAGGGCTTCACCGTCGGTCCATTCCTTACCGCAAAGAAGAAATCCAGTCTGGGCACCCGGCCGCATCTTCATGGAAACTGAGGCTCCTGTGTTGTCGCTGCTGCTTCTATGGTACTCGCCGGAGTTTGGGAGCAGATTGCGAGGAGAAGATGGGCTGCTGAGGCGCATGGGCGGCGGGGGGGGGCGGGATGTGGGCCAGGAGGCCCACACGACAGCCGACCTGGAGGCCGGCGCTACGATGGCGTGGAGGCTGGCGCTGGAGTGGAGGCGGTTGTTTCGAGGGGTTGGGAGGCTGGGATACACTCCAGCCATGATTAACGACGGCCGTAGCCGCAAGTTGCCATTCGATGCAGAGGAGGCGGTGGCGCATCTGCGGGCGGCGGATGCGAAACTGGGCGCGCTGATCGAGCGGGCGGGGCCCTTCGCGCTGCGTCTCGATCCGTCGCCTTCGCCGTTCGAGTCGCTGCTCGAGTCGATCCTGTATCAGCAACTGCACGGCAAGGCGGCGGCCACGATTCATCGCCGGGTACGCGAGATCTACGGCGGCGACCCTTCGCCGCAGGCGCTGCTCGACACCGCGGAGGACCGGCTGCGCGGCGCGGGCGTCTCAGGCAACAAGATCAAGGCGCTGCGCGATCTGGCGTCGCGAACTCTCGATGGCACAGTACCTTCGCATCGCGCCATCGTCAAAATGTCAGACGCGGATATCGTGGAGCGGCTGACGGAGGTACGCGGCATCGGACCATGGACGGTGGAGATGCTGCTGATTTTTCGCATGGGCCGGCCGGACGTACTGCCGGTGACCGACTATGGGGTCCGCAAAGGGTACGCGCTGACGTTTCAGCGCGTGCCGAAGAACCGGGCTCTGGAAGCCGCCGACCTGCCGAAGCCGGATGTGGTGTTCAAGCGGGGGCAGCGTTGGGCGCCGTTCCGCAGCGTGGCGAGCTGGTATCTGTGGCGCGCGTGCGATCTGGCCAGGAAGGGCGCAGCGTATTCGCCGGACTACCCGTCCGGCAGAGAGCGGAACGAGTAGCCTCTATCCGCGCTGGCTGATGTGGAGAATTTGCGGATCATGCGAGAGAAGAGGAAGCGAACACGCAGCATTCCGATCGTGGTCTTGAGCGCCCTGATCTGCGTTCTTACGGCGGCGGAGACCACCGGAATCGACCCGGCGCTGATGGCCAAGGCCAAAGCCGGCAACGCCGGCGCGGAAGTGGCGGTGGGCGTGTGTTACGCCGATGGCAAGGGAGTGGCGCGCGATCCGCAGAAGGCTGTGGAGTGGTACAGCAAGGCTGCCGCGCAGGGGTACATTCCCGGGGAGATTCATCTGGCCGTGCTGTATCGCGATGGAGATGGCAAGAGCTTTCCGCGCGATATGCAGAAGGCGGCCGAGTGGTATCGCAAGGCGGCCGATCAGGGGGATCCCGGCGCGCAAGGCACGCTGGGCATGCTGTACACGCTGGGACAGGGAGTACCGCAGAACGACGTGGAGGCTTACTTCTGGCTGGATCTGGCGGCGTCCGTGCCGAGCGCCAATCAGCCGCAGTACCTGATCAACCGGCAGAACGTGGGCGCGCGCATTACCGCGGATCAGCTTGCGGATGTCCAGGATCGGGTGGCGAAGTGGCAGGCTGCGCATCCCGAGAAGGACGCGTCCAAGTAGAAATCCAGGGACTCAGGGCTACTCGAAGTAAGTGGCCGTGGTGGTGTCGGTCTCCCAGATGGTGCAGTCCTTCACGCGCACGCGTCCACCCGTCATTCCGTGGAGCTGCTGGTTGGTCTCGTCATAGAAGAACTTGGCCAGGTTCTCAGCAGAGGGGTTGATGGTGGTGAAGGGCTCCAGGTCATTGAGCATCTGGTGGTCGATGCGCTCGATGACGGGGCGCATGACCTGCTTGAGCAGCTTGAAATCGAGGAGCAGGCCGGCTTCGTCGAGCTGGGCGCCGGCGAGGGTCACGCGGACCTTGTAGTTGTGGCCGTGCGGGTTCTCGCACTTGCCGCGGTAGTTGCGGAGATAGTGGCCGGAAGAAAAGTCCGACTCCACGGTGACTTCGTACATCGTCAGCTCAATTCCGCGCCGGAGACGTCCCGCGCTTTCTATATTTTAGCGGGATGCGGGGTTTTACGCCGGAATGGCGGGATCGGGGAGGGCGCTACTCGCGCCGGCCCCTGCGGCGATCGCGGCGGGCATTGATGCGGGCCTCCTCATGGCGGCGGTCCACCTGCTCGAAGAGGTTGGTCATGACGCCGATGAAGGCGCACACCAGGCCGCAGAGCATGAGGAAGATGGCGATGGTGCGCCACAGGGAGGCGTTGGCCGGCAGGCCGGGCTGAAAGCTGGAAGGGATGAGCGACATGCCTCCAGCCACGACCGCGAAGAAGAGCAGAGAGCCGGCCAGGATGTAGAAGTTGCGCGACATGGGCGGAGCCGATCCTGCTGATGATTGTACGCGGGCAGAAGCTGTCATCCCACAACAACCTGCGCGGCTGCGAGGACGCGAACTCCGGCCTTTTCGAATTCCGCCTCCATGCGCGCGGCGGAGCCGTGGAGGTCGATGGCGCGGCAGGCGTCGCGCACCACGAATACCGGAATGCCGAGGCGACGGGCATCGAGCGCCGAGTAGGCGACACAGTAGTCATAGGCCAAACCAGCCAGATAGACCCGCTTAAGTCCTCGCTCACGAAGATAGCCGCCCAGGCCGGTGGGGGTTACCCGATCGTTCTCGAAAAAGGCGGAGTAGGAATCGATGTTCGAATGGAATCCCTTGCGCAGAACCAGCTCGGCCTGCGGCAGATGGAGGGCCGGATGGAACTCCGCGCCGGGCGTGCCCTGGACGCAGTGCACCGGCCAGAGCGTCTGTTCGCCGTAGCTGAGCTGGATGGATTGGTAAGGCTGCTTGCCGGGATGGTTGGCGGCGAAGGAGGTGTGGTCGGGCGGGTGCCAGTCCTGGGTTAGGATGATGTGTTCGAAGTGCGAGGCGATGCGGTGAATCGGCTCGATCACCTCATCGCCGTGAGCGACTGCCAGCGCACCCCCGGGACAGAAGTCGTTCTGTACGTCGACGACAAGCAGAACGTCCTGAGCAGAGGGCCGCATGGAATCCATTGTGACAAAAAGCGGCAGAGACTGCCGTGCCGAGTCACTGTGCGCGGGGCGGCGGAGAGATTCCCATCTGCTGCAGCACTTCGCGGGTGACGCGCTCCACGATTTTTTCGAGATCGGCACTGCTCAAGCCGGCAGGGATGGCCGGAGCGGCCTTTTTCCTGGCGGGCGGGGCCGGAACGGGTGCCCCCTGATTCACATCCGGAAAGCCCTTCCGCTTTCTGAGCTCGACCAGATCCGCCGCCTTGGGCGTGGGGATGTACGAGAGGGGCGCGCCGAGCTGGCGGGCCAGGATCAGCATCGCGCAGTAGGTCTCCAGCACCTCGCAGTTCCACTCGGCCAGGGTCACGCTGTCGGCCCAGGAGACGGCGCCGTGGTTTTTGAGCAGCATGACGTTGTGCTGGCGGACGTGGGGCAGCACGGTCTGGGCGAACTCTACGGTGCCGGGCGTCTCATAAGGCGCGAGGACAACCTTGCCGACGAAGATGTCGTACTCCGGAATGAGGAGGCTGGCCGGCACCTGGGCGGTGATGGCGTAAGCGGTGGCGTGCGGGGGATGGCAGTGCACCACGGACTTGGCCTCGGGGACGTTCTTGTAGATCTCCAAGTGCAGCAGGATTTCGCTGGTGGCAGCCCGCTTGCCGGCGATCTGATTGCCGTCGAGGTCGACCATGCACATGTCGGCGGGCGTGAGGTCGTACTTGCTCACCATGGTGGGGGTGCAGATCACCTCATTGGGGCCGATGCGGTAGGAGATGTTGCCGCCATTGCCGTCGACGAGCTGGCGCAGCCAGAGCTTGCGCCCGACGGCGCAGATCTCTTGCTTGATGGCGCGTGCCTGGGGCGAAGCGAAGAGGCGGGCGTGGGGGGCAGACGTGCTGCCGGCGCGAGCGGACTTGCGGTTGAGAGGCGCGTAGACGCCGCTGCTCTGCGCAGAGGTCTTGCGCGCGCCGCTGCGCCCGACTGAGGAATGTTTGGGAATCGACTTGGTCACCTCAGCTATTTTAGCCGGGCTGCGCCTACGAATCGAGTGCCGCAAGGCACAGGCCACCTCGATGCTGAGCTTTGGTGGTTTTCTCTACTCGGCTACGCCGTCGTTCACCTGCGCGCAGTCCATACGCAGCGCACCGTTGTCGTTGAAGATCAGGCCGTAGAAACGGAAGGTCTCGCCGACCGCGATCGTCCCCGTATTCAACATTCGAGTGTTGGCATCCGTGTAGACGACTAT
>JAJZCY010000061.1 GCA_021828835.1 Acidobacteriota bacterium | reverse complement strand
CGATCCCAACCAGGTGGACTGGCGCTACAGGGGCGGCACGGAATTGCGCGACCCGAGCGGCAAGGAGCTGGGCGATTACTACTCGCGGCTGGTGAGCTGGTATGTGCACGGCGGATTCACCGACGAAAACGGAGTGCGCCATACCTCCGGCTACCACTACAAGCTGCCAGTATGGGAGGTTCTCAACGAGGTCGACCTGGAGCACCAAACGACACCGGAGCAGTACACAGCGCGCTACGATATCATCGCCAGCGCGATTCACAAAGTCTCTCCGGAAACGAAATTCATGGGGCTGGCATTAGGGTTTCCCGCCCCCAAATATTTCGAGTATTTCCTCAATCACGCCCACCATAAGCCGGGCATTCCGCTGGATTACATCTCCTACCACTTTTATGCATCGCCCAGCCGGGACGAAAACCTGGACAACTGGCAGTACACTTTCTTCGATCAGGCTGACGGCTTTCTGAATACAGTGCGGTTTGTCGAGGCGATTCGCAAGCGGCTTTCACCGCAGACCAAGACCGACCTGGACGAACTGGGCGTGATTCTGCCCACCGATAACAAGCCCGGCGATACGACCCCTCCGCCTGCCGCCTATTGGAATGCGGCCGGCTCTCTCTACGCCTATCTCTACATCGAGCTGTCGAAGATGCAGATTGACATTATAGGCATGTCGCAATTGGTGGGGTTTCCCACGCAATTCCCCAGCGTGAGCATGATGGACTGGACGCAAAACAAACCCAACGCACGATATTGGGTGTTGAAGCTCATCAAGGATTCCTTCCATCCTGGCGATAAGCTTGTGCACACTTATGTGAACTCGGGCGACCTGGCGGCGCAGGCATTCCTTACGGGAACGGGCCGCAAGCTATTGCTGGTCAACAAGCGCAACCGGATCAGCCAAGTCGACCTCCCGGGCCCGGCGCCTGCCAAGGTGCTGACGGTGGACCCTGGAACTGGGGATGGTCCGGCGCGCAGCGTGAAATCAACGGGCGGCACAATTACGCTTGCGCCGTTTGCCGTAACGGTGGTGAGCTGGTGAGCGCGGTAGTGGACCCGGCCGGCAAGCCGGAGCGGAGCCTGCGCCTGGGGCTGTGCGGGATAGGTCTTGAAGCGTATTGGAGCCAGTTTGCCGGGCTGGAAGAGCGGCTGAAGGGCTATGTCGCCCGGGTCGCGGAGCGGCTGGCGCGGCCCGGTGTGGAGGTAGCCAATCTGGGCTTGGTCGATACGCCCTGGCGCTCGCGCGAGGCTGGCCACCAATGCCGCCGCGAAGACATCGACGTGCTGTTCCTCTACGTGACCACCTATGCCCTGTCGAACACCGTGCTGCCTCTGGTGCAGCGCGCCGGCGTGCCGGTGATCGTGCTCAACCTGCAACCCGAGGCCGCGATTGATTACCCGGCCTTCAACAAGCTGAAAAACCGCACCGCCATGACCGGCGAATGGCTTGCGTTTTGTTCGGCGTGCCCCGTGCCTGAAATCGCCAACCTGCTGCAGCGGGCGCGCATCCCCTTTCACCAGGTGACCGGGGTGCTGGAGGATACAGAGACCTGGCGGGAGATCGAAGAGTGGCTGGCTGCGGCGCAGGTGCGCTCCAGCCTTGCTGCAGCGCGGCTGGGCCTCATGGGTCACTATTACAGCGGCATGTTGGACATCATGACCGATGTGACGCTCGTGTCAATCGCCTTCGGCGCCCACGCCGAGATTCTTGAAGTGGACGAACTGAGCGCTCTGTGCGCAGAGGTCACGGAGAAGGAGACGCTCCGGCGGGTAGCGGAGTTCGAATCCGTCTTCGACGTGCAGGCGGATTGCCCGCCGGAGGAACTGCGCCGCGCGGCGCGCACCTCTGTTGCGCTGGACAGGTTTGTGGAGCGGCACCATCTCAACGCGCTGGCGTATTACTACAAGGGCTCGGGCAATGCCGCCAATGAAGACACCATGAGCTCGATCATCCTCGGCACCTCCCTGCTGACCGCGCGGCACATCCCGGTGGCCGGCGAGTACGAGGTGAAGAATGCGATGGCCATGAAGATCCTGGATTGCCTGGGGGCGGGCGGCTCGTTCACCGAGTCCTACGCGATGGACTTCAACGACGATCTGCTGCTGATGGGGCATGACGGCCCAGGCCACATCGCCATCGCCGAGGGCAAGACCAAGGTGCGCCCGCTCCATGTCTACCACGGCAAGGTAGGACGAGGCCTTTCCGTCGAAATGAGCGTGAAATACGGGCCGGTGACGCTGCTGTCGGTGGTGGAGGATGCCGAGGCGGGGTTCAAATTGCTGGTAGCCGAAGGCGAGTGCGTGGCCGGCGAAATCCTCGAAATCGGCAACACGAACAGCCGCTATCGCTTTCCACTCGGCGCGCGGGGCTTCGTGAATGCCTGGAGCGCGGAAGGACCGGCGCACCATTGCGCGGTGGGAGTCGGCCATGTGGCGGGTATCCTGCGCAAAACGGCCGCCTTGATGGGGCTCGGGTTCCGCCAGATCTGCTGAGCGCATGGAAGAGATGAGCAAAAAGAAAGAAGCCGCGCTCATCCAGGCGTGAGGGCTGGCCATTCCGGCAAAAGTTTCGCGGGATCGCTTCTGTTGGTTGTGGAATTGGCGCTCGTGCGGGTGTTTTGCTTCCTGCTTGAATGCGGGCTTGCTCGCTGCGAGGAGCCGGCAGTTGTTTATGTTGTCTTGAATGCTTAGTCCGACCGACAGGAGAAACTGGAATGAGGACGATAGGGTATGGTGCGGCGGTGTTGGCGGCCTCCTCGCTGCTTTGGGCACAGCAGGCGAGTTTACACAGGACCGGCCCGCAGAAAGACACGAGCGTCATTGACGCCAGAGGGACTGCGCATGTCACGCGAGTAATCCCGGTGCCGGAGAGTTTGAGTCCGCAGGCCAAGGAGTGGGTGGGTTCCGCGGTTTCCGATAAGCAGACCCATCTGACGATTGCCGAGCAGCGCCGGGACACAGATAAGTGGCAGACGCAGGAGGGCGCGAAGGCGAAGACCCTCTATCCGGTCCATCTGGCGAACGGGACCATTGCTGGGGTGCCGGTGCGGATTGTGACGCCACTGGAGATTCCCAAGACGAATCGGGACCGGGTGATGTTGAATGTGCATGGCGGCGGGTTTGTTGTTGATTCAGGGTCTCTGATTGAAACGATTCCGATTGCGAATCTGACGCAGACGAAGGTGGTCGCCGTACTGTACCGGCTGGCTCCGGAGCATCCCTTTCCGGCGGCGGTGGAGGACACGGTGGCCGTGTATAAGGCACTGCTGACCAAGTATCCGGCGCAACATATTGGGCTTTATGGAACCTCGGCGGGAGCGATTCTGACAGCGGAAGTCGCGGTGAAGCTGAAGCAGTTGGGGCTGCCCTTGCCGGGCGCGCTGGGAGTATTTTCCGGGCTGGGGGACTTCAGCCGTCCGGGCGACTCGCAGGCAATGTATGCCCTGGATGGGCTTTCCGGGTATCTGGGAGCGGTCCCTTTCTTCGGGGATCATACTACCGCGGTCATGTATGCGCTACAAGGGATTTCCGGGTACCTGCCGCCGCCCAGTCCAGTGAGTCCGGCGAGTCCGCATGCGAACGACCATTACGCGGATAAGAACCTTCGCAACCCAGTGCTTTCGCCGCTGTTCGCCGATGTGCATGGGTTCCCTCCGACGCTGTTTATCTCAAGCACGCGAGACATGCTGCTGAGTGGGACAACCATGCTGCAGCGGCACTTTTATGAATCCGGGGTGAAGTCCCCGATGGTGATCTTCGAGGGGCTTCCGCACGCCTTCTGGGTCAATGTGGATTTGCCGGAATCGCGGGAAGCGTTTGGGATTATGGCGAAGTTTCTGGACGCGCATGTCGAAAAATAAGCGGCTTGCCGGACCCCCGCCCGGTTCAACGGCCCTGAGCGGTTTGAACCGCTTGAGTTGTTCTGATGCCAGAATTCACTGAAGTCGAAGTCCAGACGGATAGTATCAGTTACCGACACAGAGACCACCCAGTCTTTCACCTGTAGCGGGATGAGCGCGGCTGTAGGAAACATGCGGAATAACAATGCGACGCTGTGTAAGTCGATGAACCCGGCCTGAAGAGGCGTGGCTTCACCGCGCCTCTTCTTTCGGCAGGACTTGACCGCAGCTTTAGAACGGAACCGCTTCGGAGCGGTTCGCTGGAGCCACACTACTCTGCACCGCAGCCGCCTTCTTTGCGGTCGAAGGCCTCTTCGCCGCAGTTTTTTTGGCAACAGTCTTCTTGGCGGCCTTCTTTGCCGTTTTGGCCGGAGGCTTCGCGGACGCGGTTCTCTTGGCTGAAGTTTTCTTCGCCGCCTCCTTCACTGGGGTAGACTGCGCCGCTTTCGCAGCCGCCCACCGTTTCCGCTGTGCCTCAGCAATGCGCTTACGGGCTGCGGGGCTTAGTTGTCGCGAGGAGGACTGCTTTGCTGGAGCCTTTCTGGCAGAAACTTCCTTCTCAGCTTTCGGCGCAGGTGCCGCCACCTCGCCGCTGCCCTTTGCCTTCGCCCAACGTCTCCGCTGCGCCTCGGCGATACGCTTCCGGGCTTCAGGGCTCATGTTCCGCCGTCCAACCGCTCTCTGACCGGACTCAGACGCGCTCGTTACAGGAGTACCGGCCCTGACGCCGGTAAGCAGGGCACGCACTTGCTGAAGTTTTCCAATCTCCTCGTCAATTGCCGCAATAATCGAGCTTTCGTCCATCGCGATCCTCACATGCCGTCAAGTCAAATTGAAACGCAGTTACAGATTGATTTTAGCTAAACTATCTGAGCGCCCAAATATCCCACTTCAGCCGCTGCGTCGAGGTGGTCTGTGGGTCGTTCGCGGCGTTGTGGCCAAGCACGAAGGCAGCATCAGGATTCGAAGCTCCACAAGGGATGGCACGAGAGGAGACAGCCTTTCAATGCTCCTGCCCCTGCCATCTTCAGGGCGCCGCCTCTTCCCAGCGGAGTACAGTAGAAGAGAGGACGAAAGGGTCTTATGACACAGGACATGCAACTCACCTGCAGCGATTGCGGACAGGAATTCACGTTTTCCAGCGAGGACCAGGCCTTTTTCCGGGAGCGGGGGTATTCGGCTCCGAAACGCTGCAAGGCCTGCCGGCAGGCAAAGAAGAACGAGCAATCCGGCGGTGGTGGATACGACCGGGGCCCATCGCAAGGCACCAGCGTTACGTGTGCGGGATGTGGCAAGCAGACCACCGTCCCGTTTGAGCCGCGCGGCGACCGGCCGGTCTATTGCCAGGACTGCTTCCGCTCCAGAAAGAGAGACAGCGGCGACCGCGGAGGCCGCGGTTATCGCCGTTAGCTGAAAAAGAGAAGGGCGCCGCACTGGAGGAAGATTCAGTGCAGGTAGGGCTAGGCCGCAACCTTGAACATCGTGACAGGGTCCGAGCCCTCGTATGGCTGCGAATGCTCAAACGCCCTGCGAGCCTCTAACAGCAAATCGAGCAGGGCGGTCATCCGGACCGCCCTGGTTCGTCTTCGGCTGAAGATCCCTTCCAAAACTCCTGCCCGGCCATCCAGTAACTCGATGCAATAATTCCTCTCGCCGCCAAACCTTCTCTGGGTTACCATTCCCGGTATGTTCCGCACAGCTCCTCTTGTTGCCTCGGCTCTGGTGTTGTTGCCTATTGCTGTACCGGCTCAAAAGCCGGTCAAGTCCGCTCCTCCTGATCCTTACCGCAATCAGGCACTGGTGATTGAGCGTTCCGAGACCACCTACCGGATGAATGCCGACGGCACGGGGGAGCGCGACGTGCATGCTGTGATTCGTATTCAGTCGGCCGGCGCTGCCCAGCAGTTTGGAGTGCTTGCTTTCTCCTACGCCTCCGCCTACGAGACGCCCACCATCAAAATCCTGCGCGTGACCAAGCCCGATGGCAGCCTGGTGAACACGCCGGCTGCGGACGCGATCGAAATGACCTCCGCTGTCAGCCGGGAGGCCCCGCTTTACAGCGATCTCAAGGAACTGCACATTCCCGTGCGCTCTCTCTCGCCCGGCGACAAGCTCGAATACGAAGTGGACACCAGGATCTTCAAAGCAGAGACCCCCGGCCAGTTCTGGGGCACAGATCACTTCACCCCGCCCGGAACCGTCATCGTACTCGCCGAAGTTCTCCATCTCCAGGTGCCGGCCGGCAAATTCGTCCAGGTCTGGAGCCCGAACCACAAGCCCACCATCACGGAGCAGAACGGCGCGCGCACCTATACCTGGAACGTGCCCCAACTGGTTCCGGAGCCACGCCCCAATCCCGGCGATACCGAAAAACCCACTCCCCCGCAGGATCCCGATCAAAACGCCGACGGCGAAAATCTTCCCTCCGTGGCCTGGACAACTTTCCATAGCTGGAGCGAGGTAGGCGACTGGTACCGCAACCTGGCCCTCCAGCAGTCCGCGCCCACCGACGCTATCCGTGCCAAGGCCGGCCAGATCACCGCCGGTGCCAAAACCCCCGAGGATCAGGTCCGCGATCTCTACGACTTCGTCTCCGCACATATTCGCTACGTCGGTATCGACTTCGGCATCGGCCGCTATCAGCCCCACACTGCGGCCGAGGTCCTGGCCAACCAGTACGGCGACTGCAAAGACAAGGACACGCTGCTGGAAGCCCTGCTGCGCGCCAAGGGCTTCTCCACCGCGCCCGCGCTCATCGGCGCAGGCATCGCTCCCGTTCCCGACCTGCCTACCCCGGCCGTCTTCAATCACGTCATCACCACCGTGAACCTGCCCAGCGGCCGCATCTGGCTCGACAGTACGCCGCCCGACGCGCCTTTCCAGTACCTCGGCGCCGCCATTCGCGACCAGAAGGCGCTCATCGTCTCCGCCGATAAGCCGGCGGTGCTCGAGGCTACCCCCGCAGCCGCTCCCTATCCGTTCTCTGCGCAATTCCAGGCCGTGGGTACGCTCGATGCGCAGGGCAAACTCACCGCGAAGATGACCGCCACGTATCGCGATGACGATGAGGCCCTGATTCGCGCCCTCGCCAACGCCGTGGCGCCGGCCGACTGGGACAAGGTCTCGCAGTACATCTCCGCGCAAACCGGCTTCGGCGGCACCACCAGCGATACTCAGTTTCAGAACATCGACGACTCCGCCAAACCCATCGTCATGACCTACAACTACGAACGCCACCCTTTCGGCGACTGGGACAATCGCCGCATCGTGCCGCTCTTTCCCGCCCTCGAGTTTCCGAGCTTGGGTAGCGATGCGAAAGAACCGCAGCACGACATCCAACTCGGTGCGCCGCGCACCCTGACGGCCACGAACAACATCACGCTGCCCGCCGGCTTCCGGCCCAATCTCCCCGATCCCATCCACGTCAAGACCGACTTCGCCAGCTTCGACAAGATCTACCGCTATGAGGGCGATGAGATTGTGGTGGACCGCAAGATCGTGATCCTCAAGAAGAAGATAGCCAAAGCAGATTGGAAGCAGTACCAAACCTTCACCAGCAATATCAACCTGAGCAGCGAACCCTGGATCGCGCTGATCGCCCCAATGGCGCCCCCCGCCGGCACCGACGCCGGAAAGACAAAGCTCAAAGGGATGAAGAAAAATTCGGGCGGTTCGACTACGGTCAACGTTCCCGCCGCTGCCGGCTCGTCTCCGTCTGCGTCGGCGTCTGCTGTCAGTTCAGCATCCGGCGATGCAACCGCCAGCAATGCCTCTGCGTCCACGTTGGTCGCCGAAGCTGCCGCCAAGCTCGTCCAGCGTGACTGGAGTGCCGCGCGCGACCTGCTCGACCAGGCCAAAGCGAAAGACGAACACGCGGAAAACCTCTGGTCGATGTACGGCTTTATCGCGGTGGCCGACAGTCACGACTATGAGCAGGCCAAGTCCGACTTCCGCAAGGAGCTGGACTCCCACCCCGAGAATCCGGCTGCGGTGGCCGGTCTTGCGGATGCCGAAAACCGCACCGGCGAATCCGCCGCCGCCCGCGAAGGCCTGCGCAAATATCTCAAGAGCCATCCTGAGAACGAGCGCATGGCCCTCTACCTCGCCTCACTGCAAAACCAGGCGGAGGACTACCAGGGCGCACTCAAAACCCTGCAATCCGCCGCCGCCTCTCACCCTGGCGAGCGCAACCTCCAACTGCGCATCAGCGATGCCCTCCTGCGCCTGGGCCGCAACGAAGAGGCGGCTGCGGCTGCCGAGAGTGTGCTCGACGGCGCCGACGATCCCAACACGCTCAATGATGCCGCCTACCAGCTCGCCGAGAGCGGCCTCGATCTCAGCGTCGCTGAAGCGGCTTCGCGCAAAAGCATCGCCGCCCTCGAACAGAAGTCCGCGGAGATGACCACCGAACAGGTCAACGGCAATGCCTTTGCCCAGGCCAGCCTGCTCGTCGCCTCCTGGGATACGCTGGGTTGGGTTCTCTTCCGCGAAGGCAAGCCCGATGCGGCCCTGCCGTATATCAGCGCGGCCTGGCGTGCCTCTCTGCACGCTGAGGGCGGCGATCATCTCGGCCAGGTTCTGGAAGCGCTCGGCCGCAAGCAGCAGGCCGTCAACGCCTACGCGCTTGCCTCGGCGGCGCTCACCTCCGGCGCAACGCCCAGCGTCCGCAACCATATCCAGGAGAGCCTGACGCGCCTCAAATCAGCAGGCTTCAAGCCGACGACCGGCTCAGCCCAGGCCCTTCAGGACGTCCGCACCTACAAGATCAAGCGCCCGGCCGGCGCCAGCGGCTGGGGCGCCTTCCGCCTCGAGATCACCACCGCCGGCGTCCTCCAGTCGCAGCAGATGTCCGGCGACACTAGGCTCGCCGCCCTCAAGCCGCTGATCGACGCCATGAAGTTCCCAGAACTGCTGCCGCCCGGCTCCAGGGCCCACCTGTTGCGGAGCGCGGTGGTGAGTTGCTCCCTCGGCAACACCTGCCAGCTCGTCCTGGTGCCAGACGGCGGCCTGCAAACCGAACGGCAGTAGGGGGCGTCGCTCTTCGCCGGCCTCGCCCCCTACAATGGGGAACGACATTCCGAAAACAGGGCGCTGCTCAGTCTGGAACCGATTCACAGGTCAGGGGTTTCCCTGAGATGCTCCGTCAGCATCCAATCATCCGTAGCGCTGTTGTTCCAGGTTCCATCCTTCGATTTCCGGAACATATCGGAAGAGACAAAAAGAAGCTGGAAGGAGACTTCATGGTGTTCTATCGCTGCTTGGCCGCCGGTTACCAACCGTCTTCTGCGGCCAGAGGCAGAGGCCTGATCCTCGCGGCCCTTGGCATTGGATTGAGCGCGTCCACACTCCTGGCGCAGTCCGTAGCGCAGTTTCCCAGCGCTCCCGCGCCCCATCCGGTCGCGCAGCAGACGATCGCCTGGTCCGATGCCGCCCCCGCGCTCGGGCAGCAAGCCGCCTCCGGGCAGAAAGCAACCGGGGCCTCACCTTCCAGTCAGAGCGCTACGATCTGCGGTATCACCCGCATCGGGCGCTGCATCAAGGATCTTGCCGAAGACGACAAGGGCATCTTCACCAGCCCCGCCAGAGTGCGCCCGCGCGACGCCTCCTGGCTGCTGCCCCTCGGCGCCGCGACCGGCCTCGCCTTTGCCTACGACGTCGACGCCGAGCAGGCCACCGGCTACGACAAGGGAACCGAGAATACCGCCAACAGCATCTCCAACTTCGGCTCTTTCTATGCCGCCGGCGGAGAAGGCGCAGCGCTCTACTTTCTGGGTCTCGGCATCCATAATCCCAAGCTGACCGAGACCGGCCGCCTCGGCGCCGAGGCGGTGATCGACTCCGGAACCGTCGTCCTGGCCACCAAGCTGATCGCCGACCGCGAGCGGCCCCTCATCGGCGATCGCCAGGGCCATTTCTGGACCAATCCCCCCAGCGGCTGGACCTGGGACTCTTCGTTCCCCTCCGACCATTCCGCGGCCACCATGTCTCTGGCTCGCGTCGTCGCCGGCGAGTACCCGCGCTGGTATGTCGAGATCCCCGCCTACGGATTCGCCGAAACCATCGCCATCTCCCGCATCTTGGCCAACATGCACTTTCCCTCCGACGTCCTCATCGGCCAGACCGTCGGCTTTCTCTCCGGCACCTACATCCTCAACCACCGCTCCCTCTACCGTGGCAAGAAGCGGAACATGGCGGAACGGATCATCGAGTCGGCTATGCCCGTCGCCTCTGCCCGGGCCCACGCCCTCGGCGTCTCCCTCCAGATCCCCGTCGGCTATTAGTCGCCCCGGCAGGCTCCTGTGCCCCACCCTTTTCACGGCCGCATCCTGAAAAGCGTGGGGCACCGGACCTGCGCCGCCGTACTCGCCTTGCCGCGCCCGCAATCCCGCCGGGTGTTAGCATCAAAGAAAGACTGAAGATGCAGACCAACAAGTTACAAATCATCCCCTTAGGCGGACTCGGCGAGTTCGGAATGAACTGCCTCGCAGTTCGCTGGCAAGACGACATCATCGTGATCGATGCCGGCCTCATGTTCCCCGAGTCGGAACTGCTCGGCGTCGATATCGTCGTTCCCGACATCACCTACCTCATCGAGAACAAGCAGCACGTCCGCGGCATCATTCTCACCCACGGCCACGAGGACCACATCGGCGGACTGCCCTGGATCCTCAACGAGCTCAAGGTCCCCATCTACGCCACCGAGTTCACTCTGGCCTACGTGGAAGGCAAGCTCGAAGAGCACCGCCTGCTCGACGACGCTGAACTCATCGAGATCGCGCCCCGCGAAAAGTTCACCATCGGCCCCTTCACCATCGAGCCGATCCGCGTCACCCACTCGCTCGTGGACTGCGTCGCCCTCGCCGTCGAAACCCCGGTCGGCGTCATCATCCACACCGGCGACTTCAAAATCGACCTCGCCCCGCTCGATGATGAAGCCTTCGACCTGCACACCTTCGCCGAGTACGGCAAGCGCGGCGTGCTGGCGCTGCTACAGGACTCCACCAACGTCGAGCGCCCCGGCTACACGCCCAGCGAGCGCGCCGTCGTGCCCCGCCTCGACGAGCTGTTTACGCAGACCAAGAAAAAGCTCTTCTTCTCCTGCTTCTCGTCTTCCATCTACCGCATGCGCATCGCCATGGAACTGGCGCGCAAGCACGGCCGCAAGGTCACCATCATCGGCCGCTCCATGATGGAGAGCACTGAGATTGCGCAGGACCTCGGCTACATCGACGTGCCCCCGGGCCTTATCATCAACCCCGGGCAGATGCGCGACTATCCGCCCGAGCAACTGCTGGTGCTTATCAGTGGAACCCAGGGCGAGCCGCTCAGCGCGCTTAGCCGCGCCGCCGTCAATAACCACAAGCATGCCAAGATCGAAGCCGGCGACACCGTCGTGCTTAGCTCGCGCATCATTCCCGGCAACGAGAAGGGCATCTTCCGCGTCATCGATCACCTCAGCCGCCGCGAAGCCAACGTGATCTACGATGACGGCCAGCACGGTCTCATCCACGTCTCCGGCCACGGCAGCCAGGAAGAGATGCGCCTGCTCATCAACCTGGTCCGCCCCAAGTTCTTCATCCCCGTGCACGGCGACTACCGCTACCTGCGCCGCCATGCCCAGGTGGCCATGGAGACCGGCGCGGTGGAGCACGCCATGGTCATCGAAGACGGCGACGTCCTCGAACTGGACCGCGACGACGCCCGCGTGAAAGACAAGGTCACCGCCGGCCGCATCCTCATCGACTCCGGCTCGTCCATCGATGTCGTCGAAGACCTCGTCATCCGCGACCGCCGCATCCTCTCCGAAGACGGCGTGGTGCTGGCCGTTCTCGCCATCAACAAGAAGACCGGCAAGGTGGAGCGCGAGCCTGAGCTGGTCATGCGCGGCTTCGGCGGCGGCGACATCGCCGAGCAGGCCCGCGAGACGATTCTCAAAACCCTCGATGCCTTCAGCACCGAAGAGAAGTCCGACTACGGCATGGTCAATGAGAAGGTGCGCGTCGAGCTCAAGCGCCTCATCCAGAAGACCACCGGCCGCCGTCCCATGATCATGCCGGTGATCCTGGAGATCTGATCGCGCGGGCGCTGCTTTACATCGCCTCCGGGCTCTCGATGCCGAGCAGCGCCAGCGCCTTTACCAGTTCGCGCAGCACCACTGCGGCGGTCGCCAGCAGGAATGTCTTCCGGCCCGCGTCCTCTTCCGTCAGGATGTGATGCTTGTGGTAGAAGTTGTTGAACTCCTGCGCAAGCTGGAAGGCATGCTTGGCCAGATACGCAGGTTCAGACGCGCCAATGCACTGATCCAGAACCAGCGAAAAACGCCCCGCCCGCAGCCACAGCGCCCAAATGTCCTCGTTGTCTGCGCCGGAGAGCTGACTTGCGAATTCGCTGACTCGCTGACTTGCTGCTTTTGCGAACTCTGCCAGCACCGCTTCCGGCGTGGTTTCGCCCTTGCGGAAGATGTTGCGAATGCGCACCACAGCGTACTGAATATATGGTCCCGTCTCGCCCTCGAAGCTGAGCGCATCCTTGAAGTCGAAGGCAATGACGGAATTCCGCGTGTACTTCAGCATGAAGTAGCGCAGCGCGCCAATCGCAATCTGCTCGGCGATCTTCTGCCGCTCGGCCTCGCTGCGCGCAGGCTGCCGCGCGTCCACCTCGGCGCGCGTGGCGGCGATGAGCTTGTCGATCAGATCGTCGGCCTTCACGCCGAAGCCCTTGCGCCCGCTCACTTCAATGTACGGACGGCTCAGGTCCTCCTCGGCGACCGTGTAGCCCAGCTCCACTGCGCAGCGTGGCGTCAGCGCCACCATCTCGTAGCTGAAGTGGGTGTAGTGATCGGCCTCGGCCGAGTGCCCCATGCCGCGCAGCGCCTGGATCACGTTCGCCTGCGGATCGGCCTGGCGCGCGTCGATCACGTTATAGATCGCCGTCGCTCCGCCAAAATGCGGATGTTCCTTCTCGCCATCTGTGGTCGAGATCCAGCACTCGCGGTCACCATACCGGAAGAACGGCTTGTAGCCGAAATCGCGCCCCAGCAGGCCGAACTTCCACAGGTGATAGGCGATGTCCTTGCCCACGTAGGTCACGGTGCCGTTGGAGCGCACGATGACCTTGGCCTCTTCGTCGGTTTCGCCCGCGGCGATCTCCACGCCCGGCCGCGTCATGACCCAGCAGCCCTTGTTCTTGCCCTGCTCTTCGAAGTACAGCACGCCGGAATTCTTGAGTTGCTCGAAGGCCGCTTCCCAGAACTTCAGGTGCAGAATTTCACTCTCGCGCGGCAGAAAATCGTACTCGATGCCCAGCCGCAGCATGGTCTCGAGATGGCGCTTGAGAACCGCCGTCGAGATCAGTTCCGCGACTTCTGCTGTCTGGTTGCCACCGTGTTCGATGGCGTGCAGCGTGTCGTAGCGCAACTTCTTCCGCGCCGCCTGCTCCTCTTCGCTGCCCTCGCCGTACCACTGCGAGGTGCGCGCGTAGAGATCCCAGCAGGAGTAGTCAATTCCGGCTTTGTGTCCTTCCGTCGCAGCGCGCCGTTCGCACGCGGCAACCAGTTCCCGCACCTGCGCCAGCGTCTTGCCCTCGACGTGCAGAAACCCAACCACCACATCCGCCACCTGCACGCCGGTGTTGTCGATGTAGTTCTGCACATCGACCTTTTGCCCGGCCGCGCGCAACAGCCGCACAAACGTGTCGCCCAGGATGGCGTTGCGCAGGTGTCCAATATGCGCCGCCTTGTTGGGGTTGATCGACGTATGCTCCACCAGCGCATGGCCACCTGCGGTGGGGCGGAGGCCTTCGGCGCGAACCACGAGCTGAATGGCGGAACTGCGCTCCAGCCGCGCATTGATATACCCGGCGCCCGCCACCTCGAACCCGGCGAAGCCCTCGACCGAACCCAGCGCGGCGACAATCTCCTGTGCGATCACCTTCGGCGCCTTGCGCAGCTTGCGCGCCAGTTGCAGCGCCACCGGGGTCGCGATCTCGCCAAAGCGCAGGTCGGGCGGCGTCTCGATCGGCACCGTCTCGTCGGCCAAGCCGTATTTCTCGTTGAGCACCGCGCGAATCGCGTCGCCAAGCCTCTTTTGCAGTTCCAGAACCAAAGCGGAATCCCTCGAAAATCCTTGATTTTCCAAGCCAATTCTATCAGCGCGCAGCTTTGCCGCGGTTTGACCCCGCTCGCCGCCGAACCCTAAGATTGAAAAGAAGATTCTCGCCTGCCGTCGGGGCGAACTGCGAGCAAAGATCCCGCCCATGGCTGATTCCGCGAAAAGCTCAAATCGCTTTTATCTCACCACGCCCATTTATTACGTGAATGCGCGGCCCCACCTGGGCCATGCCTATTCCACCATCGTCTGCGACGCCATCGCGCGGCGTAAGCGGGCGCTGGGCATCGACACCTGGTTTCTTACCGGCACCGATGAGCACGGCCAGAAGATCGAGCGCAGCGCGCGCCTCGCCGGCCGCACTCCGCAGGAGTTCGCCACCGCTATCTCCGCCGAGTTCCGGGGCCTGTGGGATCGCCTCGGCCTCACCTACGACGACTACATCCGTACCACCGAGCCCCGCCACAAGCGCGGCGTGCAACACCTCTTCGCCACCCTGCGCGAGCGCGGCTACATCTACAAAGGCTCCTACACCGGCCAGTATTGTGTGAGCGACGAGGCCTGGGTCGAGGGCCCGCCGGGCACCATCTGCCCCGACTGCGGCAGGCCGACGGAGACGGTTAGCGAAGAGAACTACTTCTTCAAGCTCTCCGCCTTCGAGCGTAAGCTGCTGGAGTTCTACGAGACCAATCCCGGTTTCATCGGCCCCGAGTCGACCCGTCGCGAGGTCATCAGCTTCGTGCGCAGCGGTCTCAAGGATCTTTCCGTAAGCCGCACCAGCTTCACCTGGGGCATTCCCGTGCCGGGCGACGAGAAGCACGTCATCTACGTCTGGCTGGACGCCCTGGCCAACTACATCACCGCTCTTGGTTACGGCTCGGACGCCCCCGAGGATAAGGCGCGCTTCGCAAAGTTCTGGCCGGCGGACATGCACCTCATCGGCAAGGAGATCAGCCGCTTCCACTGCGTCTACTGGCCGGCGTTTCTGATGGCCGCGGGCGTGGAACCGCCGCGCTCGGTGCGCGCCAACGGCTGGCTGCTCTTCGACCAGGGCAAGATGTCCAAGTCCAAGGGCAATATCGTCCGCGCGGAAACTGTGATGGAAATCCTGGGCGCCGACGCCTTGCGCTACTTTTTGCTGCGCGAAATTCCCTTCGGTCAGGACGGCAACTTCTCCTTCGACGCGCTGGTGCAGCGCTACAACGGCGACCTGGCCAATGGCTACGGCAACCTGGTGAGCCGCGTCGTCAACATGGTGCACAAGTACTTCGGCGGCGTGGTGCCGGAGTCAGGTGCTCCATCGCCAGCCGAATCCGCCCTGCGCGCCAACGCCGAGAAGACCATCGCCGAGTTCGGCCCTGCTTTTGATGAGCTGAACTTCTCCGACGCGCTGAAGAGCCTGTGGGCTTTGGTGGCGGAGACGGACGGTTACCTCACCGCAAATGCGCCCTGGAAGAAGCCGGCGGAGCGCAGCGACGAAGATCATCAGGCACTCCAGGCGCGCGTCCTGTCCACCGCGGCCGAGGCCATTCGCATCATCACCGCGCTGGCCTATCCCATCCTGCCCGAGGCCACCGCGAAGGTCTGGCATCAAATGGGCCAGGGCTCGCTCGCGGGGGCCGCCGGGCAATCGTTTCTGACGCGCCTTGCCTGGGGCGGACTGAAGCCGGGCACCAAGTTCAACGAACCCGCGCCGCTGTTTCCGCGCGCGGAGAAAGATGCAGTCGAGCGTATGCAGAATCTGGAAGACCAGAACAACAAGAGTGCGGTTGAAGCGGCCAGCGGGCCGGCAGCTGCCAGCCAGGGTGAGACGGTCTCGCCAAGCCCGGCCACGGCCTCGCCATCGGTAGCTCCGACCACATCCACCAATAAGCAGGATGCGCGCGCCAGCGACGCGCTGACGCCCACCACCGCGGTCAATCCCGGGCAGGCCACGCCCACCGCTCATGTGCATGCTGCGCCCGCTGGTCAAGCCAGCCCGCGCCTGAGCACCTCGCCGGTCTCCGCGCCGGCCAGCGAGCCCGCCGCGCAGCCGCATCCACAGACGGAACATCCGGCGGGAGGGGCGCAGCCCCACGATGCGACCGGGCAGTCCGCGCAGATCACGATCGACGACTTCGCCAAGGTCGATCTCCGCGTCGCCCAGATCCTGGTCGCCGAGCGCGTGCCCAAGGCCGACAAGCTGCTGCGGCTTGAGGTCGATCTCGGTTACGAGAAGCGCCAGATTCTCGCCGGCATCGCCCAGTACTACGAGCCGGAGAAGCTCATCGGCCGCAAGATCGTCATTGTCGCCAACCTGGCCCCGCGCAAGATGCGTGGCCTGGAGTCGAACGGCATGTTGCTGGCCGCCTCTCTGCCACCCGATGGCGCGCCCGTCCTGGCCGGATTCCTCGAAGAAGTCCCGCTGGGCGCCCGTCTGAAGTAGTCCACGATTTCCCTCTCCTCGGTCGATTGGGTGCCCCAGGTCTCGATTCTGAGACCTGGGAGGGAATCAAGCTCAACCAATCGCTGATCTGCAAGGAAGGGCAAAGGATCCGACCCATTGCTCATCGATTCCCACGCCCATCTCGATAGCCCCCGTTACGGCGACGATCGCCCCGCCATGCTGGCGCGCGCTGCCGAGGCCGGCGTGGGCGCAGTCCTCTCCATCGGCATCGGCGAGGGCCCTGCCGAGATGCACCAAGCCTTCGAGCTCTGCCGCACCTATAACGCCCAGCGCGCCGCCGGCGCAAACCTGCCGCACCTCTACGCTTCCGCAGGCGTCTATCCGCACAACACCCACGAGATCGACGATGCCGTTCTGGCCAAGCTGGACAGCCTGCTCGCCGAGCCGGAGGTCATCGCCTGCGGCGAAATCGGCCTGGACTACTACCACCAGGGCGCGCCGCGCGACCTACAGCGCACCGGCCTCATCCGCCAGCTTGAGATCGCCGCCGCACGCAGGCGCCCTATCCTGATCCACTGCCGCGGCACCCATGAATCCACCGACGCCTGGCAGGATCTGTTCGACGTTCTGGACGAGCATTGGCGGCACACCGGCCTGGGCGGCATCATGCATTGCTTCGGCGCGGGATGGGAGGAAGCGCGGCGGTCGCTGGAGATGGGGTTCCTCATCTCCTTTGCCGGCAACCTCACCTATCCCAAGGCGCAGCCGCTGCGCGACGTGGCCGCGCGCCTCCCGCTGGAAGGCGTGCTGGTGGAAACCGATGCGCCGTTCCTTGCGCCCAACTCCTATCGCGGCAAGCGCAACGAGCCCGCCTATGTCGCGCAAACCGCGCAAACCTTGGCAGGACTGCTGGGCAGGGAAACGGCCCAGGTGGCGGAAGCCACCACGCGCAACTTCCTCCGCCTGTTTCAGCTCCCGCCCCTCGCGTACAGGGCAATCGCATGAACCTGAGGTATCTGAGCAGGTACGGTAATCGGAGTTGATACTCGCGCAGGCGTCGGAAGTCCGGTTTGCTGTTTCCATGGGGGTGATGATGGAAACA
>JAJZCY010000060.1 GCA_021828835.1 Acidobacteriota bacterium | reverse complement strand
GTAGTAGAGCAGATTGCCGTCCACCATGCGAACATGGGAGCCGGATGGGACGGTGCCGATGTTGTTGTCATAGCCGTACCCCTGCGCGACATCGGTAGGATCCTCGACCAGATCGCCAATCTGTCCGTAGAAGGAGAACGGCTCAAAGCGCTTGCGGATGAGCAGGGACATGCCTTCCTGAAATGTGCCGTTGCCGAACTGGTCCACGCCGTACCGGCTGGGCCGCAGCCCGGAGGCATTTCCGGAAGGCAGGAAGAAATCGGTGGTTAGGGCGAGCGCCGGCCAGGCCAGCAGCTTGTGGGTGTTCTGGTCGTCGGTTAGCTGGTATTTGAAGTCGAGGTGCGCGTCTCCGGGACCGAATTGGCTGACCGAGGTGCCGGGGGTAGACCCCGTCTCGGAGGCGCTGTTGAGGATGAGAGGAACCTGCGCGTCAAACTCGAGGTTGTGTCCCAGGCCCATGGCCGACTTCTGGTTAAAGTTCATGCTCCGCGAGCCGTCTTTCTTGTAGTCGAACAGGTAGGGCTCCCAGTAAGACGAGCCCATCGGCTCCACTTCGGCGGTTCCGGTGAAGAAGGGACCGCTGGTGGTCGGCCCCCATTGGTGGGCCGACGGCGGTTTTGATTCGGGCAGGGTGAAGGCCTCAGGGGGAAGGCCGCTGAGGCTGTCGCTCATGGCCACTGTGACGGGCGCGGCCGTCGTAGGGGCAGATTGAGCAGTGTCGTTGGAGCGCTCGGCCGGCACTCTGCTGAATTGGCTCTTTTGCGCTGGCGCTGACCAGACCGGTATCGCACTCCCCAACAGCGCCAATGCCATTGTAGAAACGGCACACACGGATAGCCTGCAGTTTCGGCGCATTCGCCCCCCCCGGTGCGTGATGTTGATTCGAGCGCCGCTAGCAGGCTTGCCCGTGAAGAGCTTGCTGACTCTTCGCGTTCACGCACCCGGAATACAGCAATTGCCGGGCCAAACGCTGGGGGTTCGGTGTTGGTCAGATAACTAACGGAAAAAGAATGGGTTAATGGTCTTCGGGGGAAATGGGAGGAATTAAGGCGCGGCCCTCTGGCGCCCAGCCGGGAAAACTTTGCGTGCCCGGGCACTTTTTACTCGAAGTGCAAGGAATTGCGCAGTTTATTTGTTGTTGCGACAGGGAGAAGCGTCCGCGGCGGCTCAGCGTTTTTCTTCGAGTTCTACCGGTGCGGAGGCGGGGGCCACGTAGAGCAGCATCTGATCGTGGCCGGTGACGCGCAGGGTGGCGCCGGCCGGAACCGGCTGGCTTGCGGTGGCCCGCCAGATCTCGCCTTCCACCAGCACGTGGCCGCTGGGTGCGAGGGCTTCCATGGCCTTGGCCTCATAGCCCACCAGGGCATCGGCGCCGAGCAGCGCCTTGCGTTTTCGCGCACGAGTGGCCAGCCGGACCAGAAATACCGTAATCAATCCGAAGCCGATGCTCACCGAGATGGCCACTGCCGGGCTGACGCCCATCTGCGGGACGGGGGCTGCGACCAGCGTGAGCGTGCCAAAGGTGAGGCAGACGATGCCGGCGATCGCCAGCGCACCGTGGCCGCCGAATTTTGCTTCGAGGACCAGCAGCACCAGCGCGGCGATCAGCAGCAGGACGGCGGTGTAACGGATGGGCAGCAGGTTGAGCGCGAAGATGGCGAGCAGCACCATCAGGGTGCCGAGCGCGCCGGGGACGATGGTGCCCGGGGTGTTGAATTCGAGGTAGATGAGCAGTGCGCCGCCGACCAGGAAGAGCAGCGCGATGTTGGGATTCACCAGCCAGCCCAGCAACTCATCGCGCAGGGTAGAGCGCAGCACGACGATGCGGGCATTGGCCAGGTGCAGGGTGGTTTTGGAGCCGTCCATGCGGGTGATTTCGCGCCCATTGAGCTCATTCAGAAGTTGCGTGTCACTGTTGGCGACGACGTCGATGAGGTGCTGGTTGAGGGCTTCTTCCGCGGTGTAGGAGTGCGATTTCTCGGTTGCCGCGGCGGCTGCTTCGGCGTTGCGGCCGCGGCGGGTCACGTAGGAACGCAGAAAGGCGGCGGCATCATTCTCGATCTTCTGCATCTCGGTGGGATCCATCTTGCCCATCCCGGAGACCACGTGGGCCGCGCCGGCCTCGGTGCCGGGGGCCATGGCGGCGACATCGGCGGATTCAAGGATGAAGAAGCCTGCCGAGCCGGCGCGCGCGCCGGAGGGGGAGACGTAGATGATGACCGGAACCTTGGAGCCGAGGATGGCGCCCACCATCTCACGCATGGAGTCCACCAGTCCGCCGGGGGTGTCCATCTGGATGAGCAGGGCCTGCGCGCCGTCGCTGTTGGCGGCAGCGATGGCTCGCTTCAACTCGTCGGCGCTGACTGGCTGGATCGTGTCGTTGAGGATCATCTTATCGACGAGCGGCTGCTGCTGCTGCTGCAGCGCCAGAGAAGGCAGACCTAATGCCATCACGGAGAAGAACGCGGCCGCAAAGGCCATTCTCACGAACTGTTGCAGCTTGCCGTAGCGTCCCATTTGGCCCATCCCTTACCGAACTCGGAGGCGCGGAAGATTCCGACAGCCAAGCATACAGCGGAAGGGGGCCGGGGAGCAGCCCTGTTCCGCTACGCAGGGCTACCTTGCGGGTACGGTGGAGGTTTGAATCCGGTGCAAAAGCTGCTGGGCTTCGGTGTTGGAGGGATCTGCCTGGATGGCGCTTTCCGCCTCGGCCTGGGCGTTCTTGAGGTCGTGGGCTGCAAGGTCAGCGCGAGCCAGGATGAGGTGGGCATCGGCGCTGGGCGTCAACGCCAGGGCCTGACGGGCTTCGCGGCGGGCTCCCTGCAGATCGCCGCTGCGGAGGCGCACGCGGGCGAGGCCAAGATGGGCGTCGGCAGATTTGGGATCGGCAGTTGCGGCCATCTGGTAGAGACGCTCCGCTTCAAGAACCAGTCCGCGGCTGAGATAGCCCTTCGCTTGCATGCAGAAGGTCTTGGCGCGCTGCTGGGGACTCAGCGCCGCTACCCGGCGCGCGTCCATCTCGTCGAGCATCTGCGAGGCCTGGCGGAAGGCGGTCTCGTCAAAGGTGCGCGCAATCCGTTCCAGCGGGTCGGGTGCGGCGGGCGGATCAACGGTTGCGGTGGATGCGACGGCGGTGGCGGCAGCGGGATATTTCCATGCCTGCAAAAGCGAGGCCGCCTCACTGTCATTGGGCCGCAGCTTGAGGCACTGCGTCAACTCATTGAGCGCCGCCGTGCTGTTGCCGTGGCGCTTGAGGCTCACGGCGAGATTGAAGTGGTAGTCCGCGTCCCGTGGATCGTCGGCTGCTGCCTGGATGAACAGGGGAGTGCCGTCGCGGCCCTGACGGCTGAGCGCCACGCCCTCATTGTTGACCACTTCGGCCAGCGGGAGGGTTTTGGCGACATCGGCAAACTCCTTGTAGGCCTCGGGGTAATTTCCGGAGAAGAGCAACGACAGACCGCGGTAGAAGCTGGCTTCGAGGCCGTCCGGGCCCTTGCGGTCCACCTTGGAGAAGGCGTCGGCCGCCCGATCGTACTGCTGGCTCCGGTACTCTTCGCGGCCCAGGGCCATCCACGCGGGGCTGAAGTCGGGGCTGAGCTTCACGGAAGTTGCGAGATGCCGCATGCGTTCCGCCTGATCGGGCTCGGTAATGCCGCGGATGTACTGTTCGTAGGCGGAGAGGTGCAGGCTGCTGCCTTCGGCCACGAAGGTTTCCTCGGCCACATTGAGGGAGGGATCGAGCTGGCGGGTGAGCTTCCAGGCGAGGCGGTCGAAGATGGCGATCATGCTGGTCATGGGCCCCTGCGCGGAGACCGCAGCCAGCATCTTGAGATGTGGCACGTTGACTACTTCCGCCTGGGCGACCAGATCCTGACCGTTGAGCGAGAAGCTGCCCACGATGATGGAGTCGGCGTCCAGGGTCTGGGCCAGCTTGATTTCGCTGGCGCGGGAGGGCTGGAAGTTGGGCGGCAGGCCGAGATGATCCAGCGCATACACGCGGTCGGCGCGGGTCATGGGCGCGAATCCGGCCGATGCAAAGCGGCTGGAAAGCAGGTTGGCGGCCGCCTCGCGGATCCAATCCAGATTGAGTTCGCCGGTGCGGTTATCGAAGGGAATCACCAGCAGGATGCGGCCGCGGTCGGCGGCGGAATGCTGGATGGGGGGCGCGGAGGGTGACTGCGCGGCCCTGCAAACGCCCGGAACCAGGAGAACGAGGAGCCCAAGCACAGCACCGGCGGCAAGCCGCTGCGCTGTCCGCCGGCTAAAAAGAAAGAAATTGAACACGACACTCAAAATTATAGGCGGTTCCCGGCTGCGCGGATACGGGCGCTGCCCGGAGCCGAGTCTAGGCGGGGTTTCATCGGCCGCGCGCGCAGTTAATGTTTGATGGCGTCATCGCGCCACAGGGCGACGCCGCCGAGAAGGCCTTCTTCGTTGGAGACGATGGTGACATCCTTGGGCAGCTTGAAGCTGATTTTCTTGGTGTTGCCGCCGCCCAGGTAGAGGTGGTCCCAGTTGAAGGTGTGCGCGGTCTGCTGGATGGTCAGCAGCAGCATCTTGTTCCAGTGGTGCTTGCCGAAGCGATCGAGGCCGCGGCGGCCGAGGTAATCCTCGTAGGTGTGCTTGCGCCAGGGGTGGTGGCCGAGTTCGAGGCCGGGGCAGAGGCGGCCGTCAGTGTAGAGGGAGGAGCCCATGCCTGTGCCCAGGGTGATGACCATCTCCACGCCCTCGCCCTTGATGGCCCCATAGCCCTGCACGGCGGCATCGTTGGCGACGCGCGCGGGCTTCTTCCAGTGCTTCTCGATCTCCTGCTGGAAGTGGAAGCCCACCCAGGCGGGGTGCAGATTGGCCGCGGTGTAGGTGACGCCCTTCTTCACCACACCGGGAAAGCCCACCGAGACGCGGTCGAAGCCGGGTAATTTTTTGACCAGGGTGTCGAGTCCTTTGAGCACGGCACGCGGGGTGGGAATGGCAGGCGTGACCATGCGCTCGCGTTCGCTGAGGGGATTGCCGGCGGGGTCGAGCAGCATGGCCTTGAGGCCGGAGCCGCCGATGTCGATGGCAAGGGTGATGGGGCCGCGGGCGGTCTTTGCCGAAGATTTCGATGTGCGCTTTTTGGCAGGAGCGGATTGGGGAGGCATCGGCAAAATTGTAAATCCGTTCCCCGCCATAGCGACAAAATCAGCGACGCGGCCAGGGCCGGGCAGGCGGGTTTTTGGCCCGGTGTTCAGGACCTTTTACGGGAGATCTGGAGGACGGTGGCGTAGTCCTGCACCAGGGAGCCTCCGTAGTTGGCGTTGATGAGGTCTTCGATGCGATCGAGCAGGTGTTGGAGCCGCGGTGCAGGCAGCATTTGGAAGTCGGCAAAGGTGCTGAGCATCTGCGCGTACTGCGCCGCGGTATAGGCGAGCGTCCAGAGGTGGAGGCGGTAGACCGCAGGTTCAAAGATCTCCGGCGAGACCTCCTCGCGTTCCGCTTCGACGGCCTCCTCAGGGCGGGGAAGCTGGGCGCGGCGCTTGACCAGCTCCGGTGCGTCCTCCACGTAAATTTTGGCTGCCTCGTCCAGGAAGGCATCGCAGGATCCATTGCGGATGTGGCGGTTGCGCCAGACGGCCAAGTGACCGCCTGACTTGAGAAGCGCTGCGATGCGGTGATCGCGCGTGGCCGGGTTCAGCCAGTGATAGGCGGTGGCGGCATAGATGAGGTCGTAGCGCTGACCGGTCTCCCAGCTATCGAAGTTGGCGACGATGATCTGCACGCGCGGGTAAGCCGCGAGCCGTTGGCGGGCGAGGGCAGCCATGTTCTCGCCCATCTCGATGCAATCGATAGCCAGTCCGCGGGCGGCGAGAGCTTGAGTCGCGTGGCCGGTGCCGCAGCCAATCTCGAAGATGCGCGAAGCGGGACCCACACCGGAGAGGGCAATCAGGTCGTCAAAGACGGCTTCCGGATAGGAGGGGCGGTTCCGGTCATAGAGGCTCGCCACCTGGTTAAAGGTCTGGCGCATCTCGGTGCGGGTTCCGATCTTGGGCATTTCGTAAGGCATGGCGGTGGGGAAGCGGGCTAGCGGGTTGGCAGGGCGCGAGATTGGGCGCCTGGCGATGATGGGGTCCCGTTCTTTTCGCGGCGAGACTGCGAAAAGAACGGGGAGAACGGAAGTTTAACGATCACTCCGCGGGATGCAAGGGTGCGGAGGGCTGAGTGGTATGCGGCTGAAACTCCTGGTTCATCCAGCGTTCGATGGCCTTCATGTTCTGTGGCCGGCCCAAAAAATCTTGGACGAGCTGGGTGGCCGGGCGGGTAGCGCCGGGTTCCAGCACGGTGCGGCGGTAACGCATGGCTGTGGGTCCGTCGAGCAGGTGGTTGGGATCGAACTGATCGAAGAAGTCGATGGCAATGACCTTGTCGAGCACGTAGGTGTAGTAGTTGGAGGCGTACTCGGTGAGGTGTGTGAACACGGCGAAGAAGTGATCGTTGGGCACCGGGGTGAAAGTGTTGAAGCGCTCCATGTCCTGGCGGTAGAGGCCATCGAAGTGGATGGTGGCCGGGGGCAGCGTGTGGAGTTGCAACGAATAGGTGGAATAGAGGAGCTGGTTCTGAATCCAGCGTCCGCGGCCGTAGGCGCTGGCCGCATTCATGCGCGCCACCAGCGCGGCCGGAATCGGCTGCCCGGTCTGGTACTGCCGGGCAAAGGACTGGAGGATGGCGGTGGAGTGAAACATCTCCTCGAGCATCTGCGAGGGAGACTCGACGAAGTCGCCTTCCACGTCGAAGCCTCCCTGTCCGCTCCACTCGCCCTGGCTGCCCAGGATGTGGTGCATCAGGTGACCGAACTCGTGGAAGAAGGTGACCACCTCGTCGTACTGCATCAGGCCGGGAT
Source organism: Acidobacteriota bacterium (assembly GCA_021828835.1). Classification (GTDB taxonomy): domain Bacteria; phylum Acidobacteriota; class Terriglobia; order Terriglobales; family Acidobacteriaceae; genus Telmatobacter. Next base: position 10,658 of record JAJZCY010000060.1, on the reverse strand, counting down.
CGCCGGCGGCGCCGCCGGAGAAGTTGCACACCAGCATGCCCTCGGGCAGTTGGCGGCCGCGGATCCCGGGCACCACGGGGGAGGAGGAAAACCACTTGTCCTTGCCGGTGCGCGGGTGCATGTCGAGGTAGATGCGGCCGAGATGTTTGCCCACATTGCCGGGCGCGGCGTCGTAGACGTCGTAGACATCGACCGAGGGATCCCACACCACCGCGTTCTTTACCTGCTTGAAGGAGACGTGAAAGAACCTGGCTGCGGTCTGGAGGATGCCGGCCTGTACCTCTTTGTAGGGGAAGTAGGGGCGCACGCTCTGCGCGTCGAAGTCGAGCTTGGCGCGGCGGTACTGCTCCATCCAGTAGAGCGAGTCGGCCAGGCTGATGGACTTGACTCCGGGCTGCCGCTGTTGCACGAAGGCGAGCAACTCGTCGTATTCGCGCTGCGCCACCGGGTGCGAGGCCGCGTCCACCTGATCGATGAGCTTTTGCACATTGGCGGCCGAGCCGATCATCTGGTCGGCGGTGTCGAGATCGGCAAAGGACTTGTAGCCCAGCGTGCGGGCCAGCTCTTCGCGCGCGGTCAGCAGGTCGCGCAGCACCGCTTCGTTCTGCGGATAGGCGCGGCCGTGATAGGCCAGGAACATGCGCATGCGGAGATCGGCATTGTTGGCGAAATCGAGGACTGGGCCTTCATCGGGCGCGTCGGTGGTCAGGGTGTAATTGCCTTCGGCATCGGGCTTGTGGCGGGCGATGTAATCGGCGGGGAGGCCATCGAGCTGGGCGCGCGTGGCCTTGATGCTCAGGGTGCCATTGGCGACGTTGCGGCCGAATTCGAGCGAGTCGTTGGTGATCCTCTCCTGAAGAGCGCGGACCCTGGCGCGGGTAGCGGCATCTTTGTCGACGCCGGCCAGGCGGTATTCCAAGAGCGTGCGCTGCAAGTAGTGGCGCGTGGCCGGATCCCCGGCGGGCAGTGGAACGGCGGCGAGCGCGCGATAGACCTGCGGATTCAGGCTCAGCTCGGTATTGGCGGCCGAAACGACGGCGGTCATCTTCTGGCCCATGTCGCGCATGGCGGCGGTATCGGCCAGCGAGTAGAGCAGGTAGGCGTTGTTGTTCGCGAGGGCCAGTTCGTTCTCGGCATCGTCGTAGGGGCGCAGGGTGTTGGCGACTGTGCGCGGTCCGGTGACGGCCACGAGCTTGGCGATGTCAGCCTTCTCCGCGGCCAGACGCTGGTTGACCCAGGCTTGCAGTGCGGCGGGGCTCTTGGCCTGCACCCAGGCATGAAGCGGATCATTGCTCTGCGCCGCGGACGGGAGCGTAAGGGCGAGCAGAGCGCAAAGCAAAGCAGAACAGGTTGCGCATTTCATGCGGGGAAGTATTTCACCTCCAGCCGTGAAAGGGAAGGCGGGCCGGGCCGGCTGCGGTTTGCGATGCTGGCCGGAGCCGGCCGGCGATCAGTCACCCGGTAGACTGGTGCTGAGCCCATGCCTGTATGTTGCGAAGTCGCGCTGCCGGTCCCGCTGGACCGGACTTTCACCTACGCGGTGCGGGAGGGGCAGCGGCCGGTACGCGGTGCGCGGGTCATTGCGCCGTTTCGCAACGAAAAGCTGATCGGGGTCGTGACGGCGACCGAGGTGGCCGCGCCGGCGGATTTCGAGGTGCGGCATCTGGATGCCGTACTGGATGACGAGCCGCTGCTCGAAGAGCCGCTGCTGAAGCTGGCGGAGTGGATCGCGCAGTATTATCTTGCGCCGCTGGGCGAGGTGCTGCGCGCCATGCTTCCGTTGATGGCGGAGGTGCGGCGCACGGTGTACTACCGCATCACCGATCTGGGCCGGGATGTGCTGGCCAGGGCGATGGAGGGAGCGAGCGGCGGGGACTCGTCCCATCTCTTTGGCCGGGGCCGGGAGATGGGACGGAAGGATGAGGCAGAAGGACGTCCTTCGACTGCTCCGCTCGCAAAGGCGAGCGGCTTCGCTCAGGGAGACAAGGGAGGGCCGGCGAAGCGCAGAAAGCTGTCCGGCGAAGCGCTGGATCTGGAGATGCGGGTGCTCACGCGGCTTTCTTCGGGGGAGCCGGTCAAAGTCTCCACGCTGCGGACGGCGACCTCGGCGTCGTTGCCGGTGCTGGCGGCGCTGGTGCGGAAGAAGTGGATTGCCCGTGAGACTTCGGCGGTGGAGCGCGATGCGCGGCGGCTGGAGCGGTTCGCGGTACTCATCCCCGAGAGCAGGCTGCCGAAGTTGACAGAGAAGCAGCAGGCGATCCTGGCCGAGCTGGCGGCGTGCGGCGGGGAGATGGCGCTCGACGAACTGCGCCAGCGCGAACTGTCCTCGTCCACCTTGCAGACGCTGGTACGCCGTGGGCTGGTGTGCATCGAGGAGCGGCCGGCGGCCTTCCGGCTGGGCGGCATTGCCCGCCGCAAAGAGCCATTTGAATTGAACCCTGCGCAGAAGCAGGCGCTGGAGACCATCGCCGGGGCGCTGGGGGAGTTCCATTCCTTCCTGCTGTTTGGAGTGACGGGCTCGGGGAAGACAGCGGTGTATCTGGCGGCGATGCACAAGGCGCTGGAGCGGGGCATGTCGGCGATCCTGCTGGTGCCGGAGATCGGCCTCACGCCGCAGACAGTGGGCGTGCTCGACGCGGCCTTCGGCAGCCGGGTGGCGCTGCTGCACTCGGCGCTGACGCCGGAGGAGCGCAGCGAGCAATGGCGCCGCATCCAGCGGGGCGAGGCACCGATCATTGTGGGCACGCGCTCGGCCATCTTCGCGCCGGCGCCGAATCTGGGGCTGATTCTGATTGATGAAGAGCACGACCAGAGCTACAAGCAGGAAGAGACGCCGCGCTACAACGCCCGCGACGTGGCGGTGATGCGCGCCAAGATCACCGGAGCCACGGTGGTGCTGGGATCGGCCACGCCTTCACTGGAGAGCTGGCAGAACGCCGTGCAGGGCAAGTATGCGCGCATCGCGCTGCGCGACCGGGTCATGGACCGGCCACTGCCCGAGGTCGAGCTGGTGGACATGCGCCGCGAATTCCAGGAGACGGGGCAGGAGCAGCTCTTCTCGCGCGCGCTGATCGAGCAGACCAAGGCCGCACTGGAACGCGGCGAGCAGGCGATTATTCTGCTCAACCGCCGCGGCTACTCCTTCGCGGTGATCTGCCGGGCCTGCGGCCAGAAGCTGGAGTGCCAGAACTGCGCGATCTCTCTGACGCATCACAAGCCATCTTCGGAAGGCGGAATCGCACGCGAAGGACAGCGGCTGGAGTGTCACTACTGCGGTTATCGGCGCACGGTGCCGGCGCGCTGCCCGAAATGCGAGAGCGAATACCTCTACTACCTGGGCGCCGGCTCGCAACAGGGCGAGGAGCGGCTGGCGGAGATCTTTCCCGGGGCGCGCATCGGGCGCATGGACCGCGACACGGTGCGCGGACGGTACGATCTGGAGCGTCTGCTGGCGCGTCTGCACTCGGGCGAGATCAACCTGCTGGTGGGCACGCAGATGATCGCCAAAGGGCACGACATTCATGGGGTGACACTCGTGGGTGTGGTTGGCTGCGATCACTCGCTGAGCATGCCCGATTTCCGGGCCGCAGAGCGCGTGTTCCAGCTCATGACCCAGGTTTCCGGCCGTGCCGGCCGCGGCGAGCTGCCGGGGCGCGTGGTGGTGCAGACCTACTATCCCGATCACTACGCCATTCTGGCCGCCATGAAACACGATTACGAGGCGTTTGCAGAGCGGGAGCTGAAGTACCGGCGCTGGATGCACTACCCGCCCTTCGGCGTGCTGGCGAACGTGCTGGTGCAGTCGCAGAAGCTGGAGGAGGCGTCCGGCTGGGCGGCGATCCTGGGGAAGTATCTCGCCCAGTCCCAGAGCGGCGGAGCGGCCGTGCGGGTGCTGGGGCCGTGTACCGCGCCGATCGCCCGCATCAAGGGCGTGTATCGCTTCCACATGATTCTGAAAGCTGCCTCGCGCAAGGCGCTGAACGCGGCCTTGCGCGGGATGCTGGCGCATGCAGAATCCGCTGGGGTGCCGCGGCGAAACCTGGTTGTGGACGTGGATGCGGCGCGGCTGATGTAAGGGAGCAGACCCTAGTTTCCGGCCTTCCAGTCGCGCACCAGGGACAGCAGGGAATTGTCATAGAACGGCATCGCGGTGAAGGTGAGGGCCAGCACCAGGAGGCCAAGCACGAACAGCAGGACTCTTCCGCGGGTGAGCGGAAGATCCTGGCTGACGCGCGGGTGACGCATGGCGGGAAGGAGCAGGAAGCCGCCCCACAACAGCCACCCCATCCAGAAGAAGACGCCCGCCACAAGAAGCACGTAGGGGAGCACGCGGGTAGTGAAGCTATGCAGGCGCGGCGAGACGGCGTAGAGGACGTGTCCGCCGTCGAGCTGACCGCCGGGGATCAGGTTGAGCGAGGTGATGAAGAGGCCGATCCAGCCGGCGACCAGGATGGGGTGGGGCGAGAGGTGATTGAAGCCGGGCAGGCGCGGATCCCAGTGGAGCAGAAGATGGTGGATGAGCCGGACGGTGAGGGGCTCGCCGCCGAAGCGGACGATGGCGTCCGGGGCGCGGACAGGCGCGGGTGTGCTGAGCAGGAAGCCCACGGCGATAGCGATGGTGGAGGCCACATAGCCGGCGAGAGGTCCGTAGATGCCGACGTCCATCAGCGCATTCGCGGTGGGAATTCTGGAGCGGATGCGAATGACCGCGCCGGCGGTTCCGCTCAACGTGGGGGCAGGCAGCATCCATGGCAGGGTGGCATTGACGCGATGCGCGCGGCAGGCGAAATAGTGGCCGAACTCGTGGACCAGGAGAATGGCGAGGAGGCTGAGCGAGAAGGCAAATCCGCTGACGAAGAGATCCGGGTGCTTGGCGAGCCAGAGCCACGGCCATAGATCGCTGTCGCGGACCACCGGCGGCATGCCTTCCAGAAAGTTCTGCATGAAGCGGGCGCCGTTGGCGGTGGTGGTCACCAGGGTGGCGGCAAAGAGCAGGATCGGAAGGCCGTACTCACGCAGCAGGGATTTCCGCGGGTGAGGCTGGCGCCGGCCGGATCGCGCCTGTTGCAGCGGGGACTGCTCCGGAGGCGCAACGCACGCGTCGGATCCTGCGCCCTGATCCAAGCCGGCAGCGGAGGGCATAGGGGCTACTGCTGCTGAGCGGGTGCTCCGCCGTCCTCGATGGAGTGGAGCTCCTTGCCAGGCTTGAAGCGAACCGCTTTGCCCGGGGCGATGCTGACCTCGGTGCCGGTGCGTGGGTTGCGGCCGATGCCGGTCTTGCGGGCGCGGACGCTGAACACGCCGAAACCGCGCAGTTCAATGCGCTCGCCTGCGGCCAGGGCCTGTTTCAAGCCTTCAAACACCGTGTCCACCGCAGCTTCAGCCTTGGTGCGTGGCAATCCCGTACGTTCGATCACTTGATGGACGATGTCCTGTTTGATCAATGGATACCTCGCTGCGCCTTTTGTCTCGGCATAATTCCGCCCTACTCCGGTCATAGTACAGGCTTTGCGGGAATTATGGAACTGGCAGGGGAGGGAAATCGGGATTTTTTGATCCGGAGAAAATGTCTTGGCGCGAGGGAGCGGAGTAGCCGGGCGATTTCGATTGTCAGGGGTGCAACCGGTTGCATTAAGATGAAGTTTCAACCCAGAGCCTTGCCCGGCACCCCCGCGGCATGCCCGCCCAGGAGATGCATGTCCATACAAAGTGACCGCTGGATTCGCGAGCAGGCGCTCCAGCACCGGATGATCGAGCCGTTCAGTGAGAAGCAGGTGGCCAAGGGAGTGATCTCCTACGGTCTCTCGTCCTACGGCTACGATCTGCGCGTCAGCGACGAGTTCAAGATTTTTACCAACGTCAACAGCGCGATCATCGACCCGAAGGCCTTCGATGAGCGTTCGTTCGTTTCGGTGCAGGCCGAATCCGTCATCATTCCGCCCAACTCGTTTGCGCTGGCGCGCACGGTGGAGTATTTCCGGATTCCGCGCGACGTGCTCACCATCTGTGTGGGCAAGTCGACTTATGCGCGCTGCGGGATCATCGTCAACGTGACGCCGTTCGAGCCGGAGTGGGAAGGGTTCGTCACACTCGAGATTTCGAACACGACGCCGCTGCCGGCGCGGGTGTACGCCAACGAAGGGCTGTGCCAGATTCTGTTCTTCCAGGGCGACCAGCCGTGCGAGGTGAGCTACGCCGACCGTAATGGCAAGTACCAAAAGCAGCAGGGAATTGTGCTGCCGAAGCTGTAGGAACCGCGGCGCTTCCTTCGGGGAGCGCCGTTTTGCTGGACTGCAAGTTGCCGCACCTTTGTACTTCGGAGTTCGAACCCATGTCCGCGCCTGGAACCGAAGGCCCGATTCGAATCGGTCTGATTGCGACTGAGCCCATACGGGTGGCGGGTCTGGCCACTGTTTTTGATCAGCCCGCAGAGCCGCGCAAGCCCCAGTTGCTTCCGGTGATCGGCAGCCTGGAAGAGCTGCTGGGCAGCCAGGGGCCGCAGTACCTTGTCATCGACCTTCATTCGTCGCTGGGATTCGAAGCGGTGGAAGCGATTCACCGCACGCGGCCGGAGATTCGGCTGATCGTGATCGGACCGGAGGGCGACGATGAACTGGTGATCCAGTCAGTGATCGCGGGGGCTCGGGCCTATCTCGACCTGACCGCCGGCCCCGAGATGGTGCGCCAGGCGATCGAAATTGTGACTTCCGGCTCGATCTGGGCGCCGCGGCGTCTGCTCTCAAAGCTGATCGACCGGCTCTTGAATGTTCCCGAGGCGAAGCCGATGGCCGGGCCGCAGCTTACGGTGCGCGAGAAGCAGGTGCTGGGGCTGATCATGACGGCTCGTTCCAATCGCGAGATTGCGGAGGAGCTGGGCATTGAGGAGCGCACGGTGAAGGCCTACGTGGCGCGGCTGATGCGCAAGACCGGCGCTGACAACCGGATCAAGCTGTCGCGCTCCGCGATGAGCCTGTGTCTGCTGCCGCAGCAGGATGAAGAGAACTCCTAGCCTCCCCAAAAGTACCCAAAAATCAGGTTACCTATAGGCAATGCCCTTAAGTACTCTTGTGTTACTTGGCGGCGTCAGCGAATCTATGTCCAGAAACAACGCAGATCTGGGGAAAGGAGTTCCCAGGCAGCATGTTTCCATGACGCCTGGGAACTCCTCTTTTTTCATGGATCTACGTTGTTTGCGCGGTGTCCTGATCGCGCGTTTCTCACCCTCCCCCCATTGAGCGGTTCGTACCCCGGCAGAAGGGTTTGTCGGGACGTGGGTTGTTGCCTCATCCCCTTGTAATTCACTCCAAATCAGCGCAGGGCTTGCAGGCGCGGCCGATCAGGCCAGCTTCTTCAGCGCCTCAATCTGTTCGCGCCAGCGGGCAAGGGTGCGCTGCGGGTTGTGCAGCCGGAAGTTGAGGCCGCTCATGACGTCGGCGTAGGCCGAGCGGTGTTCCTGGACCTGCTCGACGCGGATGCGGAAGACGGCGAGACCGAGCGAGGTCTGACGTTCGGCGACGAGCCTGGCCTGACCGCGGATCTCGAACAGAGCGTAGTCAGAGACGAGGGAGAGCGTGACGCGTCCGCTGCGGCGCATGTTGGCGGTGGTGTGCGACTCCGGCCAGATGGCGACCATGAGGTTGTGGGGACCCAGGGAGAGAATTTCTCCCACGGTCAGCTCGGCGGCGTGGGGCCAGCCGTCGGGGGTGACGGTTGAGAGGCGGATCGCCTCCTCGAGGCGAGCTTCGAGGTTGTCGCCGTCGAGCGCGCGCACGATCTCCGCGGGCATTCCGTCATGCCGCCTGGGCTGGGTGTAGACCTGCTCCTGCTCCATGAAGCCTCCTTCTGGGAGATTCGATGCCGGTTTGCGGATCGAGCTCAAAGGGGTTAATTAGGGGGCGCAAATATGGAAAAGGAAAAAACGTCGGGCAGAGGCTAAAGCCCACGCTTCTCTTTACGGGGTTAGCGGCACGACTGAAGTCGTGCCCTGACACAGAGCGGCGCAACACAAAGCGGGCTATCGGGCGAATGAGCGGCTGGCTGAGGCTGGCGAGGAGGCTGCGATAAACTGGCAACGGACCCGTCAACAATAACGGTCGATTTGCCTGCGAAGCGAGAGTGAAATCATGTCTCAGACCCTGAAGCCTGTGAATGTGGAAGACCTGAAGAAACTGGTGCGCACGGTGCCGGATTTTCCCAAGCCGGGCATTCTGTTTTACGACATCACCACGGTGCTCAAGGACAAGGCGGGGTTTGCTCAGTTAATCGACGCGCTGGCGGCGCACTATATCGAGCAGAAGATCGACCTGGTGCTGGGCATCGAGGCGCGGGGATTTATCTTTGGGCCGGCGCTGGCGTACCGGCTGAACGCAGGCTTTGTGCCGGTGCGCAAGCCGCGCAAGCTGCCTTCGTCGGTGGCGCGCGTGACCTACGATCTGGAGTACGGCACGGATACGCTGGAGATTCACACGGACGCGATTACGCCGGGGCAGAACGTGGTGCTGGTGGACGATCTGCTGGCGACGGGCGGGACGATGGAGGCGACGGTGAAGCTGGTGAAGCAGTTGGGCGGGAAGATCGCGGGGCTGGGCTTTGCCGTGGAGCTGGATTTTCTGAAAGGCCGGGATCGCTTTCCGGAATACGACGTGTTCAGCTTGCTGCACTACGACGAGTAGTGGGTGGTGAAGTGGTTTGGGAGGGGCGTGAGTCTGGAGACCCACGCGACAGCCGGCCGGGAGGCCGGCGCTACGAAGTTAGCGGCGCTACGAAAGGGCTGGTGGTACGAAGGAGTCGGTGGTACGAAGGGGCCGGTGATTCAGAGGGCGATCGCTGATCGTGAAAACTTCGGACAGGCGGCGGGCCTCCCCGGGCGGGGAGGCCCGCATTGTTTTACTGGCCGATTTCGAAGTTCACTTCAGAGAGAGCGGTCTGGTAGGTGTAGCGGGCGGTGGTGTACTGGATCTGGGCCTGGGTTTGCGCGAGCTGGGCCTGGGTGAGCTCGACGATGCTGCTGAGGCCGATCTTGTAGCGGGCCTGGGCGAGATCGAGAGCCAGGTTGGCCTGGTCGAGCATGCTTTGGGTGACGCCGATGCGCTGGTAGGCGGTCTGTGCGTTGAGCACGGCGGTGCGGACGTCGCGGGCGATCATGTCGCGCAGGTTGCGCATCTGCTGCTGAGCGGCACTAGCGCGGTAGCGTGCTTCCTTGGTCTGGGCGTTGTAGAGGAAGCCGTTGAAGACCGGAATGCTGACGTTGGCTCCGGCGCCGAAGTACCAGGGCGTCTGAAACAGGTTGTCGCGGACCGGGGCATCACCGCCCGCGGCGAGCGCGGAGATGGTGGGGAACCACTGGTCGCGCTCGGCGGTGGCATACTGCTTGGCGGCCGTGTAGCGGTCGTTGAGGGCGGCCAGGTCGGGGCGCTGCCGGAAGGCGGTCTGGACCAGCGTATCGGGGTTCTCCGGCGCGGGCGGGGGATTGCCATTGGTCTGGTCGACCAGCGTGTACTGCTGATCCTGATCGGAGCCGAGGACATTATTCAACGCGGCCATGGCGACCTGTTCGTTGTTCTTGGCGTCGAGGAGCATGAGGTTGGCCTGGGAGAGCTGGACGTCGGCAAAGCTGAGATCGAGCAGCGATTTTACCTTGGTTTTTTCCAGCGCGCCGACCTGGTCATCTGTGGCCTGCCGCTCGGCCACGGTCTGCTTGGCTACTTCGTAGACGGCCTGTGTGGTGAGGGCCTGGTAGAAGGCCTGATCGACGGCAAGACGGATGTCGAGCTGGGTGGCGCGGGAGTTTTCGATCTCCGCGCGGGTGTTGGATTCGGCGCTCTTGAGCAGGTTGTGGGTATGGCCGAAGTCGGTGATGAGCTGGCTGATGCTCATGCCGCCCGCGGCTTTATCGAGGATGCGGGGGCTGTTGAGTGTACCGTCGCCGCTGAGGCGGCTGTCGTAATGCGCGCCGACGGCGGTGAGATTAGCAGTGGCGGTGGGCAGGAAGGCGGAGCGGGCCTGACGCGCGACCTGTCCCTGCGCGAGCGCGAGCAGACGCGAGACGCTGATGTTGGGGTTATTGCGGATGGCCATCTGCTCGGCCTGGGCGATGGTGAGCTGCGGGCCGAAGGGGGCTGCTGTGTTGGTTCCTTTGATTGCGCCGGTGACCGGCGTCGGGGCGGCCGAAGCCGCGGGGGCCTGATTGGTTGAGGCCTGCGGCGTCTGCTGGGGGGACGCAGGCGCAGCCGAGCCGGTGGCCTGACTGAGGGAAGCCATGAGGCCCATGGTGGGGGCGTTGGGCAGGCGCTTCTGCGCCTGAGCTGCGGGGCCGGCCGGCAGTACCATGACCGCAAAAAGGGCGGCGGCCCCCAAAATAGCGTATTGCTTATTCATCTTGCAAAACCTCCGCGGGTTCAAGCTGCGCTGGGCGGTGGCCGTGAACGATCAGGTAGACCGCCGGAACCAGGAAGACAGTGACGGCGACCGAAACGGCCAGTCCGCCGATGATGGCGCGAGCCAGAGGCGCGTACTGTTCGCTGCCAGCTTCGAGGCCGAGGGCCATGGGGATCATGCCCAGCAGCGTTGCCAGTGAAGTCATGAGGATAGGCCGGAGGCGGATCTTGCAGGAATGCACGACCGCCTCGAGCAGGGGTTGTCCTTCGCCGTGTAGGATA
>JAJZCY010000328.1 GCA_021828835.1 Acidobacteriota bacterium | reverse complement strand
ATCACCATGCGCCAGTTGCCGCCGGGCCGCTATGCAGTCGTCCTGGCCGATGCGACGGGTTCCAAGCTCGCCGGCCAACTGGGACTGGTGCTGGCCTGGGACAACGCGGCTCCGGGATGGAAGCTGGCGGGGCTCTCCGCCCACCAGGGCGAGTTCGACGGCCACGACGGCGTCTGGTACTGGACCCGCGCGCGCGCGCTCGCCCACGGCGATCCCTGGAGCGCCTGGTACAGCTACGATGCGGCCCGCTACCTGCTCATTCCCGTTGATTTTCTGGTTTCGCCGAATCTGCAAAAGCTGGATCAGGAGCAGGAACAGATCCAGCCTTCTCCGGTGAAGGAGTTCCCGCTCAACCTGCTCCAGGGCAATCGCACCTGGAAGGTGGATGGCGTGTACCTCGATCCCTCGCTGCACGAAGCCGATCTCGCGGTGCTGTATGAGTCGACCGGCGTGACTGATCCGGCGGCGCTGCGCACGGAGGCCACCAGCGTATTGAGCGCCTTTCTCAAGGCGCAGCCAGGCATCCGCGCCAACTTCCACGGTCTTTGGGCGGTAGCGGTCAGCAACGGCAAGCGCAATCCAGTGATGGAGCTGCCCATGAGCCAAATACCGTAAGGACGGCCCAATCGCCTGGATCCGGCAGCCCGTGGCGGGAAAGACTCGCCGGCTGCCGACGGAAAGCTGCAAGAAAGGCAAGGCAAGAATGTCAGCAATCATCGATCTTCGTTCCGATACAGTGACCCGCCCCAGCGAAATCATGCGCGCCGCCATGGCCGCGGCTGAGGTGGGCGACGACGTGTATGGTGAGGATCCCACGATCAACCTGCTGGAGAAGCGGGCGGCGGAGATCTTTGGGCGCGAAGCGGCGTTGTTTGTGCCCACCGGCACCATGGGAAACCAGATCGCCATTAAGCTGCACACCCAGCCCGGCCAGGAGGTGATTGCCGAAGCGCGCGCGCACATCCTGGACTGGGAGATGGCGACCACGGCAGTCTTCTCCGGCTGCCTCATCCGCGCGGTTTCCACCGGAGACGGCATCCTCACTTGGAAGCAGATTGAGCCGGTCATTTTCCCCAAGGGCGGCCCGCATCACGCCGCGACCGGCCTGATTGAGATCGAGAACACCCATAACCTCGCTGGCGGCCGCTGCTCGTCCCTGGAGACTTTAGAGGAGATTTGGGCCGGCGCAAAAGAGCGGGCGCTCCCCGTGCATTGCGACGGCGCGCGTATCTTCAACGCCGCCGCGGCGCTGGGCGTGGATGTGAAGGAGCTGACCCGCGGCTTCGATACCGTGATGTTCTGCCTATCCAAGGGACTGGGCGCGCCGGTGGGTTCAATGCTGGTAGGCTCGGCGGAGCGGATGGCGCGGGCGCGCCTCTATCGCAAGGCGCTGGGGGGCGGCATGCGCCAAGCCGGCGTACTCGCGGCGGCCGGGCTTATCGCGTTAGAGCAGGGTCCGAAGCGGCTGCACGAAGACCATGCGAACGCCCGCCTGCTGGCCGAGGCGCTGGCCAACATCGAGGGCGTCGCCATCGATCCCGACACCGTCGAGACCAATATCGTGATCTTCCGGCTCACCAACGGCGTGAGTGCGCCGGAGCTGGCTGCGCGCCTGAAGGAGCGCGGTGTGCTGGTCAGCGCCTTCGGCCCGGATGCGATCCGCCTGGTCACCCACCTGGACGTGAGCCGCGGCAACTGCGTGGATGCCGCCGACGCGTTGACGGAAGAGATCGAAACAGCGGTAGCGGCCCGGTAGGCGATCTCTTCCTGGTCTGAAGGGTGCCTCATCCTTCGCCTCTTTTCTGGCGAAGGGTGGGCGGATATGAACCTCGACTCTAGGACCGACTAGGTACAGAAGTACCGCTGACTTCCTGCTTTCCCACTCTTCGCGCGATGAGACTGCGCGAAAGATGGGGCATCCCCAGTTGTGGAATCATCCGCCTCCCTCTCCTTCCTTTCAGGCGGGCGTGCACAGCCGTTATGCTGAGTGCATGCGACTTCCCAGTCTGAAGGAGATTCGCGCCGCGCAGGAGATCGTGTACCGGCACATGCGGCCGACGCCGCAGTATGCCTGGCCGCTGCTCGTCGAGCGGCTGGGAACGGAAGCCTGGATCAAGCACGAGAATCACGCGCCCACCGGGGCCTTCAAGATACGCGGCGCTCTCGTCTACATGGACTGGCTGCGGAGAAATCAGCTCGGCCTCTCCGGCGTCGTCGCGGCTACGCGCGGCAATCACGGGCAGGGCGTGGCCATGGCGGCCAAGGCCTTCGGGCTGAAAGCGAAGATCGTGGTGCCGCGCGGCAACAGCGTAGAGAAGAACCGCGCGATGCGCGCCCAGGGCGCAGAGTTGATCGAGCACGGCCACGACTTTCAGGCGGCGCTCGAGCATGCGCGGGCCATTGCGGCGGAGGAGGGGCTGGCGCTGGTGGAATCGTTCCACGAGCGGCTGGTGATGGGCACGGCCACGTACGCGACTGAGTTTTTCGAAGCCGCGCCGGAGCTGAATGCGGTGTATGTGCCGATCGGGCTGGGCTCGTCGATCTGCGGGATGGCTGCGGCACGCAATGCGCTCGGCCGTCAGACAGCGATCGTCGGTGTGGTCGCCGCCGCGTCGCCGGGGTATGCCAGAAGCTTTCAGGCGGGGCGGGCAGTGGAGGCGCCGGCACAGTCGCAGATCGCCGACGGACTGGCCTGCCGCGTGCCGAATCAGGACGCGCTCGCGATCATCCTCGCCGAGGTGGAGCGCGTGGTCGAAGTCTCGGAGGCGGAGATCCGGCGGGCCATGCGCGCCTATTACGAAGACACGCACAATCTTGCCGAGGGCGCGGGCGCGGCGGCACTGGCCGGTGCGCTCGGCGAGCGGGAGGCGCTGCGCGGCCGGCGCATCGGGGTGATTCTCAGCGGCGGCAACGTCGATCGGGCCA
>JAJZCY010000059.1 GCA_021828835.1 Acidobacteriota bacterium | reverse complement strand
ACCGAGCGCACGTAGCCCCCGGCGCTGATGCTCATGGTGAAATGGGCTTCCGGCCCGTCCAGCGCGTTGATATCAAACGAAGCGATGCGCACCCGGGCCGGCTTCAATTCCACCGGCTGGCCGGCGCGGGCCAGCTTGTAGGCCGGCTTGCCCTGGATCTTCTTGGCGGAAAACGGCGGCGGCATCTGCTCCATCTCGCCGTGAAAACGCAGCGCGATCTCCCGCACGCGGGCCAGCGTCAGCGTGCCACCAAACTCAGGCCAGCGGTCAGCGCCGGCAGGCTCCCCTTCGGCATCGTAGGTATCGGTGGCAAAGCCGAAGCGGATGGTGCCGGCATAACTTTTCTCCGCCGTGGAAAAGTACTGGGCCAGCCGTGTAAACTTGCCCAGCAACAGCGGCAGAACCCCGGTCGCCATGGGGTCCAGCGTGCCCAGATGCCCGATCGAGCGTTCACCCGTGATGCGGCGCAGACGGTTGACGACATCGTGACTGGTGATGCCGCAGGGCTTATCGATTACCAGAAGTCCGTTCATAACGCAGGTACAGCTCTCAGGTTACAGGTTCGCGCCGCCGGAGCGCTGAACCCGGGCCACTTGCCAATCCGGGCATAGAGGGGCAGTCTAAGGGGGGACGCCATGGAACTGGAGCGCGCTGAAAAACCGTTGCGGCAGATGCGCAGTCTGCTCAAGCGCATCGCGGAGACTCCCGCGCCCGAAGAGGTGCACAGGCTGCGCACCCGCGCGCGCAAGGTCGAAGCCATCGCTGGCGCGCTGAAGAGCATCGACCCGCGCGCCACCAAGCGGTTGCTGAAGGCCATCAAGCCCATTCGCAAAGCGGCGGGGGCGGTCCGCGACATGGACGTGCTGGCCGGCAACCTGCTCGCCATGCCGCGCCAACAGCTCGGCGATTCGCTCGTCAAGCTCGAGGAGCACCTGGGCGCTACCCGCAAAGCCAGCGCCGGCAAGCTCATGTCCGTGATCGACGAGCAGCGCCGCAAAGCCCGCCAGCGGCTCAAAAGCTACGCCCAGGAAATCGAGTCGGCCGCCAGCGGGAAGAAGCCCGTGAAGCGCGACGTGGCCCAGGCCATGGATTCCACGACAGGCAGCGACTCGCACGCCGACCGCCTGGCCGGCGAGCTCACGCGCTGGCCGGCGCTCACACACGACAACCTGCACGCCTTCCGGCTCAAAGTGAAAGAGCTGCGCTACGTGCTCCAGACCTTTCCGCAGGCCAGCAAAGAATTCATCGACGCCCTGGGCAAGGTGAAGGACCAAATTGGCGGCTGGCACGACTGGGAGCAACTGCTGGGCATTGCCCGCCAGGTCCTTGACCCGCAGGTGGACCGCGAACTGCTCCAGCATATCGAGGGAACTAGCCGCCAGAAGTTCATGCAGGCCCTGGCCGGGGCGAACACCCTCCGGCAGCGCTATCTGGGCGCCGGAGTCCAGGAAAGAAAGCGCGCCTGACGCGCCTCACATTCCGTCCGAAATCGACGACCGCACCAGCGACAGAAACTCCGAACGCGTCTCCTTCTGATGGAAGCAGCCAACCATCGCGCTGGTCACCGTAGACGAGTGCTGCTTCTCGATGCCGCGCATCATCATGCACAGATGGCGCGCTTCGATCACGACTCCCACGCCCTGCGGATGAATCGCCTCCTGAATAGCATCGGCGATCTGCCGGGTCATGCGCTCCTGCACCTGGAGCCGCCGCGCGAATACCTCCACCAGCCGCGGAATCTTGCTCAGCCCGATCACCTTGCCCTTGGGAATGTAGGCCACGTGCACCTTCCCGAAGAACGGCAGCATGTGGTGCTCGCAGAGCGAGAACATCTCGATATCCTTCACGATCACCATCTCGTCGTAATCGACGTCGAAGAGCGCGCCGCGCAGAATCTTGTTCGGGTCCTGCTCGTAGCCCTTGGTGAGAAAGGCCATCGACTTCTCCACGCGTTCGGGAGTCAGAAGCAGGCCGTCCCGATGGGGATCTTCGCCCAGCCGGGCCAGGATCTCGCGATACATCTCCTGCGTCGTGAAGCCGCTCAGATCTTCCGCGGACCGCGCTTCGCTCTTGCTCACCGCCAGTGGCTGCGCCATGCTCTCTTCCTCCCGCCCGGGGATGGGCGATCTCATGCACCGTTATATTCGAAAAAGTTGTTCTCGGTCTCTTCCACCCGCACCGACTCGAGTTGGCCGGCGGGCAGCCCACCCTGGAGCAGCCCGTAAATCGCGCGGCATAGATTCTCCGTGGTCGGCACCTGCGTCGCAAACAGCGCATCGCCGTTCAGGTCGCGGTGATCGAACCGCTCGAGGATCTTGGCGTTCACAGTCCGGTCGAGGTCCATCAGGTTAATGACCATGCCCGTTGCCGGATCCACGGGTCCGCCCACCAGCACCTCCACAATGTAATTGTGGCCGTGCCCATGCGGGTTATTGCACTTGCCGTAGGCCGCCCGGTTCTGCTCCGCCGTCAGCGCATCGGTGTGCAGCCTGTGGCTCGCGCTCAGCATGTAGCGCCGACCGAAATATGCCTTCCCTGCGCCGCTCATGCGCCACCCCGGTACTCGGCGAAGATCTCCGGCGTCTCGTAGAGACGGATGCGGTTGAGCTGCGCGCCTTGGGCGGCGCGAATCGCCGGTTCCAGGCGGCGCCACGCCGCCATCGCCATGTTTTCGCTGGTGGGCATCATCCTGCCGGACGCAAACTCCTCCACCTCCAGATTCAGATGACGATGGTCCCAGGCCGACAGCACCTCGCGCTCCATCACATCCTTCAGCCACTTCAGATCGACGACAAATCCGGTCACCGGATCTGCTTGCCCTGCAACCGTCACTTCCAGGGTGTAGTTGTGGCCGTGACCGTGGCGATTGGAGCAACGGCCGAACACCTGCTCGTTCTTCTCCGCGGACCAGGCCTCGTTCCAGTAGTAGTGCGCTGCGGAAAACGTCGCCCGCCGGGTAAGCAAGATCATCCAGGACCTCTCCAGGGAAAAGATGCGCCGGCGCAACCGGAGCTTCACAAAATCAATGCAGTTTCAGCCCCATCAAAAAACCGCAGCGGTTTCGTTGATCTCAGCGGAACCGGACTCAGGCGCCGTAGCTGCGCCCTTTCCAGCTTACCCGCTTCAAAACACGGTGCTGGAACCAGCTCACGTAGAGCAGCAGCACAAACAGCGGTAGCCCCAGCGGCGAAATCAGGCAATCGAAAAAGGGAAAATTCGACTTGGCCACGCGCGAGTAGAAGCGCACCAGGGTGCGGATCCAGAGCAGGCCGATGATCCAGCCGCCGCTGAGCCAGGCCACCGAGCGCATGGTGAACTTGGCGTTCCAAAGCCAGAACGCCAGAATGGGCAGACCGAAGAGCAGCAGGAAGTCCAGCCCGCGCCAGAAGGCGGTGCCCAGCGTATTGCTGAAGAGCAGGGCCAGGTTCTTGGTCCAGCCCTCGACCATGGCTCCGGTGGTGCGGTACATGCGCGCCGAGACGGCGTCGTCGGCATAGCGGAAGCGCAGCCCGATGCGGCGGCGCTTGGCCATGAAGGCCAGTTCAACGTCTTCCAGAACCTTTTCGGCCACGCTGGCGTGTCCGCCCAGCCGGCGATACGCCTCGCGCTCCACCAGCAGAAATTGGCCGTTGGCCGCGGCGATGCGCTGCGCCGGATCGGTGACCTTGGCCGGAGGATAGGCCAGCGCCAGTTCGGAGAAAATGAGCGGCATCAGCGCCCGCTGGGCCAATCCGCTGACCAGCTGGCGCGGCGAGTAGCTGAGCACCCCGGCCTTGTGGCGCTCCGCCTCGTGGATGGCGCGGCGCAGGTCGCCGGGCTGGTGGATGGTGTCGGCATCGGTGAACAGCAACCACCGACCGCGCGCTTGCCGGGCTGCGGTCCACACGGCATTGTTCTTGCCCGTCCAGCCGGGCTGGAGCTTGGCGGCCTGCATCACCGTGACGCCGGAAAAGCTGCGGGCGAGCTCGGCGGTCCGGTCGGTGGAGTGATCGTCGACGACGATCAGGTCCCAGTCGCGGCCGAGTTCGAAGATCTCCTCAGACTGGCTCACCAGCGATTGCAGGCAGGCCCCCAATGAGGCTTCCTCGTTGCGGGCCGGCACAATGACGGTAAGCTCAATCAGTTCTGCGGGTTCCGGCTGATCGAAGACAGTCCCGGGAGCAGCTTTGGACCACTCGCGCCAGTCGGCGTGGCGCAAGGGCGCTCCGCTCTCGTCCACCAGCCCCAGCACCGATTTGTGTTCTGCCCCGGCGCCACTCTGGCCGGCATCGTCCTTTGCCATGGGTTCGTCCCGCTTTCCTGCCGCCCGTCCTTCCGCAACCTGGGAGTGGAAGGCGCGATCTTCCCTCGCTATTATAAGAATGTGCGGTACTTCCGTTATTTTGCTGTTGCGCTGCTGTCCCTGTTGCCTTTGCTCTCTGCGTGCAATCGCGGAGCGATTCCCGCCCAGTTCGACAAGAAAGCCCCGGACTTCAGCGTCTCGGACGGGACCACCACCGTTCATCTGGCCGACTATCGCGGCAAGGTGGTGCTGCTGAACTTCTGGGCTACCTGGTGCCCGCCCTGTGTGGCCGAGACCCCCTCGCTCGAGCAACTGCACCGCGACATGCCCAGCCTGGAGATTGTCGGCGTGAGCGTGGATGAAGACCCCGACGCCTACAAGCAGTTCATCCGCCAGCGCCACATCGACTTCACCACCGTGCGCAACCCGAGCGAGTCTGTGCCCAATCTGTTCCACACCGACATGTGGCCGGAGACCTACGTGATCAATCGCAAGGGCGTTATCGTGCGGAAGTTTATCGGGGCACAGGACTGGACATCCCCGGAGATCCAGGCGTACCTGAAGGGACTGTGAAGCGATGCGCAGTTGACTGTGCACTGTTCACTGCTCACTGTCCCCTGTTGCTATCATCGAGTTATGACCACCGTAGAAGTTCTGTATCGCTACGCTGCGCCGCCAACGGAACAGGTGGCGCTGGCCTTGGGCCGCATGCGCGAAGTCTATGGCATCCGCAGGCTGGAGATGGATGCTGCCGCGCAGACGGTGCGCGTGGAGTACGACGCCACCCGGCTGAACACCGCCACCGTCAGCAAGCTGCTCATGAATGCCGGCCTGGAGTTGGCCGAGGAACTGCCGCTGATTCCGCCGCCCGCACCGGAGCCGGAGCCCGCCGCCACGCCGAGCGCGTAGAGCTTCAAAGCGCCGAACGCAGGTCGGTCTCGGAGAAATCCACGCCTTTAAAGAGAATTGGCTCGCGCTTCTCACGCGCCAGCGCGTAGCTGAAGCAGTCACCCAAGTTTAGCCGCGCGGGGTGGCCGCTGCCCCGGCCGTAGTCGCGATACGCCTGGCGGGCAAGGCGCGCCTGCTCCGGCGTGACCGGCTCGATGACAATCCGCGGATGATCCAGAACCTCTTCCAAACGCGCCGTGAGCTTCGGGCTGCGGTAGCGGTCCGTCACGATAAACGCTTCGAGATAAGTCGCGGCTGATACGCGCACTGGGCTTCCTGCTTCCATTGCTCGGGCAAACAACTGCGCTTCTGGTTCTCCCTTGATCAGCGCGATCAGCGCGGAAGAATCGACGATCATATCGGCAGGCCCGTCTCCTTGTCGTAGAGCTCCTCCAGCAAATCAGTGGAAGTCTTGCCGTCGGCCATCAAGGGAGCTGTTTCACGGCTGATCTTCATAAGCCATTCCGCGAATCCCTCTTTTTCATTCCCGCTCTGCTGGGCTTTCTCTCGATCCAGCTTTTCTTTCACTGCCTCAGCCACCGCCGCCGACACGCTTACACCCTTCAGTGCAGCCAGTTCGCGCGCCAGGCGGTTGGTCTCCGGATTTTTTATATTCAGGGCCACGATTCCACCCTTCCACCATCCCCTTCCACCATTCTACCCTCGCTTTCCATCAGCGGCGCATTCGCCGCCGTGCCCTAAGCTAGAACCATGAGCAATGCGAACGCTGGCGGCACGTTGGATTCGATCTTCGATCTGCTGGTCATCGGCGCCGGCCCCACCGGGCTGGCCTGCGCCATCGAGGCGCAAAGAAAAGGCCTTACCGCGGTTCTGGTCGATAAGGGCTGCGTCTGCAACTCCCTCTTCCACTACCCCTCGCACATGACCTTCTTCACGACTTCTGAGTTGCTGGAGATCGGCGACATTCCCTTCCCCAGCCCCAACTCCAAGCCCACCCGCAATGAGGCGCTGGAGTATTACCGCCAGGTGGCGGCGCACTACAAGCTCGATGTGCGCCAGTACCAGCGGGTGGATCGGGTCGAGGGCGCGGAAGGCAACTTCACCGTACATACCATCGACCGCTTCGGACGCGCGGGCACGCTGCGTGCGGCGGCCCTCGCCATCGCTACCGGCTACTACGATCTGCCCAACCTGATGCAGATTCCCGGCGAGGACCTGAGCAAGGTTCACCACTACTACGACGACCCGCACCCTTACTACGGCCTCGACGTCGCCGTGATCGGCGGCAAGAACTCCGCGGCCATCGCCGCGCTGGAGTTGTGGCGGCACGGCGCCCGCGTAACCCTCATCCACCGCGGCCCGGAGATGCACCGGCACGTAAAGTACTGGATCAAGCCAGACATCGAGAACCGCATCAAGCACGGCCAGATCAACGCGTACTTCAATTCGCGGGTGACGGAGATCGGGCCCGACACCATCCGCGTGGAAACGCCGCAAGGCCCGGTGACCCTGCACAACGACTTCGTCTTCGCGCTCACCGGCTATCATCCCGATTTCGATTTTCTGGAGGGTCTGGGCGTGACCTGCGGCGGTGTGGACCGCTTACCGGTGTGCCACAAGGAGACGCTGGAGAGCAACGTTCCCGGCATCTATCTCGCCGGCGTCATCGTTGCCGGATCGCGCACCAACGAGATCTTCATCGAAAACGGCCGCTTCCACGGACGGCAGATCGCCGCGGCCCTGGCCGCAAAACGCAGGAAGCCGCATTCCCATTGAGGCAGGCCGCGCAGCCTGGCGCACAGTTCAGTAGATGTGCAGACCCGGCAGCGTCTTGACGTTGAGCAGGCCGAAGGGATCGGACTGCCGCGGTGCCGGATGCGGCATGCAGTGGCTGCGCGTGGGGATGGGCGAGAGGTAGGAACGCGTCACGTGCAGGCGGTCCATGAGGATGTAGCGCGTGCGCAGCCCTCCAATGACCGGCGGCAGCGATGCCGGTACTTCGCTCCTGTCGACATAGATCACCAGCGCGGCCTGTTGCGGATCGTCGAGGCTTTGCCCCACTCCCACGCCAAAGAAGGCCGGATTGCTGGCCATGAGATGGTGAACTAACTGCTGCTTGACGGCAATGGCGCTGCGCAGCGTCGCGGCAGGCAGCGGCGGCATGACGCCGGCCGCGAGCAGCGACTGGGGCGCGACACCGGCCGAGACCGCGCGCTGGCTGGAGGGAATCACCGTGGTGCGGACCCCGCCAATCGTATCCGGCACTTTGGGGTGAGAGCCGGGCTTCACATAAACGATCACCGCGCCCGCGCCCGCCCGATCGCTGCTCTTGCCCATGGCCACGCCGAGGATGCCGCTCGATGAGTTCACCAGCATGCGCGCCTGCACCATGGCCTGTTCGGTGCGGTCGAGCTCGGCGCTGGTCAGGCTGATGGCCTGCGCGGCAGTGGCCGTGGCATTGCCGTAGTTGAGGCAGCTTACCGCGTGGTCCGCCCCGCCTACAAAGCTATAGGACGTGTTCGTGCCCGCATAGGTGCTCAGCTCGCCGAGCACGCTGCCCACGGGATTCGCCACCGCCTGGCCCACGCCGGTGCTCGACGGGCCGCCCGCAAACAGCAGGCCCACCGGCTCGGCATTGGCGGTGTCGACGATGAGCGATCCCGAGTCGCCAGAGTCGCTGAACTGGTTGCCTTCGACGCCAATCTGATTGGTAAAGGTCTTGGTGTAATAGGGCTTGGTCTCGGCGCAGTCCGCGTAGTAGTGAACCTGGATGTTCAGGGCAAGCGCGGAGACGCTGCCGCAGGTCAACCCGGTCGTGCGGCCGCTCTTGGCCACCGCCATTTGCAGCGTTGCCGCCTCGCCCTTGCCGGGCGTGCAGGCTGCTCCTCCCGAACCGGGAATGGAGCAGGTGACCCCGGGCGCGGCCGCCGCCAGCGTGCCGTCCGACTGCTTGGTGCCCAGTTCCAGGATGCTGCCGTTGGGATTCACTGCGTTGGACTCGACCTTCGCGATCGCCGCATCCACATCGGTGGCGCTGGAGTTGATCGGCACCCAGCCGGTAAGCGAGGCTACGGGCGTCAACTGCGCGCCGGCCTGTCCATAGGGTGTGCAGTTCTCCTCGATCAATGCGGGCTGCACGATCATGTCGCCGACCTTGGCCTGGTCGCTGCGCGCCAGCACATGGTTGTTGCTCAGGATGTACTGATTGCTGCTCGAATCCTTGACCAGCGCGCCCAGCGTGCCGCCACAGCAATCGGTGATGACCGTCTGCCCGTTCTTCACGGTGCTGTCGTAATCGAAGTTGTTGCCGCCCGAGCTGCCCAGCAGAACCGGCGTGTTCAACTGCTGCTGGTGATCGACGGGGTTGCTGTTGATGCCCGGCGTGTTGAGCAGGACCACCGTGGACGTCTTGGAGGGAGAGGTGCCGACCGTCCCCACCACGTAGGCCGCGGTCGTGGAGGCGAGCGAAGACGGAGCCGAGTAAGTGACGGTGCAGGAGGTAAACGCCTGGGTGCTGATGTTGCAGGACGTGGCGCCCAGCGAACCCAGGCCTGTCCCGGTGCCGTTCGCCGCGGCGGCCACAGCGTAGGAGATCTTCGTAGTCCCGCCGGCCTCGGCGATGTAGCCCGTGAGCGATACCGTACCGTTTGCGCCGAGCGCCACGTTCTCCGGCGAAAGCGGTTGCAGGAACCCTGGGGTAACGGTGAGGGTGGCGGAGGCGGTGAGGGTGGAATCGACAGTCGAAGTCGCCGTCACGGTGACGGCCACCTGGTCGGCGGTCAGATAGTTGGGCGGCAGGTATTGCCCGCTGGACGTAATGGTGCCCGCGCCCGTGACATTGTCGCCGCCGCTCAGGCTCCAGTGCACGCTGGCTGCACTGCCATTCTCAAGCGTGGCGCTGAACTGCTCAACCACTGCACCCGAAACCGAAGTGTTGCAGCCGGTGCAATTGGTGTCGATGGAAGCTGTTCCGGGGGAGACCGAAAAGGTGCCATTGCCCGAGGAGGAGATTCCCCCTCCGCAGCCGGCAAGGACCAACGCCAGCACGGGCGGCAGCCACAGAGCGGCGGCGCGGGCCACTCCCATCCTGACCCGACGGACGGTCCTGCGCCAGCAAAAAATCTGCCGGACACCCTGCTTCGAACTCCGCTCCTCTGGCAGCAAACCCGACTGCGCCTTCCCGACCTCAAGCCCTAAGTGGCTGCTCCAGAAGAAGAACCTTGGGAGTCCGAACGCGCAGCCCGCAAGCAGCGTACCGCAATCCTTCTTCTGCTGCAACTTACGGTTAGACCCTCCGTCTCCCGAATTGTCGCTCTCATGTATCAGTCTAAGGCCTGCTAAGTTCCGTTTCTCGAGTCGATTGTCGTCTTTCGCACCGACCGGCGGAGAGGCCGAATCGACTTCTGAGCCCCGGGGCTTACAGCAAACCCGGAGCGCAGTTTCATTCCCGGAACAGATCGGGGTAGCAAAATGCGCCGTTCCGTCGCGCGGGACGGCAGGCCTGCGGCCCCGTGCGACAATGAGGCTGCGCAGTGCGCGGAGCAGAGACTTCTCATGGCTGAACTTCTGGCAACCGAGGGCGACATCACCCGCCTGACCGTGGACGCGATCGTGAACGCAGCCAACACCTCGCTCCTGGGGGGCGGAGGCGTCGATGGCGCCATCCATCGCGCCGCCGGACCGGAGTTGCTGGCCGCCTGCGAACAACTGGACGGCTGCGCCACCGGCGATGCCAAGGCCACGCCGGGCTTCCGGCTGCCGGCGCGCTGGATCTTTCACGCCGTTGGCCCGGTGTGGCGCGGCGGCAAGCATAACGAGGACGAGCTGCTGGCCTCCTGCTACAGGCGCTGCCTGGAACTGGCCCGCGAGCATCGCGCGCGCAGCATCGCCTTCCCCGCCATCAGCACCGGCATCTACGGCTTTCCCATGCGGCGGGCTGCCGAGATCGCGCTGCGCACCGTGAAAGAGCACGTGGACGGCAGTGGCGTCGAGCGGGTCGAGTTCGTCTGCTA
The DNA here is from genome assembly GCA_021828835.1 of Acidobacteriota bacterium. Taxonomy (GTDB): domain Bacteria; phylum Acidobacteriota; class Terriglobia; order Terriglobales; family Acidobacteriaceae; genus Telmatobacter. The sequence continues at coordinate 7,492 of JAJZCY010000059.1, read as the reverse complement.
CAACGAGGAAACCCTCGCCATCTACGAGCAACTGCTCTCCGCCGAAGCGCAGCGCCGCTAAACTCCGGATCATCGCACTTCGGGCAGGTAGACTGAATGCGTCCCCCTGCGGCCGGTCATGCCGCATCATTCCCTTCCCGCCAGGAGAACTCATGGAATACGTGAATCTTGGGAAATCTGGGTTGAAGGTTTCACGAATCTGCCTGGGCTGCATGAGCTACGGCGAGCCCTCCGACCAGTTGCAACTGCCCGGACGTCATGCGTGGATACTCAACGAAGCCGACAGCCAGCCGTTTCTGCGCCAGGCCCTCGATCTGGGCATCAACTTTTTCGATACCGCCAACGTGTACTCGGGCGGCGCCAGCGAGGCGGTTGTGGGGCGATTCCTCAAAGCCAACGCGCGCCGCGAAGCGGTGGTGATCGCCACCAAGGTACACGGCGAGATGCGCAAGGAGCCGAACGGGCGCGGACTCTCGCGCAAGGCCATCCTGTTTGAAGTGGAGCAGAGCCTGCGGCGGCTTGAAACCGACTACATCGATCTCTACCAGATTCATCGCCTCGACTCCGAGACGCCCATCGAAGAGACCCTGGAGGCGCTGCACGACCTGATCAAGAGCGGCAAGGTGCGCTACATCGGCGCGTCGTCGATGTTTGCCTGGCAGTTTGCCAAACTGCTCTACGTAGCGGACCGGCACTGCTGGACGCGCTTCATCTCCATGCAGAACCACTACAACCTGCTCTACCGCGAGGAAGAGCGGGAGATGATGCCGCTGTGCCTGGAAGAGGGCATTGGAGTCCTGCCCTGGAGCCCGCTGGCGCGCGGTCGGCTGGCGCGGCCCTGGGGCGATGATTCCACCCTGCGCATCGAGACCGATGCCTTTGGGCGCTCGCTGTATCAGCACACCGAGGATGCCGATCACAAGGTGATCGACCGCATGGGCGAGATCGCCGAGAAGAACGGGGTGCCGCGCGCGCAGGTGGCGCTGGCCTGGCTGCTCAGCCGGCCCGGCGTGACCGCACCCGTGGTGGGCGCCACCAAGGCGCATCATCTGGAGGACGCGGCGGCGGCGCTCGCCGTACGCCTGACGCCGGAAGAGACCGCCTCGCTGGATGAGCTCTACGTACCGCACCCGATCGCGGGACACGGACTGCGCGGCTAGGCTATCGCCTGCTGGCTGCGAGCCGTTCTTCCACAAGCTGTGTTGCGCCGTTACGATCGATGCTGCGCACCGCCCATCCCGCCAGCAGCAGGCTGGGCGCGGCCGGCGCGGCGGCGCGATGCAACTCGCCCAGGGTGGTGAACGAAACCTGCTCATCCGGTTGCGCGGCGCGCGCCACCAGGGCGCAAGGCAGATCGGCAGGAAGGCCTTCGGACATCCACTCGGCGGCGAGCAGCGTCAGGTTGCGGCCCGGCATGTAGACCACCCGCGTAGCATCTTCCAGCGCGGGCAGCGGCGCGTTGTTGTGCGACTTGGCGTGATGCCCGGTGGAAAAGATCACGTTCGAGGCGCGGCTGCGATCGGTGAGCGAGCAGCCGATGGCCGCGGCGGCAGCAAACGCGGCCGAAACGCCGGGCACAATCTCATACGCAACTCCCGCGGCGGCCAGCGCTTCCATCTCCTCGGTGGCGCGGCCGAAGAGCATGGGATCTCCGCTCTTGAGACGCACCACTCTGCGCCCCGTCCGCGCGTGCTCGATCATCAGCGCGTTGATCTCTTCCTGGGTGATGGTCTTCACGCCGCAGCGCTTGCCCACATTCACCAGCACAGCCTGCGCCGGAGCTAAATCAAGGATTGCCTGGGCGACAAGATCGTCGTGGAGAACCACGTCGGCGGACTCAATCGCCCGCACCGCCTTGACGGTGAGCAGATCCGGATCGCCGGGACCGGCGCCCACCAGGGCGACGGAACCCTTTCCCCCATCCGCATGGTTCTGCGCGGCCTTTGCGAGCTGGCGAGTGCTGCACGTGGGCGAATCGCAAAGCTGCCGGTGCGCCAGTTCGTGCAGAATCAGGCGGCGCTGCTCGCCGCGCGGATGCGTGGCCAGAATTTCGCGGCGCAGTTCGCCGATCGTCTTGAGCCACGGGCCGAGGTCCTGCGGCAACTGCTCGTCGATCTCGCGGCGCAGCCGCTGCGCCAGAGCCGGGCTTTCGCCGGCAGTGGAGATGGCGATCTGCAAATCTCCGCGGCTCACCACCGAGCCGAAGAAGAAATCGCAGTTGGGAATATCGTCCACGCTGTTGCAGAGGATGTTGCGCTCGCGGGCAGCGCGGTAGACCGCGGCGTTCACCTCCGGCACATCGGTGGCAGCGATCACGATGAAATTGTCGTCGAGATCCGCGGTCTCAAAAGGGCGCTGCGCCCATTCGAGCTGGCCTGCGTTGGCCAATTCCCTCACCTCTTCGCGCGCCGCGGGAGCGACCACGCGCAATTGCAAGCCGGTCCGCAGCAGCGCGTTGATCTTCTCGAGGGCCACCGCACCCGCGCCGACCACCAGGCCGCGGCGTCCCTCGAGCTTCAGAAATATTGGTTGCAGGCTCATCGACTTGTTCCTCTGTTCCCTTGTTCCCTTGTTCCCTTGTTCCCTGCTTCAGTCCGCCACCAGGTGGGGGACGCGGCCCGTGGGCTGATCGCGCTCCACCGCCGCCAGCACCTCCCCGGCGAGCTGCGCGCGCAGTTCATCGTTGGAGTGCCGCCCGAACCACGAGCGCAGGCTCTCTTCGGGCGCGCGGCCATTCAGGTACTGGCGCAGCAGACGCTCGACCGCATCGGGCACCAGCGACGCCGGGCAGCGATAGCCCACCGGGCGCGCCACGCCGGCAAACTGGCCAACCGCGCCTCCCAGGCAGAAGTAGTAAGCATCTGTCAGTTTACCTTCATGCTTGATCTTCTTGCCTTCGAGACCGATGTCGGCGATCCAGTGCTGGCCGCAGCCGTTGGGGCAGCCGGTGACGTGCAGCTTGAGCTGCTGATCGAACTGGGGAAGCCGCTCTTCGAGCTCATCGACGAGCCAGCGTAGAAATCCCTTGGTCTCGGTGATGGCCAGCTTGCAGAACTCCGTGCCGGTGCAGGCGATGCCGCCGCGCCAGAACGTGGACGCCTCGACATGCAGCCCGAGCTGGCCCAGTTCGCGCGCCAGCGCTCCGGTCTTGGCGTACGGAACATCCACAATGATCAGGTTCTGCGCGATGGTGGCGCGCAGCGAACCGCTGCCGTAGCGGTCGGCGAGATCGGCCACCGCCTGAAGCTGCTCGCCGGTCATGCGCCCGCGCAGCACCGAAGCGCCTACGTAGGCCAGGCCTGGCTGCCGCTGCGGATGAATGCCGACATGGTCGCGCAGAATCTCGTCGGGAATGTTTTCTTCCACGCCGGGATCGAGCTTGTAACCCAGGCGGCTGTTGATCTCGTCGAGGAAGCGCTCCGGGGTCCAGCCTTCATGCAGAAACAGGTATTTGAGCCGGGCGCGATCGCGGCTCTCGCGCAGCGCCTGCTGATCGCGGAAGATCTCCGCCACGATGCGGGCCACCTGCACCGCCTCTTCCTGCTTGATGAACGCATCGAGCCGGACGGCGAGGTGCGGCTCCTTCGAGAGGCCGCCGCCGACGCGCAAGGTGTAGCCCACCTCATCGCCGCGGCGCACGGCCGTCAGGGCCACGTCGTTAATCTCGGGATAGTTGCACCAGTGCGGGCAGCCGCTCGCCGAGATCTTGAACTTGCGCGGCAGATTGACGAAGTCGGGATTCCCCTTCAGCTCTTCGGAGATGGCAAAAGCGATGGGAGAAGCATCGATCAGTTCATCGGCGGCAACGCCGGCCAGCGGGCAGCCGGTCACGTTGCGCACCACGTCGCCGCAGGCGCCCTTGGGCGAGAGGCCGATCGATGCAAGCGTGTCCACTACCTCCGGCAGCGATGCGATGGTGAGCCAGTGAAGCTGAATGTTCTGGCGCACCGTGATGTCGGCCAGATTGCGGGCGTACTTGCGCGTGAGGCCGCCGATCGTCCGCAACTGGTGCGAGGTGAGGATGCCGTTGGGAATGCCTATGCGCAGCATGAAAAACTCGCTGGCCAGGCCCTCGCCCCCCTTGCCGCCGGTGGCGCCCACGCCATCGCCCTGCGTGTACACTCCCCACCACTTGAAATAGGTGTTGGCCCACTCCGGAAGCACGCTGGCGCGGCCCGCGCGGGCGAAGGCGCGCACTTCGTCAAAGGCCTGCCACGGGTTCTTTTCGCGCTTGAGGCGCTCCATGCGCTGCGCCTTGGTCTCTTTCTGAGGGGTCGCTGGTACGGCTTGCTCCTGGCTCATCTGTCCTTCATTTCTGCAATAGAAAGCCCGCGAGAGCGTGGGCTCTATCGCGGGCATTCAGAAATCCTGGGATGGAAAAGGCTATTTAGACCCAAGTCCGCTGCTCGCGCATGAGCGCATACAGCAGCGACAACAGGTCATCATCACCATGAAAACATCATAGCCTTTCGATGCGTTTCAGGCAAGACGAATCTGGCGCAGCCCGCCGAGGCCAACGGCGGCTACGCGATCTCCACCGCTCCTGTCAGGCTGGCCACCTTCTCCACATCGTGACTGCGGCACCAGGATTCAAGGCCCTTGGCGAGCCGTTCGGTGGCGCGTGGGTCGGCGTAGTTCGCGGTGCCCACCTCGACAGCCGTAGCCCCGGCCAGCAGAAACTCGACGGCGTCCTCCGGGGTGACGATGCCGCCGATGCCGATCACCGGAATCCTGACCGAACGCGCGGCTTCGTACACCATGCGCACCGCGATCGGCTTGATGGCCGGGCCGGAGAGACCGCCGCTGACATTGGTAAGCCGCGGCTTGCGCGTCTCCACATCGATGGCCATGGCGCGAAAGGTATTGGCCACGCTGACCGCATCGGCACCGGCGTTGGCAGAGACGATCGCCATCTGCGCGATCGAAGTGACGTTGGGCGAGAGCTTGACGATCAGCGGCCGGGTCGCAACCCGTTTGGCTCTTTCGACAAGGTATTCGAGGGAGCCGGGATCGGCTCCGAACGCCATGCCGCCGGCGTGCACGTTGGGACAGGAGACGTTGAGCTCATATCCGGCGATGCCGTCGGCCTGGTTCAGATGCTCGATGACGGCAACGTACTCCTCCGCCGTTGAACCGAAGACATTGACGAAGACCTTGCAGCGCGGATAGCGCTTCATGGGCGGCAGTTTGTTGGCGATGTAGGCCTTCACCCCGATGTTTTGCAGCCCGATGGCGTTGAGCATGCCGGCGGCAGTGTGCACCAGGCGCGGCGCGGGATGGCCGGCCATCGGCTCCAGCGAGATGCCTTTGGTCACAAAGCCGCCCAGCCGTTCCAGCGAGACGATCTCCTCAAACTCGATGCCGTAGCCGAAGGTGCCGCTGGCGGCGATCACTGGATTTGCCAGTTCGATGCCGGCCAACTGCACGCGCATGTCGGGTTTCACGCGGTCTTCCTCTCCTGCATCATCATACTTGGCCGGACAAAGCAGGCCCTGCGAGATGCAGAACCCGCCTCTTGGAGCAAGCTGCGCCGTCGTGTCCGGCCGGAGGACCTTGCACCAAGAAAAGAGCGGCCCGTGGCAGGCCGCTCTTTTCTGTCCCTCTTCCCTCGTTCCCTTGGTCCCTGCTCTTACGCCGAGACCGTCTCGCTGGCGTTGACCTTGACCGGGGTGAGCCAGCCGAAGCGGTCCGGCTTGAGTCCGTTGGCGATGCCGAAGAACTCGTCGGCCAGCTTCTTGGTGATCTCGCCCGTCTTGCCGTCGCCGATGAGCACGCGATCGATGGAGCGGATCGGCGAAACCTCGGCCGCGGTGCCGGTGAAGAACACCTCGTCGGCGATGTAGAGCAGCTCGCGCGGAATCGCCTGCTCTGCAACCGTCAGACCCAGGTGGCGCGCCAGGGTCAGCACGCTGTCGCGGGTGATGCCGGAGAGCGCGGAGTTGGCTAGCGGCGGCGTGAAGATGACGCCGTTGCGGACCACGAAGATGTTCTCGCCCGAGCCCTCGCTGACCAGCCCGTTCACATCCAGGCCAATGCCTTCGTGATAGCCATTGATCTCGGCTTCCATGCGGATGAGCTGCGAGTTCATGTAGTTGGCGCCCGCCTTGGCCAGGGCCGGCATGGTGTTCGGGGCCAGCCGGTTCCAACTGGAGATGCAGACGTCCGCGCCGGCGTGGCCGGTGATGTACTTGCCCCACGGGAAGTTGGCGATGTAAACGTCCACCGGCGAGCCCTTGGGGCTGACACCGATCTCGCCATAGCCGCGCAGCACGATCGGCCGGATGTAGCACGGCGCGACCCCGTTGGCCTCGATGGTATCCACCACCGCCGCGCACAGCTCCTCGAGCGAATACGGCACTTCCATGCGGTAAATCTTGGCCGAATCGAGCAGCCGCTGCATGTGCTCGGGCAGGCGGAATACGGCCGAGCCGTGCGGCTGGCCGTAGCAGCGGATGCCTTCAAAGACGCTGGAGCCATAGTGGACCACATGGCTCATGACGTGGATGGTGGCCTTCTCCCAAGGGATCAGCTCACCGTTGTGCCAGATTTTCGAGGTGGTCTGAATAGGCATCGCGGTCGCAAAACTCCTTCAGCGCGCGCAGAGCGCACACAGTCAAGGGTACAGCGGACCGGGGCGGGCTGTCACGGCACGGGTCCCCGCCGCTCCCAGCAGCCGCGAAACGCATCATTTCCAGCCCTTTCAGCCGCTTACCCGCGTCAGTTAGAGTGGGGACATCGTGATCGTCAACTTCGCCCGGCGCGCGCACGACCACAACTGGGAACTCGATCCCATCACCCGCTCCCTGCTCGACACGGACTTCTACAAGCTGCTCATGCTCCAGTTCATCTGGAAGCACTTCCCGCAGACCCGCGCCACCTTCACGCTCATCAATCGCACCACCTCGGTGCGGCTGGCCGACGAGGTGAACCTGCGCCAGCTTCGCGAGCAGATGGAGGCGACCCGCAAACTGCGGTTCACCAAGTCCGAGCTGATCTGGCTGGCCGGCAACACCTTCTATGGGCGGCGCGGCATCTTCGAGCCGGCCTTTCTGGAGTGGCTGGCCACCGGCTTCCGGCTCTCGGATTACGATCTGGCGGTGAAGGACGGGCAGCTTCACCTCAGCTTTCACGGCCTGTGGTGCGAAACCACCATGTGGGAGATCTACGCGCTCTCCGAGATCGGCGAACTGAGGACGCGGGCCGCCCTGAAGCAGCTCGGCGAACTGGAGCTCGATATCCTGTATGCGCGCGCCAAGACGCGGCTGTGGGAGAAGATCGCGCGGCTGCGGGGCGTGCCCGGGTTGAGCATCAGCGACTTCGGCACGCGCCGGCGGCACAGCTTTCTGTGGCATGAGTACGTGGTCAACGCGATGCGCGACACGCTGGGCGCAAGCTTCACCGGAACTTCCAACGCCTTCCTGGCCTATAAGCACGATCTGGAGGCGATCGGCACAAACGGACATGAGCTGCCGATGGCCATGGCGGCGCTGGC
>JAJZCY010000058.1 GCA_021828835.1 Acidobacteriota bacterium | reverse complement strand
CAAGGGCGACACCTTGGCCCAGGGCCGTGCGATCGATCCCTTCTATGACATCTTTGGGGTCGATCCGAATACGGGAAAGACCAATGCCATCGACCAGGGCTCCATGTGCGGCGAGCACAAGAGCGACTCCGCCCTGGAGCCTTCCATCGATGCCTCGGTGACGCCGGTGGACTGGCTCACCCTCTATGGTGGCTATGACACCAGCTACCGCTCGCCGGCGCTGGGCGGTGGCGGCGGTATGTTCCAGTCCGTCGATCCGCAGTACTACATCCTCGCCAAGGGCGCCTACAGCCAGTTCGGAGGCAAGGTGCACTTCATGCACGCCAAGGGTCTGGGCAACTTCATCGCCGGTATCGACTACTTCCATCTGGCCTATACGAATCAGGAGCTTGATTACGAGACGGCTACCGGCGTCACCGGCACCGACGGCGGCAACTCCGCCTATCACGGCGTGGATCTCTTCTTCGACGCCGACCCGCAGAGCAACCTGCACTTCTTCCTGAACTTTGCCGGCGAGTCGGCCAACTTCACGACCTACGTGCTGGGCGGCACGCTGGCCTCCTGCGGAACGCCCGCGAATCCGGCCAACGGCTGCCAGTTCTACAACAACAGCCCGGTGTCGTACGTGCCCAACTTCACCCTGAACACCGGCCTTTACTACGGCATCATGCACCACAACCACGAGCTGCTCGAACCGCGCTTCTGGATCGAGTCGACCGGCTCGCAGCACCTGTGGTCGAACAACACCGGCGCGCCCACCACCCAGACCATGCCCTCGTACACCACGGCGAACCTTTCCTTCACCGCTCCTCTCAATTTCCTCGAGAAGCAATCGGTGAATCTGAAGATGGATATCATGAATCTGGCGAATTCCCGCTATAACCAGTTCGAGTACATCTCGAGTGGCGGCTACTTCCAGCCCCTGGCGCCGGATCAGAACAACGTTCCCAGCGGCTATATCAACGCGTATCCGGGCGCACCGCGGGCCATCTACGGCACCATCAGCTATCAGTTCTGACTAGGCTGCGGGCCCTTCAGCGGGCGCGGATCGAAAGCGGCATTTTGAGAGGTTCCTGTGCAAACAGAGATCCTCTCAAGGTGCCGCTCAGATTTCCGAACCGGAACTGTGCGGATATTTTTTCCTAAATTGGGCAGCCCAGATCCAAATTCCTGCATCCTACCCAGGATATTGGACTGGAAGGGCCATTTTTCTTGAGACAGGAATGCATCGTGTTGCTCCACGGCCAGTTGCGGGGTATGGGCCGCGAAGCAGCCTGTGAGCTTCTGGCGCGCCGTACCTCGATGCCCGGCGCCCATCCCTCCCATCTGTCCTTCGAATACTCCGATTGCGTGATCCTGAACGCGCCGCCCGACCTCCCCGACGGCGATTACATGCTCTTCTTCGCCGGCTACAGCACCGTGGCCAACCGGGTGCGCGGCCTGTGGGGCTCCTTCGGCGCTGTCATCCGCGACCGGTCTGCGGATGGGTTGGCGGAAGGGCGTCTCGTCGATCCCGGCGCCATGGCGGTCCCGCGGTCCGACGGGAAAAAGAAAGCCGCGCCCCAAGCGCAGCCCGAGGCAGAGACGGAAGAGAGCTCCTCCAATCGCAGCGCCTAAGCTCGTCCTCCTCCCGCATACCTCCTCCACGGCCCGCTCTACCGGGAAGCGCCGGTCTCCAGACCGGCTGTGGCGTGGGTCTGCCGACCCACGCCAGGCTTCGCCCTTGTGGGTCCAAAGAACCGGGCAGCGAAGCACTACGATATTCCTATGGCGAACGCCCTCCTTGAGGATGTCCATCTTCTCGATGGCGGCATGGCTACCGAGCTCGAGGCCCGGGGCGCGAACATCGACGGACCGCTCTGGTCGGCGCACGTGCTCGAAGGCGCCCCCGAGAAGATCGTCGCTGTCCACCGCGCCTACATCGAGGCAGGCGCCGAGTGCATCGAGACCGCCAGCTATCAGGTCTCCCGGCGGGGCTATGCCGAGTGCGGCTATCCGCCCGAACGCGCCGATGCGGCCCTGCTTCGCGCCGTGGAACTGGCGCGAGCCGCCGTCGCCGCATTCCCCGGCCGGCGGGTTCTGGTGGCGGCTTCGCTCGGGCCCTACGGCGCGGCGCTGCACAACGGCGCAGAATATACCGGGGCCTACGGGTGCAGCTTTGCGGATCTCGTCCGCTTTCACCGCGAGCGGATCGCGGTGCTGGCCTCCGCCACCGGCGTCCAGCGCCCCGACCTGCTTGCCTTCGAAACGCTGCCCTCGCTGGAGGAGGCCCGCGCGCTGGCGGAAGCGCTGAGCGATTTCCCGGAACTCCCCGCCTGGTTCTCCTTCACCTGTCCGGACAATCGCCACGTTGCCCATAGCGAACTGCTGCGCGACTGCGCGGCGCTGGTCGACAGCCTGCCGCAGACCGCCGCCATTGGCATCAACTGCACCCGCCCGGGACTGATCGCGGAACTCATTCCCGAAATCCGCGCGGTTTCGTCCAAGCCCATCCTCGTTTACCCGAATTCGGGCGAGGGCTGGAACGCGGCGCATCGCTGCTGGACGGGAACCCGCGACGCCGGGGAGTTCGGCGTTCTCGCCGAGAGCTGGTTTCGAGCCGGCGCACAGATTGTCGGCGGCTGCTGCCGCACCGGCCCCGAGTACGTGCGCGCAGTCGCGCAGGCCCGCGATCGCATTCATCCTTCGGCCTGAAGGGCAGGACGTATCGCCGCAGTCCGAGAGCTCAGAACAGATCTGGAATGGAGTGAAATGCGATCCGCGTGGGCGCGGCCTTGTAGGCGGCCAGCATGGTGGCGGGAGCCAGCGTGCTGAGGCCGTACTTGTTGTTCAGCGCGTCCATGGCCGCCAGCAGGCGGGTGCGGCGCTGCTCGCCGTCGAGCGCGTCGAAGAGGTTCAGCGTGTGCAGACGATCGGGAATCAGTTCGCCCAGCGTCACGCCGACAAAGTAGGGCTGATCGAAGTCGTTGCCGGAGGGGCGCGACTCCCACAGCTTGCGCAGCGCGGCAATCAGGGTGGCGTTATCCTGGCACTCGGCGAGGCGCAGCCCGGCGTGCCAGCCGCGCGACGGCACGCCGTAGGTCGAGACCGGCCGCTTCTCGCCGCGCGGAACGGCAAAGCCGATCGCCAGCCCGATGGACCCGGCCCACAAACCGTTTGCCCGAAGCCGCATGGCCGCCTTGTGCAGCAGCTTGTGCGTCACCGCGTAGGCCTTTTCGGCGGTGCGCATCTCCGGGGCCAGCACGTGCTGATGGCTGAGCGACTTCATGTGCTCGCTCTCGGCCATCTCGAAGTCTTCGCCGCGCAGCCAGTGCCACAGCCGCTCGCCCCACACCGAGCCCCACACCTGGCCGGCCTGCTCGCCGTCGAGAGCCAGCAAATCGTCCATGGTGCGAATTCCCTTCTCGTTCAGCCGCTTTTCGGTGCGCGCGCCGATGCCGGGCAGATCGCGCAAGCTGAGCTGGCGCAGCGCCTCGGGCAGAATGTCCAGCGGCAGCGCGACCAGGCCGTCGGGCTTCTCCATGTCGCTGGCCACCTTGGCGAGGTAGCGGTTGGTAGCCAGTCCCACCGAGCTGCGCAGGCACTCGCCGACGCGCTCGCGGATTCTTTTCTTGACCGAGATGCCGATTTCGAGAGCGGCGCGAAGCGGCCGTTCGCGGCCCATCAGCCGGCAAGCCATCTCGTCGATGGAGCACACGGCGGTTACCGGAACGCAACTTTCCACCGCTTCCACAATCTTGTGGTGATAATCGCGATACAGCTCGTGGCGTCCTTCGACAAGCACGATCTCGGGACACAGCTTCTTGGCGTCGGCGACGATCGTGCCGGTGCGCACGCCAAACGCCTTGGCCTCGTAACTGGCGGCGATGCAGCAGGTTGTGTCCACCAGGGCCGGAACTACGCCCACCGGGCGGCCACGCAGCTCGGGCCGCACCTGCTGCTCGACCGAGGCAAAGTAGGAGTTCAGATCTACGAAGAGCCAGTTGACATAGGGGGTCTGCAACGGCTCCTGGACAGGCTGCTCCGGGGCCCGGGTGAGGGCTTGAAGCTCCTCGGGAATGGGCGCTTCGGGCAGATCCTCATCCGAGTTGGATGAGACAAACATTAGCGCTATTTTCGCTTTTTCTTCCCTTGTTTACAAGGCCAACAAAGAGAAGAATTAGGCTGGTAACCTCCCGGACTTGGAAGCGCGTCCAATCAAGTGCGAGCTGCGCAAAAGGCAGCGTGGCACACCTCCGTACCGGGGGTAAAGCAGGTTGTCTATGCTGAACTGGCTTAGCGCGAATGGTGGCATTCTCGCCGTGATCGTCACGGCGGGCATTGCTATTCTCCTGGTCTGTTGTCTGGAGTGCTCGGATTGTTCGCACCGGGACAAGGACGAGATCTTCCGGCGGCACGAAGTGTAGCGCTGCTCCGGACATACAAGGGCCGAGTTGATCGCGAACCCCCTTTTTAAAATTTCAATGGATCGGCCGCCGATCGGCGCACGCGACGGGAGCGCGAGATCGCGGCCAAGCTGTTTTTGGCGTGAGAATCGCCGCCGGTGCTCACCTTGCGGCAGGCGCCTGCGGCATCAGGTACTCCTCAAAATGGGCGACAATGCGGTTGTACAGCTGAATGCGCGCGTTGGCGCCGGCGATGGAGTGTGTCTTCCGCGGGAAGAGCTGCAGGTCGTAAGGAATGTGCGCATCAATGAGCTGCTGGATGAACTGGATGGTGTTCTCGAGGTGCACATTGTCGTCGCCGGTTCCGTGCGCGATGAGAAGCCGGCCCTTCAGGTTGGCGGCTGAGTTCACCACCGAGTCCTGGCGATAAGACTCCGCATCCTGCGCGGGGAGTCCGAGGTAGCGCTCAGTGTAGATGGAGTCGTAATCGCGCCAGTCGGTGACGGGCGCGACCGCTACCCCAGCACGGAAGCGGTCGGAGTGGGTCATCGCGTAGAGGGTGAAGCTTCCACCCCAGCTCCAGCCCCACCAGCCCAGCCGCTTGGCATCGAGCTGCGGATACTGGGCCAGCGCCGTATCCAGCACCGTGAGCTGGTCCTGGAGCTGCACCGGTCCGAAATCGTGATAGGCCGCCTGCGCGAAGGCGCGGCCGCGATTGCCGGTGCCGCGATTGTCGGCGTGCAGCACCGCAAAGCCGTGCTGCGCCAGCAGCTCATCGAAGACCAGCGACATGTTCCAGCGATCCGCCACCGTCTGCGGACCGGGGCCGCCATAGGGGTTCATGATCAGCGGCACCGAGGCCTTCGCCGTCGCGCCCTCGGGCAGCAGCAGGGTGGCGTAGAGCGTGCTGCCGTCGCGGGCCTTCACCTGGAGCTGCTCGGGCGCATGGAAGTGATAGGCATCGAGGCCGTGGGTTTGCCAGAATACGTTGCACCGGCCGGGCCCGGAGCAGAGGCTGAGCCGCGGTGGCGACATGCGCGTGGAGTAGCGGTCGGTGAACGCCGTGCCCTGAGGCGCGAAGTCACCCTCATGGAAGCCCGCGCCGGCGCTGAGCTGCTTGCTTGCGCCGCTGAAATCCACCTGCCAGATCTGCTGCTCGAGGGGATTGCCTTCATTCGAGGCGTAATCGATGAGCTTGTTCTTCACGTCCAGCCGATAAATCGTGCGGACGTCGAAGTCCCCGCTGGTGAGCTGGCGGACGAGCTTCGCCTTCTGCTTTCTCGGGTGCTGGACATCGTAGCTGTAGAGATAGATCTGGTTGTGTCCGCTGCTCCACGCGGTGAGCGCGATGAAACCGTCCGCGATCTGCAGGTCGTAGTCTTCGTCCAGAAACTTCTTGTCGCTGATCTCAAGCACGGGATGGGCCAGGCCGTCGGTCATATCGGCGAAGAAGAGGGTGCGGTGCTTTTGATCGCGCGTGAGGGTCTCGATCCACAACGTCTTGCGATCGACCCAGCCGAAGCGCGGAATGTAATCGTCGCCCTGATGCAGGGGGACTTGTATCCAGTCGGTACGGCCGCCGCCGCGCGCGCTCGTCACCCCGATGTGCACCTCGGGATTGGGATCGCCGGGCTGCGGGTAGTGCTGCATCACCACGCCGGCATGGACGGGAATCCAGTCGGTGATGGGATACTGCGGCACATTCCGCTCGTCGGTTTGCAGATAGGCGATGTGCTGCGAGTCGGGCGACCAGAAGTAATTGCTGCGCGTGGAGAGCTCTTCTTCGTAAACCCAGTCGACGCCGCCGTTGTTGAAGAACTGCTGCGCCTGGTCGGGCAGTGCTCCCACCATCACGCCGTGGATGGGGTCCTGAAGGCGCACGACGAAGATGCCGCGATTGTGCAGAAAGGAGATCGACTTGCCGTCGGGCGAGAATTTGGGATCGTCGCCGGAAGCCTGGCCGGAGTCGGCCACCTGCACGCCGGTTCCGCTCTTCAGGTCATAGTCCCAGAGGCGGCCGCTGGAGTCGAAGAGCAGGCTCCGCTCGTCGGGTGCCCACAGGTAGCTGGCCATGTGATAGCGGTTGCGCTCATCGCGATCGCGCTCGGTGCCGCCGGTCTCCTGGAGCGGGCCCATCTTGCTGCGGTCGACGAGGATGTGCGCCTTGCCGGTGGCCTGGTCGATTTCGACCAGCGCGCCGCTGTCCAGATAGGTAAGGTGCTTGCCGTCCGGAGACCACTGGAGCTGGTCCGGCTCCTGCCCCGTCAGCGGCCCGTGAGCAAAGAGATCCTCTACGGTGATCTTCTTTTCAGGCGCTGATTGAGCATGCGCCGCGGCTCCGCAAGCGGAAAGGCAAAGGGCCGAAAGCAAAGCAAGAGCGGTTGCGCGTGTCAACGGCAAGAACCCCCAAATACTGGTTAGACCTCAGAGCCCGCAGAGTATACCAAGTTTGCTGAGCCAAGTGTAAATCCACCTACTTTGCGCAGGTGCAGGCGCCAACAGGAGAAAATCGAGAGAGAAGGGCGCGGCGCAGATGACGCAGACCGATCCGGCTCCAAAACGCGAAGCAACGACGCTGGAGCGCGAAGCCGCGCGCGCGCTGGCGCTCCAGGCCGGCTTCTCCGATGCAGGCGTGGTCGCGCTGCCGCATGGGCAGGACCAGCGTAACGCGGAGCGGTTCGAGAATTGGATCGGCGCGGGACGCGCAGGCACCATGCGCTACCTGGAGCGGCGGAACGAGAACGGCGCGCTGGTGCGGGCGCGCGTCGAGACGCCTTTTCCCTGGGCGCGTTCGGCGGTGGTTTGCTTTGCCAGCTACGACAACGCACTTCCGCGCTCGACCGCGCCTGCCGGTCCGGGCAGGGGCTGGATCGCGCGCTACGCGTGGTCGAGCCGCCGGGACGAAAAGGGCCAGCGCAGGCCGAGCGACTATCACAAAGTGCTGCTGAAGCGGCTGAAGAACCTGGAAGCGGAGCTTCATGCTCGGTTCGGAGACTTCGAAGCGCGGGCCTACGTGGACACCGGACCAGTGGTGGAGCGCGCTCTGGCCACCGCCGCAGGACTGGGATGGACGGCCAAGAACACCTGCCTGATTCACCCCCGGCTGGGCTCCTTTGGCTTCTTGGCGGTTCTGCTGACCTCGCTGCCCGTGCAAGAGACGAACACGCCATCGGCGCCGCTGCTGCCGCCGGACCGCTGTGGGAGCTGCCGGCGCTGCATCGACGCCTGCCCGACAGATGCGCTGATCGCCCCGTACCAGATGGACGCAGCCCGCTGCATCTCCTATCTGACCATCGAGAACAAAGGTCCGATTCCCGCAGAGCTGATGCGCGGAATAGGGCGGCAGATCTTCGGCTGCGATATCTGCCAGGACGTATGCCCATGGAACGCGCGGGCGCTGCGCATAGGGTCCGTTGAAGGCGATCCTGAGTTGGAACCGCGGGAAGAGCTGGTCAACCCGGCGCTCGAGGAGCTGGCGGCGCTGGACGAAGCGGGCTTTGAGGCGCGCTTCAACGGATCGCCGGCGCGGCGGGCGGGCTGGAACGGGCTGCGGCGCAACCTGGCGATCGCCATGGGTAACAGCGGCCTCGCGCAGTTCACAGAGCGGCTGAAAATGTGGGCGGAAGAAGCAGACGAAGGGCTGCAATCGGCCGCGCGCCGGGCGCTGGAACGTCTCTTGTTTTCTGAGGGTTGTGAGGACAGAGGCGCTGGCGCGGCCGCACCGGCTACGCCTGCGCAGCGCGAAAAATCCGGTCCCGATTTATCCTGAATACAGATTCCCTGGAGTGAAGAGGGCTCCTCGTTGCCGGGGAGCCATGCGCGTCTCTGGATGTGCAAGGAGAGAAGTCGAGTTGGTTGAGTTGATCCATTCCGTCGGCAGCGCCTCGGCCGAGCCTGCGCCCGCAGCGCTTCAGGAGCCGGTTGCCGAGCCGGAATGCGCCCCCGTTTCGAAGTGGTTTCACTGGCGCGCGGAGGGTAAGGTGCTGCTCGATTACCTGCTCGACAGCGAAGTCCACACCTACGCCTTCAGCGTGGCTGCAAATGCCATCCTCTCGTTCATTCCCTTCTGCGTGTTGCTCTACACGCTGGCCTTCAAGATCTTCCACTCCGAGGCCATGATCCGCATCATCGACGACATGGTGAACTACTTTCTGCCCACCCATACCGTGGACCCCAACTGGGTGGCGCGCAACATCTTTTTTGCCGCTCTCAAGTCGTCGGCGGGCGGCATCCAGGCGCTGTCGATCGTCATGATCCTGATCTCGTGCACGGGCATCTTTCTGCCTCTCGAGGTGGCGCTCAATCAGGCCTGGGGGGTGAGCAAGAGCCGCAACTATCTGATGAACCAGACGGTGGCCTTTGGACTGGCGATCCTGATGGTGGTGCTGGGCATGGCCAGCATCTTTCTGAACCTGGAGATGCAGAACATTCTGGGCCTGCTGTTCTTCCATCACACCGATAACTTCGTGTATGCGGGCCTGAGCTATCTGTGGCTCTCGCTCTCGACGGGCGCGGCCTCGATCCTGTTCTTTTTCTCGATCTACTGGATGCTGCCCAACCGCAAGGTGCCGTGGCGGCCGGTGCTGCGCACGGCAATTTACACCGGGATCGTTTGGCTGGCGGCGCGGGTGCTGTTTGTGGCTGTGCTGCCGCACCTCAATCTGCGCGATCTGTACGGGCCGTTCTACGTTTCCGTGGGACTGCTGTTCTGGGCCTATGTCTCGGGACTGATCCTATTCGCCGGCGCGCAGTTTTCCGTGTCGCGGCTGGGCAGCCCGCAAGCCTAGACGACTAGATCAAAAGTGGGCGGCAAGTGCAAGCACCTGCCGCCGCCCGTCCCTGGGTTGTCTTGAAGGTAGTGCAGTGCTGCGAAAGTCGTGGGTCCTGATTCGTGGTTCGTGAAGCGTGATCCGTGAGGGCGAGGGGCGCCGGCGGCGCTTCAGGAAACCCGTGTCACGCGCCGGTTATTGCAGCAGCTTGGTGACTTCCTGCTGAACGCTGTTGGCCTGCGCCAGAGCGGCGATGCCGGTGGTGGTCAGAATCTCGTACTTGGACATATTGGAGGTGGCCGAGGCGTAGTCGGTGGCCTGGATGGCGTTCTGCGCGGAGGTCACGTTCTCCTGCTGCGTGCTCATCACCTGACTGATGGCATTGAGGGTGTTGATCTGGGCGCCGATGTAGCCGTCCTGTGCGGCCACGTAGGAGACAGCCTCGTTGAGCTGCTGAAGGGCAGCCTGGGCGTGGGCGGCGGTGGTCAGGTTGGTTGAAGCAAGGTTGGCGGAGTTATCGCCGCCGGCGGCGAATTGGTAACCGATCGTCGGCGTTCCAGCGCTGTTCGCGGTCAGGGTTGGCACCTGTGCCGTCCCGCCGCCGCCCACACCGGCGTCTTCAAGGCCGTTGTAGGCGGCAATGGTGACGTTGGGATTGGTATTGGTAAGCTGGATTCCCTCATCGGCGCTGCTCATGGTGCCACTGCTCAATCCCACCGCGCCGGCCGTGGTGAAACTCGCCGAAACCCCCAGAATCCCGGCGGCATTCACAGCGTCGATGAGCCCCTGGATCGTGCCCGTGGTAGTTGACACGGACACGTTTTGAGAAGTCGTGGAACCATCGGCGTTGTGGACGGTAAAGGTGAATCCTGCCGTGCCTGCGCTCGTGTTGGAGCCGATGCTGTCCCCAGTCGCGGCGGGTGCGGTCGTGACGCCGGCGGTATCGACGGAGAAGTCGACGAAATATCCGCCCCCGTTCTTTACCGATCCCCCCGAGTCCCCCACGCTGGAAGAGCTCAGCTTGGCGAAGAAGATGTTGTCGATGGAGGACCCGGTGGAGGAAGAGTCGCCGGTGTAGATGTCGACGCCGGCAACCAAGCCAGAGAAGACCTGCACCTGGTTGTAGGTTGTGGTCGATCCGATGTTGTTGATCTCGGAGAGAATCGACTGATACTCCTGGTTGGCCGCTCCCGCCTGCGAGCTGTTCAGGGTGCCGTTGGATGCTTCGGTGGCCAGGGTGATGGCGCGATTCAGCAGCGAAGTGACCTGGGAGAGCGCGCCGTCCGCAACCTGCAGCAGCCCCACGCCTTCGGTGGCGTTGGTTGTAGATTGAGTCAGCGCAGCCGAGTTGGCGGCCAGGCCGTTGACCAGCGAAAGGCCCGCGGCGTCATCAGCTCCGGAGTTGATGCGCGACCCGGACGACAGCTGTTGCAAAACCTGCTGCAGGCTCGCATTGGTGTTGTTCAGGTTCTTCTCAGCGTAGATGGCGGAGAGGTTGTTCAAGACACCGAGGGCCATGACGAAGCTCCTTCTCGGATGCCGGCGGGGCCCTTCTGCCGGGGCTTGCTTTCGGCGGGGCGCTTGTAGCATCCACCCGTTTCATCGGTGCGGGCGGGAATAACTTTAGTCATAATTTTTGCGGGCTTCGCATCGGGAGATGTCGCAGCCCTCAACAAGCTGTGCCGAATCCGGGCAGATGCTGTCTGCGAACGGCGCAATGGCTGTGGCTCTCCAGGACAGCCGCTGTCGCGCCGGGGGACAACCCGCCCTCCCGCCAACACGCTCCATGCAGGGGCATAAAAAATGGCGGCAAGGGCAAACCTTGCCGCCGTAGTTGCTCTCTGCCAAACCCCATCGATGAAACGGCCCTGCGAAAACTGGCCTACTGTTGCGATCCCGAATCTGAACTGCCAGCTTGAGGAGGAGCCGGCATATTGGGGCTTCCCGGGGGCGGTCCTCCCGGGCCACCGCCCTGCCAGTGCCGCATCATGCCCGGCCCGCGGTGGTCGCGCATGGCGGCGCGCATGTCCTGGAGCTGCTTCCACTGGTCGGCCGTCAGCTTCATGCGGATATCGAGGAGGAAGAGGGCATTCGCCTTTTCCAGAGCGCCGCGCACTGCAATGATCTTGTCGATCTGGCTTTCGATCGCCTTCTGATCGGGCTGGCTGGCGCTCATCAGCGGATGCATGCCCAGCTCGGTTTTCTGGAGATTGGCGTGCAGGTCGATGAGCTGTTCGCGATGCTTGAAGAGAATGGCGTCCATCGCCTTGCGCTGATCTTCAGTGAGCTTGAGGGCCTGGATCATGCGCGGGCGGTTCCACCAGCGGCCGGTGGTGAAGAGGTGATTGCCGAACTGCTTCACCATGGTGGGGCGCTGACTGTTGAAGCCCGGTCCCACACCGCCGGGCCCTGCCCCCGGTCCGGGGCCTTGTGCAATGGCAAGCGTTCCTCCAATCAGAAGCGCTGCCAGCGCAGAAATGAAAGGTCGTGCAAATGACGTGCTCATGGCGTTCTCCTTATGCTGTGTGAAGCGACAGTTCTCCCGGCCCGGGCAAACCCTGCTCAGGCTGAATGGTGGTTGCGTAAACGGCTGCGCTACTGGGTTGAATCTTCGTCCATCAATTGGGCCAGCGGCTCCATAGCGCTGGGAACCGGGCGCGACAGGTCGCGATCGACGCCGGCGAAGAGGGTTGCATCGGACTGCTGCACCTGGGCGGCCTGTTGTTGCTGGGCGGCAATCTGCTGCTGCCGGGCCTGCTGCTCGGCGGCCAGCCGAGCCTCTACCTGGTGGTGATGGCGGTCGTAGAGACCTCCGGCGAGACTGCCTGCGGCCAGCACGCAGCCGAGCGCCCAGGCTGCCGCCCGGCGCCAGCTGGGCAGATGCTCCGCCTTCACCGTGCGGGGGCGGCTGAACTCGGCCTCGCTCCAGGCATGCACGCTCTGGCGAAAGTGGCTGAGCGCCTGTTCCAGCTCGAGTTCGTGGATCTCCGGTTGGTTCTTCATCGTGCTCCCCCTACCTCTGCGCGCACCCTGGCCACTGCCCGCGACAGGTGCGCCTTCACCGTGCCCTCACTGAGCCCGGTGGCCGCGGCGATTTCGCTCAGCTCCAGCTCCTCGACAAACCGGAGCAGAAAAACGGTCCGCTGCCTCTTGCTCAGCCCCTCGACCGCCTTCCAGACCTTCTTCACCTGCTCGCGCGCAAGCAACTGCTGCTCGGCAGACCGTTCCCCGCTGGGCAGCCATTCGCTGGCCTCGTCCAGGTCCACGGCGTTGGTGCGTGTCTGCCGCCAGAACTGCAGGCGGCGGTTGCGCCAGTGGTCCTTCTCCAGGTTGATGGCGATGCGCATCAGCCAGGTCAGCGCCGTCGACTCGCCGCGAAAGCTCGACCAGTTCCGGTGCGCCTTCAGGAAGCAATCCTGGGTCAGCGTCTCGGCCAGATCCGGGTCGCGGGTGGAGGCCAGCAGAAAACGGTAGATCTGCGGACGGAGCGTAGCCACCATCTGTGCGAACTCGCGTCCCGCAACCTCTTCTGCTGCTTCCGGATCGATCGGATTGGCGATTGCTCCGGCTGCCATCACTGGGGTAGACGGCTGGCCGGGGTGCGAGTTTACAGGACGGCCCATCATTTGTTTTCGCCGAGCTCCGGCTCGGGATTCCGCCAGTATAGGGCGAAGCTTCCGCTCCGGGCAGCGAATCCGGTCCCGGCCTCTGTCTTCGCGGCTCCCCCATAATGGAGAAGAAGGAGAAGCGTCGCTATGGCAGCCGTAACCGGATCTTCGCCCGCCGCGCAGGCGGGAACCATCACGCTGGGTGGAGATCTGACTGTTAACCGCATGGGCTACGGGGCGATGCGCATCACCGGCCCCGGCATCTGGGGCCCTCCGGCGGATCGCGCGGGCGCTGTGGCCACGCTGCGCCGGGCGGTGGAGCTGGGCGTCAACTTCATCGACACCGCCGACACCTATGGGCCGGACGTCTCCGAGGAGCTGATTGCCGAGGCTCTCCATCCCTATCCGGCGGGGCTGGTAATTGCTTCCAAGGCCGGCTGGACCCGTCCTGGCCCGATGCTTTGGGCGCACAATGCTAGCCCGGCGCACCTGGAGAAGGCGCTGGAGGGCACGCTCAGGCGGCTTCGCCTGGAGCGCATCGAGGTCTTCCAGCTCCATGTTCCCGACCCGGCGGTCTCTTTCGATGCCTCCATGGAGACGCTGGCGCGGCTGCGCGAGCAGGGCAAGATACGGCACGTGGGCTTGTCCAACGTCACGCTCGAGCATGTGGAGCGGGCGCGGAAGATCGTGCCCATTGTCTCGGTGCAGAACCGCTACAGCTTCTCCGATCGCGAGTGGGACTACCTGGTGGATCACTGCGAGGCCCACGGGATCGCGTTCCTGCCGTGGGGACCAATGGCGCAGGGCAAAAAGGCAAATGAGGTGGTGGAGAAGATCGCGGCGGATCGCGGTGTTTCGACGGCGGTCGTTTCGCTGGCCTGGCTGCTGCGCCGTTCGCGGGTTATCCTGCCCATCCCGGGAACCGCCTCGATTCCCCACCTGGAGGAAAATGTGGGTGCGGCGGCCTTCCGGTTGAGCGATGCGGAGTTTGCCGAGCTGAAAGCGGTGAAGCCGAAGCCTTTCTGGCTGCGGGGATGAAGATTCGGCTTACAATGAAAGCACGAAGGGGTGACCGGATCACCCTTCGGTAAGCCGCGATGCGTGTGTCCGGGCGCGGCCAGGACAGCGCAAAGCCGGAAGAGCCAATAACTTCGCCGGTTGGAGCGGTCTACGATATTCTGTATATGGATTCCATAAATGGGATCCGGAGGCTTTCCACCTTCCCTGGGCCTCTGCATGCGGCGCGATTGCGGCTGCGTGCCGGAAGTAGTGGACAGAGAGCCTTTCTCTTTCCTCAAATCCGGGACTTGGGAGAGCACTGTACGGCCGTTTGAGGCTCCTTCCCGCGTGGCAATTGACGTGCTAGGAATTCAGTGGATGTAAGGGCTTCCCATGGAAAACAGCCTGCTCAACCGTGTTCAGACCGGGCTGCTGGCGCTCGCTACGGCCGCGCTGGTGGTGTTGGCGGTGCTGAACCTGATGGCGGAGCGGCACTTCGACCGGCCCTACGATGGAGTATGGTGGCGGGAAGCCAAGGGCGGCCTGGTGGCGGACCGGGTGCTGCCGGATACGCCCGGCGAGCGGGCAGGACTCCAGAAAAATGATCTGCTGACGTCGGTCGATGACCTGCCGGTGACGCGCATTGCGGATCTTGAGCGAGAGCTCTACCGCATCGGCAGCTACGGACTGATCAACTACAGCGTCACCCGCGACGGCATTCCGCTCGAGACCCCGGTGAAGGTGATTCCGGTACCGATGGACCGGAGCCTGGCGCTGGGCCTGCGGATCATCGGCCTGATCTACCTCATCATCGGATTTTATGTGCTGTTCCGACGCTGGGGCGCGCACCGGGCCACGCACTTCTATCTCTTCTGCCTGGTCTCGTTTGCCTGGTACGCGCTCAAATACACGGGCAAGCTGGATGGCCTGGACTGGACGGTCTTCTGGTCCAACATTGTGGCGGAGTCACTGCAACCGGCCCTGTTCCTGCACTTTGCGCTGAGCTTCCCGCAAGAGCGGCTGAAGAAACTGGGGCGGCGGTGGCTGTTGCCGCTGGTCTATGCGCCGGGCGCGGTGCTGCTGGGATTGTGGCTCTGGGCCATTTACTTCTGGCAGGCGACGGAGCTGCTGAAACATAGCCTGGACCAGCTCGGGACGGCCTATGTGGCCGTGTATTACATTCTGGCGGCGCTGTTGTTCCTACGCAGCTACGCCCGCGCCGACTCGCCGCTGCTGCGCCAGCAGTTGAAGTGGGTCACCCGCGGAACCCTGCTGGCGGTGCTGCCGTTCACGTTTTTTTATGCGGTGCCGTTCCTGCTGGACCTGAATCCGCCGCGGCTGCTGACCAACCTGGCCGGCTTATCGCTGGTGTTTCTGCCGCTGACCTTCAGCTGGGCCATCGTGCGCTACCGGCTGATGGACACCGACCTGATCTTCAAGCGCGGCATGGCGTACATCTTCGCGACCGGCCTGCTGCTGGGCGGCTACTTCGCCATCGTGGCGCTGGCGGGCGTGATTGCCCACAACGCGGTGCCGGTGGCGGTAAGGGAGTGGACGCTGGTGATCGCGGTGGTTGCCACGGCCGCCATGTTCGACCCCTTGAAGCGCCGCATTCAGGGCTGGATCGACCGCGCCTTCGACCGCCACCGGTACGACTACCGGCAGGCGCTGGTGGAGTTCGGCCACGGCCTGAGCTCGGAGACGGATCTCACCGCGTTGCTTCAGTCGATCGTGCACCGGCTGCCCCGCATTCTGCAGGTGGCGCGGGTGGCTGTGTTCCTGGTGGAAGACGGCAAGCTCCGCATGGCCGCGCAGCACGGCTTGCCGCCTGAGGCCAACGCGGCGCAGAGCCGTCTGGCACTCGGCTTCCTGGACTTCGACCGGGCCCGCGACCATTCGCACATCTTCCTTGAAAACGCGCAGGCAGCGCTGCATCTGCCCGAGGACGAGCAGCGCACCGCGGCGTTGCTGGACCTGAACTACTACTTGCCCTGCCGTGTCGCGCCCATGAATCTGGGCGACGGTCATGCGCCCAGCCGCACCATTGCCGTCATCGGCCTGGGCCGCACGCTGCATGGCGACTTTCTCTCCAGCGAAGACGTGCAATTGCTGGAGTCGCTGGCCAGCTACATCGGCATCGCTTTGCAGAACGCCAGTCTCTACACCCGCCTGGAACAGAAGATCGGGGAATTCGAGCGCTTGAAGGAGTTCAACGAGAACATCGTCGAATCCATCAATGTGGGCATCCTGGCCATCGACCTGGAAGACCGGATTGAGAGCTGGAACGCGCAGATGGAGGCGATGTACGCGCTGAGCCGCGCCGAGGCTCTCGGCCAGGAGCTTCGCTCGGTATTCCCGCTGGAGCTCATCGAGGCGCTCGACCGCTTCCGCAACGATCCCGGCGTGCATCAGGTGTACAAGTTCCCGCTGACCACGCGGGCAGGCGAGCAGCGCACCGTGAACATCGCGGTCGCGCCGCTGCTGTCGCGCGACTTCGTCTCAGTGGGCCGCATCATCCTGGTGGACGACATCACCGAGCGCGTGACGCTGGAGTCACAGCTGGCCCAGGCCGACAAGCTGAGCTCCATCGGGCTGCTCGCCGCCGGCGTGGCCCACGAGATCAATACGCCGCTGGCCGTCATCTCCTCGTATGCGCAGATGCTCTCCAAGCAGCTCAAGGGCGATGCGCGCCTGAGTCCGGTGCTCGACAAGATCACCCAGCAGAGCTTCCGCGCGTCGGAGATCGCCAACGGCCTGCTGAACTTCTCGCGCACCTCCACGACCGAATTCCGCGAAACAAATTTGAACCAGGTGATCCAAGACACCGTATCTCTGTTGGAGCACCAGTTCAAGACGGCGAAGATCGCCCTGGAGCTCGATCTCAGTGAGGAGCTGCCCGCCATTCAAGGGAACCCGGGAAAATTGCAGCAGGTTTTTCTCAATCTTCTGCTGAACGCCAAAGACGCCATGCCGGGCGGTGGTAACCTTCGCGTCACCACGCTCGTCAATGGTCACGTGGAGGCGATCGTCGCCGACAGCGGCTCCGGTATTGCTCCGGAGCACCTCAAGCGCATCTACGATCCGTTCTTTACGACCAAGACCACGCCCCGGCCGGGGGATCGGCGCGGCACGGGACTGGGTCTGTCCGTCTCCTACGGCATCATCCAGGAGCACGCCGGTAAGATCCACGTGGAGAGCACGGTGGGCACTGGCACAACCTTTCATTTGGAGTTTCCAGCGTTGAGGAATCCTGTCCATGCCTGAGGTCGAGTCTCAAGTGAGCGTCTACGGCTCGGGACCTGCCGCAAGTGACATTGAAGTTCCGGCCAAAATCCTGGTGATCGACGACGAAGCTGGGATTCGCGAATCCCTGGAGGTGCTGCTCTCGCTGGAGGGCTACTCCATCGCGCTGGCCTGCGACGGCGAAGAGGGGCTGCGGATGCTGGACGCCGAAGCCTATGACCTGGTGCTGCTGGACCTGGCCATGCCCGGCCAGAGCGGCCTGGAGATTCTGCCCCAGATCCGCGAGCGGCACCCGCAGATGCCGGTCATCATGATCACCGCCTACGGCACCGTGGACAACGTGGTGGAGGCGATCCGCGCCGGCGCGGAGAATTTCGTTCAGAAGCCCTGGGACAACGAGAAGCTGCTCGCCGATATCCGCGCCGCGGTGGCCCGCCATCGCGTGGAAGAAGAGAACCTGCAGCTCAAGCGCACCCTCAAGCAGCGCTACAACTTCTCCAACATCGTGGGCAAGAGCGATGCCATGCTGCGGGTCTTCGACCTGGTGGCGCAGGTGGCGCCCAGCCGTTCCACGGTGCTGATTCAGGGCGAGAGCGGCACCGGCAAGGAGCTGATCGCCAAGGCCATCCACACCAACTCGCCGCGCAAAGACAAGCCGTTTGTGCCCATCAACACCGGCGCCATGCCGCCGGAGCT
>JAJZCY010000327.1 GCA_021828835.1 Acidobacteriota bacterium | reverse complement strand
CGAGCCCTTCTTTAGCACCAAGCCCTCAACGGGAACCGGCCTAGGCCTCTGGGTGAGCAAGCAGATCATCGAGAAGCATCGCGGCTCCATTCGTGCCCGCTCCTCTACAGAGCCGGTTCGCCACGGTACCGCCTTCACCATCTTCCTGCCCGCCGCCGGTCCTTCCCCGAGCGAATTTGCATGAGCAGTGCAGGAGCCCATGCGCAGCGCAGCCGCTGCTCTGCGCAGCCGCAGCGCTGCGCAGCGATACAGGCCGGCGCAATCAATGGATTCGAAGGGTGACCAGACGGGTTTGCAGCGGGACTCCGCCGCCCACTTCAGTCTCCAGGACAGCTTCGAAGGGGCGAATCTCGCCGTTGGGCGCGCGCACTTTGGCCAGCAGCGTGGAAAGCGTATTGGGTTGGCACACATATTCCACGGCGGCCTGGGTCCCAAAGGTCATCAACCCGCTGAAGATCAGAACGTGCTGCCCGGGTGTAACGCCGGGGAGCAGGGCAAGGATGGCATAGTCGCGGGTCAGAGGATGCTCGGGACGGGAGAAAAGCGCCGGTTCCCCGGGGAGCGGGTGGTGGTTCTCGATCCCGGCGAAGCCCGGCCCGCTCATCATGGTGAAATCGGTGGTCGGGGAAAGCACGCGCAGGGAGGGATTCTCCGTGCGCGACCCGATAAAGATCAGGTTGCGCAACTGAGCCTCGTCCCAGGTGACCAGCAGGCTTCGCTTCAGCACAAAATTGGCGTGGTACTGGTCGAAGAGCTGCGTCAGCGTGTGGATCGACGCCAGCTCGCCGACTCCCGTATAGGTGTCGACGTAGTCGCCTCCCCCGGGAGGGATCTGGGCTCCGGGTGTCGCATAGCGCAGCCCTTGCGCCGCGCTGCCCACAAAGAGAGCATTGCTGTAAATAACCAGTGGCGGCGTTCCGGTGAGGAACGGACGCCAGAAAGCCTCGACCGGCGACCGCGCCGGAAGTGGGCTTCGCCACGGACGCCACAGCACCAAGGCGATCAGAGCGAGAGAAAGCAGAACTGCGCTGCCCAGCAACCAGCGGCTTCGGCGAGCGGCAGCCGGAGCGCTTTCCGCCCCTGCCGATGCAGCAATGGGCGCGGGCTGGGACGGCAGGACAACCTCCGCCTCAGGCGGGACGGCTGATCGCGGGCCGAAGACGGGAAGGTAGCGTCCCTTGGGGATCTCGACCACCATCTCTTCGGCTGCGCCCTGCTCTTCAAAGTAGCTGGCCAGCTTTTGCCGCAGAAGACGGGCGTGGGTGCGCACGATGCTGTCTTCGCTGGAGTTGTAGCCGGGAGGACGGCCGAAAACATGGACTCCGATTTGCTGCTCGGTGGCATCCTCGGGGGCATTCCGGATGGCGCATCCGGCTGCGTAGAAGAGAAATTCGCAGAGACGCGGTGACCCCTTGAGGTGAGAACTGGCCGCAATCCTGCGGATCAGTTCCCAGCGCGCATCGCCGGACCATTGCAAATCGGGTTCCGGTCGCGTGGAGCTGGCCGACATTAGTTTCCAACCATTTACCGTGTTTATAGCACACGAAAACAAACAGTGTCACCCGCGTTTAACAGGTCAAATCACCGTAAAAACATTGCCAGATTCGCGGGCGGCAGGGGAAGATCGCGGAGTTGTTTCGCTCCAGGCGAGCCCAGGAGAGCGGAAGCAGCCATGAGATGTGGGCATACCCGACGCCATGGGCGTTTCCGCCCCGGCGCGATCCCTGTCCTTAACCCGCAAGCAGCATATTTTATGGAGGAATCAGAGATGAAAGTGGCGCGCAAGCGTTCGGCGGCACCATCTGGACCCGGTCGCAGGCTCTGGATTGCCGTGATGATGGCGGTAGCCGCTGTTGCCGGGCTGGGATCAGCCAGGCCGGCCATGGCCCAGTCGACATTCGGAAGCATCATCGGCACGGTGAAGGACCCCGCGGGACGGGTGATCGGGGGCGCTACCGTGCGCCTGACCAACACCGGAACCGGAACTTCCCAGACCGCCAGGACGGGCGGGCAGGGATCCTACTCCTTCCTGAACCTGGAGCCGGCGCACTACAGTCTTTCGGTGGAGGCCAAGGGCTTCGTGGCCCAGACGTTCACCGACGTGCTCTTGCAGGCCCGCCAGGTGGTGCGCGTCGACGCCAATCTGAAGGTCGGTTCGGAAACCACCATGGTGACGGTGCGCGGGACATCCGCGGGCGCAATCAATACGGATCAGTCCTCGATCGCCGCGACCAAGACAGGGCAGTCGCTGGTGGACCTGCCGGTGGCGATCTACTCCCGCTCCACCGGCTCGACCAGCGCCTACTCGACCCTGACCACGCAGCCCGGCGTGCAGACCGACGAGAGCAATAACCTGGTCATCGCAGGCTCGACTCCGGCGCTGCAATCCTACACGCTCGACGGCATCAGCACCATGAACGTGGAGTATGGCGGTCCCTCGACCGAACTTTTCCCGTCCTTCAACTCCATCGCCGAGATCCGGGTGGGTGAAAGCAACAACGATGCCGAGTATGGCGGTGTCACCGATGTGACGACCATCTCGCGCAGCGGCACCAACGTCTTTCACGGCGGGCTGTTCGATAACGAAGAGAACACGGCCTTCAATGCGGGAGATCCCTTCGCGCTGACCAAGCCCTCCATCCACATGCACAACTTCGGGGGCTACTTTGGCGGTCCGCTTTCGATTCCGCGCCTCTACAACGGCCATAACCGAACCTTCTTCTTCACAAGCTACGAAGGCCTCCGTCTGCCCAAGCAGCAGCCCATTCTGGTGAGTGTTCCTTCGGTGGCCATGCGGCAGGGCGATCTCTGCTCCTACCTGAACGCGCAAGGTGTGTCGCAGGTGTATCAGCCCGACGGCACGCCCATTCCTTGCAACAGCGTCCCCATCGCCGCTACCTCCGCCAATGCGCTGACCACGCTCTTCCCATCTCCCAACTTCGGTT
>JAJZCY010000326.1 GCA_021828835.1 Acidobacteriota bacterium | reverse complement strand
CGGTCACCATCCTCAGCGCAAACAACGATGCCGTCACGCTCGACCTCGACACCTCCACCCATCTCCCCCTGCGCCGCAGCTACAAGTGGCGCGACGAGCAGTTCAAGGATTTCGACGAGGACGCCGAGACCTACGACGACTACCACACCATCCAGGGCCTGCCCACGCCGCTCACCATCACCCACTACCACAACGGAGAGATGACCAACCAGTGCTTCCTCACCAACGTCGAGTACAACCTGCCCCTGGACCCCTCCCTCTTCGACCCCGCCGCCGCTATCCTCAAATTAGGAAAGAAGAAGTAGCGATTGCGAAGAGAAATGTTTACTTTCATAGGAAGAGGGAACGTTGATCATGAGCCATTCCTCGGAGATCTCCTCCGCAGCCGTGTCTTCCTCCGCGCCCGCAGCTTCCTCGCTTGATCGCCGCAGCGTCCTTCGTCTTCTCGGCTTGTTCTCGCTCGCCCCGTGGTTGCCGCGCACGGCCGTTGCAGACGACGCCCCCGCGCCCCAATATTATGGCGTTTTTCAGGAACTCCCCGTCGGAGCGGTCCGCCCGCGGGGCTGGCTCAAGAGCTGGCTGCTGGGCCAGTGCGACGGCCTCTCCGGGCATCCGGAGAGCATGGCCTTTCCCTACGACACCTGCCAGCTTGCGGGCGTCATCGGACCGCCGCCCGTCAAGCACGGCGAGATCTGGTGGCCCTATGAGCAGAACGGCTACTTCTTCGACGCGGCCTCGCGCCTCAGTCTGCTGGTGGAAAATGATCGCGTCCGCCAGTTGCACCGCGCCTCGCTCGACTACATCCTTGCCAACTCCACCGCCCGCGGCTACGGCGCCAGCGTCTGGGGATGGCCCAACGCCGTCATCGGCCGGGGCCTGCTGGCCACCATCTCCGACGCGCCCGGCGCTGCGGAGTCGCAGGCGCTGGTGCGCATCATGGAGCGCTACCTCACCACCAATGCCCGCACGCATGACCGCGACGGCGTGAACGCAGAGGAGGCCCTCTGGCTCTATGCGCGCAGCGGCGACCCGCGCCTGCTCGCCTACGCGCGCAGCGTCTATCAGGAAAGCACCAGCGATGCCTCGTGGTGTTCGCCGGCAAATGTCCACGCCGATCAGCCGTTCCACCAGCACGGCGTCACCGCCGCGGAGACGCTCAAGCTTCTCGCGCTCGACTACCTCTACACCGGCGACACCGAATCCCTGCGCCTGGCCCAGGCCGCCTACGGCAAGGCCATCGCCGAGGCCATGATGCCGGACGGCGGCATGGTCAGCTCGGAGAGCATCGGCCCCTCAGTCTTTGGCTCGCTGCACGAGACCTGCGACCTCACCGACTGGTCCTGGAGCATGGGCTACTGCCTCATGGCCGATGGCGACGCCCGCTGGGCCGACCGCATCGAGCGCGTTCTCTTCAACGCGCTGCCCGGCGCGGTCACCAAGGACTTCAAGCAGGCGCAGTACTTCTCCGGCGCCAACCAGGTGCTGTGTACCAGCCTCTCCAGCCGCGGACGCTTCGCATGCACCCGCATGTCCTACCGCGCCGCGCACGACACCCCATGCTGCGTCGGCAACGTCAGCCGCGCCATGCCCAACTACGTCGCCCGCCAGTGGATGAAGACGCCCCAGGGCGCGCTGGCGGCCGTGCTCTACGGCCCGAGCGAGCTGAACACGCAGGTCGGCGGCCAGCCCGTCACGATCCTGCAGCAGACCGACTATCCCTTCCGCGAGACGGTCCACTTTACGGTACGCACGGCGCACCCTATTCAACTCGCGCTGCAACTGCGCATTCCCGGCTGGTGCTCTGGCGCGCGCATCGAGGTCAACGGAAAGCCCTACGCGGCCGATACTCCCGCCGGCTCCTTCGCCGCCCTCACCCGCACCTTCCGCAACGGCGACACCGTCCTGCTCACCCTGCCCATGCAGGTGCGCATGGAGCCGTGGTACGACGCCTGCGCGATGGCCGTAACGCGCGGCCCGCTGCTCTATTCCGTCGATATCGCCGAAAAGCGTGTCGAACTCACCCACGACACGCCCGCCGTGGAGAAGGTGCTCTACGGCCTCTACATCTCCAACATCCCCGCCGTCGAGTTCTATCCGCGGAGCGAGTGGCGCTACGGCATCGATGTGTCCCTAGCCGAGCGTCTCCGCGAGATCAAGGTCGTTGAATCGCACATGGGTGACAACCCTTTCCTCACCGGTCACGCGCCGGTCCATCTGGAACTGCCCCTCCGCCGTCTGCCGGCGTGGCAAGCTGATTGGATCGCCGAACCGCCGACGCTGCCCAACGGCGATCTCGTCACGGTCAAGACCCCCGGCGACATGCCCACCGCCGACGAGATGCGCAATCCCGATCCAGCCGCCACCAGGCGCATGGTTCCCTCAGGCTCCACGCAGCTCCGCCTTACCACGCTTCCCGTCGTCCGCTCCTGAGCGTCCACCTCGGGATTTCTACTAAGTTCTGCATGAGCGACCCTCCGAACCAGCCCTCCGCAGCCACAAACCACCGTGGCCTGCCAACCCCATTCTTCAAAACGATCCACAAGAAATTGCGCTACCTCAAAGCGCCGGCAACACAGTGTTGGCGACAAATACAGGCTAAGAATTGCACTCCGGCGTGGGAAGGGTGCGTGCTTTGGCCCCGGCGCTGTTGCCCAAAGCCGGATCGAGCACCTTATCCAGACCACGCACCTTGATTCGTTGGGCCAGTGGCGTCGCTCCGCCCACCCTGGGCGCAGTCCCCATCAACACGATATACACCAGCGCCGCCACGCCGAAACCCACAAACCACGCATAGTCGTATAGAAAGCGCAGGCCTGGCAGGACAAGACCGATCAGAGCGGCGAGGATGCCCGCGGCGAGCGCGGCGAGCGCGCGAGGGTTGGTTCCCTTGCAATACTCGTACGGGCCCTCGCGCCGGTAGAGCGCCTCGGTATCCAGCCGCGTGCCGCGGAGAAGAA
>JAJZCY010000325.1 GCA_021828835.1 Acidobacteriota bacterium | reverse complement strand
AGGCGCAGGACGCGGGCGAGATCCTGGGTGCCAACACCATCGCCGAGATGATGGAACTGGATGCGCACATGAACCAGGCAACTGTGGCGCGGCTCATGGCTTCCGGCGTAACCATCTTCCGGCCGGAGACTTGTGTGATTGAATCCGGAGTGGAGATCGCGCCGGACACCGTGATCGAACCGTTTGTGCAACTGCGCGGAACGACAAAAATCGGTTCCGACTGCCTGATCCGCTCCTACTGTGTGATTGAGAACTGCACCTTGGGCGAAGACGTGCTGGTGCGGCAGAGCTGCGTTCTGACCGATAGCAGCGTCGCCAACGGCGCGCGCATCGGTCCTTTCATGCACATGCGCCCGGGCAGCGAGATCGGCGAGAACGCGCACGTGGGCAATTTTGTGGAGACCAAGAAGGCCCGGCTCGACAAAGGAGCGAAGGTGAACCATCTCAGCTACATCGGGGATGCCGAGGTGGGGGAGGGGACCAACGTGGGCGCAGGCACCATCACCTGCAATTACGATGGTGTCAACAAGCACGTGACCCGTATTGGAAAAGGTGTTTTTGTGGGCAGCGACACCACTCTGGTAGCCCCCATCACGGTCGAAGACGGAGCCTACATCGGAGCTGGATCCTGCATTACGAAGAACGTTCCGGCGGGCGCCTTGGCGGTGGGGCGCGGCCGGCAGGTGACCAAGGAAGGCTGGGCGGCCGCGCGCAAGGCGCAGCGCGATGCCAAGCGCTCCGGCAACGCCTGAGTTCCTGCGCCGCGGCTACTCCCGATGGGTATCGAACTGATGGAGTGGTTGCGGCATATCGCCCTCAGAAGTTCCCTACAGAAAATTCATACATTTCCGCTTCGATCCGATAAAAAGAAAAACGGAACCGTACCTGCTCGCTGTGCCGTACTTGTATGATAGGAGCCATCTCCAGCCGCTCTCAAGCTGCCCGAGACGCTGCAACTTTCGTGTCATCCCAGGGTGAAGGGGAAGCATTGAGACGACTCCGCGGCAGTGATACATTCAGGCTGGCTGACTCTGTTCGGTTCAATCTCCAGGCGTGCTCCGGAGAGATTGGGCGGGCGAGCCCCGGGGCCCCTTCCCCGGCAGGCCGGGAGATGGGGTAACAGGCCGCGGAGGTAGGCCGTTCGTGTTGAACCTGTCAGAATCGCATAAGCCCAGAACGGGTGTGACCGAGGGCAGGCTGCCAGAGGACCGCGGCCTCGCCGGCGGCGGCTCCCGGAGCGCCAGGATTCTCGTCGTTGACGACGAGACTCATGTTCGCGCCATGATGGGCTCGATCCTTGAGCGGCAGGGTCACGAGGTGCAACTGGCTTCGAGCGCGCGGGCGGCGCATGAGGCGCTCCAAACCACCACGTTTGATCTGGTGCTCACCGACATCGTGATGCAGGATGTGAACGGCATCGTGCTGCTGGAGCAGATTCACACCAAATACCCCAACATTCCCGTCGTGATGGTCACCGCCATCCACGACATCGCTGTGGCCATCGACGCAATGCGCCGCGGCGCATACGACTATATCCTCAAGCCCTTTGAACGCGAACACCTGCTCAATACGGTGGACCGGGCGCTGGAGCACCGCCGCTTTCTGGAAGAGAACCAGAGCTACCAGCAGAACCTGGAACAGATGGTGCGCGCGCGCACCGACATGCTGCGTCACGCGATGGAGGATCTTGAGCACTCCTATGATGTGACGCTGGAGGCGTTGGGCGACGCCCTCGATCTGAAGGACTCGGAGACGGAGGGGCACTCCAAGCGCGTGACCGCCTACACCATTGCCTTGGCGCGGGCCATGGGGATTCCGCCCGGGGAGATCAAGATCATTGCCCGCGGCGCCTTCCTGCACGATATCGGCAAGATGGCCATTCCCGACGAGATCCTGCGCAAGCCCGGCAAACTCACTGCCGAGGAGCAGGAGGTGATGCGCGAACACTGCGCCCGCGGCTACCACATGCTGCGCAAGATTCCGTTTCTGGCCGGCGCCGCAGAGATCGTCTTCTGTCACCAGGAGCACTACGATGGCAGTGGTTACCCCAGCGGCCTGCGCGGCCGGGAGATTCCCATCGGAGCGCGCATCTTCGCAGTGGCCGACACTCTCGATGCCATCACCAGCGACCGTCCCTATCGCAAGGCGCGCAGCTTCGATGCCGCACGCGAAGAAATTCTGCGCTGTTCCGGAACACAGTTCGACCCCGCCGTGGTGGAGACCTTCCTGAAAATTCCCAACGAGCTGTGGCAGGAATTGCGCAGCGAGATCAGCGGCCAGAACCGGCGCTTCTCTACATTCGACAGTGCCGGCCCGTCTCGCTAGCCAGCCGCTGAACTGGCGCTATCCCCGGAGATTCCGTACCAGGCGTGGCCCTGCCGCTGGCAGTTCGGCCGCGGCCCGGGTCACTTGATGCGCGGACAATTTTCCCCATCGGAACCTGGCGGCTCCCTTCTGCGTATCGCCCTGCACGAGGCATTGCCATGGGAACTCTGCGGCAGGATTTTTTGTACGCTGTGCGCCAGATGCGGCAGGCGCCCGTCTTTACCATCACGGCGATCGCCACCCTGGCTCTGGGAATCGGCGCCACCACCGCGATCTTTTCACTGGTTCACACCATCCTGTTCAAAGCCCTGCCGGTGAGCGATCCGGCCAGCTTGTATCGCGTGGGCGAAGGCAACGACTGCTGCGTGAATATGGGCCCGGAAGGAAGCTGGGGGCTGTTTCCGTATGTGCTCTACCAGCGCTTCCAGGCGGCCGCGCCGGAGTTCGAGCAGATGGCGGCATTCCAGGCAGGCCGCGAACTGTTCAGCGTGCGGCGCGGCGGGGCCAGGGAAGTGGCCAAGCCTCTGCACGGCGAGTATGTGTCCGGCAATTACTTCTCGACCTTCGGCATTCAGGCGTATGCAGGGCGCACGCTCATGCCGGCCGACGATCAGCGCGGCGCCCCGCCGGCCGCGATGCTGACCCATCGCGCCTGGCAACAG
>JAJZCY010000057.1 GCA_021828835.1 Acidobacteriota bacterium | reverse complement strand
GAGGGATGCCAAACGCCTCTCAAGTGGATTTTCTGATTGTGGGCGCCGGGGTCGCCGGATTACGTGCGGCCATCGAGCTGGCCCGCTACGGCGAGGTCCTCGTCGTCACCAAGGAAGCACTCGGAGAATCGAACACCTATTATGCTCAAGGCGGAATCGCCGTCGCCATGGAAGGCGATCGCGACGTTGCCCTGCACCTGGAAGACACCATCCAGGCAGGCGACGGACTCGTCTTTGAGCCTGCTGCCGAAGCCCTGGTCCGCGAGGGTCCGCTCCGCGTCACGGAGCTCATCGAGTGGGGTGCCTGCTTCGATAAAGAAGCCGGGCAACTCCTCCGCACCCGGGAGGGCGCGCACTCGCTGCCTCGCATCCTGCATGCCCGCGGAGACGCCACTGGCTCCGAAATCAGCCGCTCCTTGGCCGCCTTCGCCCGCGCGCACGAGCGCATCCGGTTCGTAGAGTGGACGCGGGTCACGAACCTGGTCGTCGAAGAGGGTCGCGTCATCGGCGCCGATCTGGCGCTGGCCAAGGAGGGTCCGTTCGGGGCCGCGCAGCCCGTCGAGCGCGTCGCTGCGCGTGCCGTGCTCATCGCCTCCGGCGGCGCTGGTCAGGTCTACTCCGACACCACCAACCCGGCGGTCGCCACCGGAGACGGCATCGCTCTGGCTCATGTGGCCGGCGCCGAGTTGGCCGACATGGAGTTCTACCAGTTCCATCCCACCGCCCTCTCCCTGCCCGATGCGCCTCGCTTCCTGCTCTCCGAAGCGCTGCGCGGCGAGGGGGCATGGCTGCGCAACGACCGCGGCGAGCGTTTCATGGAAGGCGTCCACACACTCCTCGAACTGGCTCCCCGGGACGTGGTCGCACGGGCAATCGCGCGGGAGGGAATCGGGGAAAACGGCGCCCAGCGCCCGGTCCATCTGGACATGCGCCATGTGCACGACATCGACCTGCACCAGCGCTTTCCCGGCATCAGCGCCGCATTGGCCCGGTACGGCCTCGATCTTGCGCGCGATCTCATCCCCGTTCGCCCCGCCGCACATTATCTGATGGGCGGCATCCGCACCGACCTCGATGGCCGCACCACTCTGCCGGGGCTCTATGCCGCTGGCGAGGCCGCCTGCACGGGCGTCCACGGCGCCAACCGCCTTGCGTCCAACTCGCTGCTCGAAGGGCTTGTCTTCGGAGCCCGCGCTGCCCAGGCCATTCTGGCCGATGCCCTGCCGCTCCAAAAACCGGCTGCGGCGCCGGCACCATGGCAGCCGCTCTCTCCCGCCGAGGAGCAGCAGGTGGAATCGCTCATGGGCGAGTTGCAGTCCTCCATGTGGATTCACGCCGGCCTGCTGCGCGAGGAAGCTTCCATGCGCGCCGGGCTCGAGGATCTCTCGGCCTGCGAATTCCGTCTCCACCAAATCTCTGCCGCCAGGGGAGCCCAGCCTGCGCCCAATTCGCGCCGCTTGTCGGAAGCCCACTCTCTCTGCCACGTCACCCGCTCCATCCTGCTCTCTGCCCTTGCCCGCACCGAGAGCCGCGGGGCACATTTCCGCAACGACTTTCCCCATCGCCACGACGAAAGCTTTAGAAAACATTCAATCTTTGATCGCGGCCGGAACGTGCGCTTCGAAGCCTGGTAGCCGAGGACCGGGTCTCCTGCCGTTTTCGCGGCCCCAAAGGCGTCGGGGTGCCCCGGACGGCACTGCCCGGACCCAATCCAGTGATCTCAAAAAAGGTCGGCTGACGGCCT
Source organism: Acidobacteriota bacterium (assembly GCA_021828835.1). Classification (GTDB taxonomy): domain Bacteria; phylum Acidobacteriota; class Terriglobia; order Terriglobales; family Acidobacteriaceae; genus Telmatobacter. Next base: position 16,280 of record JAJZCY010000057.1, on the reverse strand, counting down.
GATCCGGGAATTTCCGCAGATCCGTCCGCCCGCACCTTGCCGCCGCATCCGGTACGATACAGAATGGTGCCTGTGTACGCATGAGTCTGAAAGCCAAACTGGAAGCAGTGATTTACGCCGCCGAGGAACCGGTCACGATGGCGCAGCTCGCCATGCTCTTCGGCAATGAGGCCCTGGAGTGGAAGGCCGAGCAGGAGGCCGCCCAGGCCGCCGAAGCCCAGGAAAACACCGAAGCGGCCGCCGACCCGGTCAACGCCGCCTTCGACTACGTGGACACCAATAACGTCTCGGCCGAAGAACCGGTGATCGAGCCCGCCTCCGAACAGCCTGCTGCCGAAGCTGCCCAGCCGGACGAAGAGCCGGCGCAGGAATCCGAGGCCGAACCGGCAGAGACCGCCGAAGCCGAGCCCGCGGCCTCCTCGGAAGAGGAGCTTCGCAAGGCCGCCCGCCAGCGCGACCGCGAGGTACGCGCTGTCCTCCGCCAGCTCATGGACGAAATCGTCGCCTCCTACGCCACCGACGCTCGCGGCATTGAGATCCGCGAAATCGCCGGCGGATTCCGCATGGCCACCAAGCCCGAATTCCACGACTCGGTGCGCGCCTTCATCAAAAGCCAGAAGCCGCCCCTCAAGCTCTCGCTCCCGGCTCTGGAAACCCTGGCCGTCATCGCCTACCGGCAGCCCGTCACCGCGCCCGAAGTCAACGAGATTCGCGGTGTCGATTCTTCCGGCGTCTTCGGCTCGCTGCTGGCGCGCAAGCTGATCGCCACCGCTGGCCGTAAACAGGTCATCGGCCGGCCTATCCTCTACAAGACCACCAAAGAGTTCCTCATGCGCTTCGGCCTCAAGGATCTCGCTGAGCTGCCCTCGATGGAGGAGTTCGAGAAGATGGCGGCGAGCGAGCTGGACGAGATCGACCCTGCCGCGCCAACCAGCGAAGGCGCAGCCCGCGCCGAGTCGCCCGAGCTGGATGAAAACGCGAGCGAAGAGCCGGGCGGCGAAATCCCTTTAGCCGAAGCCGCTGAGCCTGCGGGCGAGTCGCCCGAACCCGAACCGGAATCCAACCCCTCTGAGCCCGCGCCGCCGGGTGCGGAGTAGAGCGAGGCAATCACAATGAGCACAAAGTCAACGAAATCCGGCGGCAAATCCAAGTCCGATCCGGAGCCCAGGAAACCGCGCGCCGCAAAGACTGCACCGGCAAAATCGTCGGCCGCCAAATCCGCTCCCGCGAAAAAAGCGTCTCTGAAAAAAGCCGCGCCTGCCGCAGAAACCGCACCGGCCAAGAAGCCTGCTGCCAAAAAGACGGCCGCGAAGAAGGCTGCCGCCCCGGCTGAGAAGGCTACGCGCACCGCCAAATCCAGGATCCAGATTGAAGAGGTGGAGGCGCCTGTCGCTGCGGAATCGAAGGCGCCGCAGGAAACCCAGAGCGAGCCTGCCGCCATGATGGAGGCGTACCGCGCCGACGTCACCTCCGAGGCCGAGCAGGGCCAGCCGGAGATGGAGCCCGCCGCGCGCCCGAGCCGCGAAGCAAAATCGCGCAAGAAGGCCGCAGCGGCTGCCGAAATTCCCTCCACCCCGGTTGAAGAGGAGCCGGAGACAGAACCGGCCGAGCCCCGCCCCGAGCCGCACCTCGAACGGCTCCAGAAGATCCTCTCCCAATCGGGCGTCGCCAGCCGCCGTCACGCCGAGGAGATGATCGTCGCCGGCCGCGTCATCGTCAATGGTCAGGTGATCACCCAGCTCGGCGCCAAGGCTGATCCCGGGCGCGACCACATCCGCGTGGATGGCAAATTGCTCCAGACGACCGTCCGCCACCGCACCTTCCTGCTCAACAAGCCCAAGGGCTATGTCACGACCGTCAGCGATCCCGAGGGCCGCCCCACCGTGATGCACTTCTTTGAGAAAGTGCCTGAGCGCCTCTACCCGGTGGGCCGCCTCGACTTTCAGAGCGAGGGCCTGCTGCTGGTAACCAACGACGGCGAGCTCTCCAACGCGCTCACCCGCGCCGCCTCGGGCGTGGAAAAAATCTACGTGGTCAAGGTAGCCGGCCAGCCCGGCGCCGACGCCATCGAGCGCCTCCGCGCGGGGGTCAGCATTGAGCGTGGCGAGCAGGGCTCCGGCCGGGTGCGCACTGCTCCCGCTCAGATTCGCCAAATCCGCCAGGGTGAGAATCCCTGGTTCGAGGTCATCCTGACCGAAGGCCGCAACCGCGAACTGCGCAAGATGTTCCAGGCCATCGGCCACTACGTGGAAAAGATTCGCCGCGTAGCCTACGGTCCGCTGGTCCTCGACGTTGAGCCGGGGCAGATCCGCGAGCTCCACCCGGAAGAGATTCAGGCACTGCGGCTGACTGCGGAGGGCAAGCTGAAACCGAAACGGCCTCGCGCCGACACTCTGCTGCCGAAGGAGGCCGGCCGTCCCGCGGAAGAACGCTCCGGTTTCCGTCCCCGCAGAGGCCCCGAAGGCCGGCCGCCACGCCGGGAATCAGGCGCTCCATCCTTCTCACGGCCTTACCGCGAACGGAGTCCACGGCCCGAAGGGGCGCGCGAAGAGCGCTCGTTCCGCCCACGCCGCGAGGCAGGAGAATTCCGACGTGAAGAGCGGCCGCGGTTCGAGCGGCCGGAACGCGGCGACGGTGGCCCTCGCCGAGAAGCCGGTCCTCGCCGCGAAAGCGGCCCTCGGCGGGAAGGCGGACCGCGCCCCGAGGGCGGACGCCGCTTTGAGCGGCCGGGATTCGATCGCGGAGAACGGCGGCCCTTTGGCGGCCCACGGACAGAGCGGCCCGGCGGACCGCGCGAAGAGCGCCCGCGCTTTGAAGGACAGCGTGAAGACCGCTTCGGCGGACCGCGCGAGCAACGCAGCGGGCCATCCCGCTTCGGAGCGCGCCGCGAGCGTCCCGCCGAGGAGCGTGGCGGCGAACGCGGCGAACGTCCCCGCTTCAACCGCGGCGGCGGCTTCGGCCAGCGTCCGCCCCGTGAGCGCGAGGCGTTTGGCCGCGAGGAGCGTCCTCGCCGCGAATTTCGGCCACGGCAGGAAGGCGCACCCCGCGGAGAACGGCCCGCACGTCCGGCTCGCCCAGGCGGCGAAGGACGCGGCTGGAACCGGCAGGAGGGCCGTCCCGGCGGTAATCGCGAAGCCCGCCCCCAGCGCGAAGACCGTCCGCGGCGCGAAGGTTCGTCTCGTCCCGAAGGGGAGCGTGAACGCCGCCCGAGCAATGGGCGAGGACCGCAGAACCGCCGCCCTGGTTTCGGTGGCGGCCGCCCCGGTGGCAGCTTCCGCAAAGGCGGGCCACCCCGCCGCGACCGGGGCTAGAGGATCGCCCTCCATTCGCACAGCGCATCAACACGGCGGCCCAGGCACAAACCTGGGCCGCTGCTTCCCTGGAGGCTAACAGGTGACGGATTCCCCTTTCGTTCTTGTCCTCGCTCGGCAGGACAGTCCCCAGCTCGCCCGTCTCAGCAACATCCCTCACCTCATCGTCCACAGCGAGGCTGAGCTCGCCCAGGCGCCGCGCAACGCCGCCGCCATCTTGCTCTGGTCGGGCTCGCGCGACCTGCTCCGCGCCGCCTTTCTCGCCCATCCCGAGGTCCGGTGGATCCACTCGCGGCTGGCCGGCCTCGATACGATTCTTTTCCCGGAGCTGGTCTCGAGCCCGGTTCCGCTCACCAATGGCACCGGCGTCTTCTCGCAATCGCTCGGCGAGTTTGCACTGGCCATGATCCTCTACTTCGCCAAGGATTTCCCCCGCATGCTGCGCAACAAGGCGGCGCATCGCTGGGAGGAGTTCGATGTGGACGAGATCGCCGGGCAGACCGCCGGAATCGTGGGCTACGGCGACATCGGCCGCGCCGTTGCCCGCCGCGCCCACGCCATGGGCATGAAGGTTCTTGCGCTCAAGCGCCACGCGCCTGCCGGAGGCGATCCGCTCATCGAGCAGTTCTACAAGCCCGCGGACCTGCACGAGATGCTGGGGTGCTGCGATTACGTAATCGTCTCCGCGCCGCTCACGCCCGAGACGCGCCACATGCTCTCTGACGCCGCCTTCGCGGCCATGAAGACCGGCGCGGTTGTCATCAACGTCGGCCGCGGCCCGGTCATCGATCAACTGGCGCTGATCACCGCTCTCAACCAGAAGAAGATTCGCGGCGCGGGCCTGGACGTCTTCGAGCACGAGCCGATTCCCGCGGACGATCCCATCTGGTCCTTCGAGAATGTCTTTATCTCGCCCCACACCGCCGACCACACCCACGACTGGTTCGACCAGGCCATGCACCTCTTCCTGCGCCAGTACGACCGGTTCCGGAAGGGTGAACAGCTCGAAAACATCGTCGATAAACACCTTGGCTACTAGCGCGACTGCGGGTTTACCGCCTGCTCCCTCCGCGTCTGCTATCCTGATAGGTTTTCCTCGACCAGAAGAGGCCCCATGCCGGAACACAGAGCACGAAAACACCACCAGGACCGGGTTGCCGAAACCCTTCGCGAAGAGATCGGTGCGATGATCGAAGGCGAGCTCTCCGATCCGCGCATCGCCTCCTGCTATGTCAGCGAGGTGGCGCTGAATCCAGGCGGCAAGTCCGCCCGCGTCTACGTCGCCATCGACAACGCTGTTCCCGACATGGCCAAGGCCGAGAGCAACACGCTGGCCGCCCTCGAATCCGCCAAGGGCTACATCCGCCATGAGTTAAAGGACCGGATGGGCGTCCGGCACGTGCCCGAGCTCTCCTTTCTTGCCGACCGCTCCGGCCGCTACCAGACCCGTATCGACGAACTCTTGACCAGAAGCCAGAAATGGGCGGGCAAGCAGGCCGCCCGCGCCCCCGAGCCTGAGCCGCCAGCCGAGCCTCCTGCCCAGGAGGACACAAAAGCTAACGGATGAGCTCGCCCTACTCGAATCCGGAGCACGACCACCCTGAAAGCACCCTGGTGAACGGGGCAGCCCCTGTTGAGGTGGCTGCCCCTGCTGCGGCCAGCACCAACTCGCTCCAGGCGGTGCTCGAGGTCGTCCAGCGCGGACAGGGGTTTCTGGTCACCTCCCACGCCCGTCCCGACGGCGACGCCCTGGGCAGCATCCTGGCATGCGGCATGCTGCTGCACCAGATGGGCAAGCAGGCCGACCTGGTGATCGCCGGCCAGATGCCCCAGCTCTATCGTTTCCTGCCCGGCGCAGGATCCATCCGCTCAGCCGAGCGCGTCGACCAGCGCTATGACGCAATCCTTCTGCTCGAGTGCGACGGGCTGGAGCGCTCCGGCATCGAGGGCCTCGATGGCTCGCTGCTCGTCAATATCGATCACCACCTCAGCGGCCGCGCCTACGCGCACGTAAACTGGATCGATCAGACCGCTCCCAGCGTGGGCGAGATGGTGCACCGCCTGGCGGTAGCCGCCGGCGCGCGGATCACGCCGGAGATGGCCACCTGCCTCTACACCACCCTCCTGACCGATACCGGCGGCTTCTGCTACGGTTCGGTGGCGGCCTCTACCTTCGAACTGGCGCGGGATCTGGTCTTGGCGGGGGCCAATCCCGTCAAAATCGCCCAGGATGTCTGCTTCTCCGCGCCCTTTTCGAAGATGCTGCTGCACGGCTCAGCGCTGAACAACCTGCACCGCGAGGGGCCGCTCGCCTGGCTCTGGGTCACCCATCAGGACATGGTGCGCACCTGCGCGGCCGACGAGGACTGTGAGGGGATCGTGAACTTTGCCGTAGGCATTTCGGGTGTGGAAGCCGCCGCGTTCCTGCGCGAACTGCCCGATGGCAAGATCCGGCTGAGCCTGCGCAGCAAGGGCCGGCTCAATATCGCCGCCCTCGCCGAGAGCATGGGCGGCGGAGGGCATCAGAACGCAGCCGGCTGCACTCTGAATGGGCCCCTGGCCCGTGCCCGCGACCAGATTCTCGCCGCTCTGCGCGCTGCGCTTCCGGCCCGCTAAGCCCGGCTCCATCCCGGACAACAGATCGGATCTGCGTGTCGTCTGTACGGCCGCGTTCCATACCCCGCCTTCCCCCAGCCTCCATGGGAGCCTGGAGCAGGTCAGGCGGGAATGCCGGTGGCAGGAGGCCCTTGGGCCCGCCGGATTGGCGGCGTTCTCGCGGCCTGGACAACCTCCGCGCAGCTTCTTAGGTACTCCGCTTCCGGCGCCCCGATCTGTTAGCCTTGTCCCTGTCGCGCGAATGATCTGCATCCCACCTGGAGCAGCCGGCGCGCGGCTCAGCTTGTCTGAAAAATAAGCCTCTCGAAGCAAAACGAGATGGAATTCTGCGAACAGCCTCCGTCCTTTGGAGAACTGCTGGAATGGAAACTGGACTGCAACCGCCTGCCCCGGAACTTCCGCGAGACGATGCGTTGAGAAGCCGTGGCAAGCGATTTCTGGCTTGGGCCACGACGCGTGAGGCAGTGGTTTTTCTCGCCTTCACGCTCTACTTCCTGATGTACGGCCTCACGCCCATTCTGGGCGGCGACGGCATGGGCCTGGTAGGCGCCGATGAGCCGCGCTACGCCCAGATCGCGCACGAGATGCTGGAGCGGTTCGACGCCGCCCACACCCTCAAGGGCAAGCTGAGCGCCTGCGTAACTCCTTATCTGTACGGCCGCCCCTGGCTGGAAAAGCCAGCCCTCTACTACTGGCGCGCAATGTTCCTGTTCCAGGACTTCGGCGTTCACGACTGGAGCGCGCGTCTGCCTTCGACGACCTTCGCGTTCGTCATGATCTGCCTGATCTACCTGCACATGCGACGATTCCGGCCGGGAGGACACCTGGACGCGGCGTTGATCACCGTGGCATGCGCCGGCATTCTGGGCTTCTCGCGGGGCGCGTCCACAGACATGCAACTGGCCGCTCCGCTTTGTATAGGGCTGCTAGGCTGGTACGCCTGGTACGAGACCGGATCCAAGTTCTGGCTGTACGACATTTATTTCTTCACCGGCCTGGCTACGCTGGCTAAAGGGCCCGTCGCGCCGTTTCTGGCGCTGCTGATCATCTTCTCCTTCGCGCTGTTACGCCGCGAGTGGAAGATTGTGCCGCGCACGCTGTGGTGGCCCGGCATCCTGCTGTATTTCGCCATTGTGCTGCCCTGGTTCGTCGCGGTCCAGCATCAGAACCCGACGTTTTTCCACGAATTTTTCCTCCAGCAGAATCTCGAGCGATTTGGCACCAATCTGTATCGGCACAAACAGCCGATGTGGTACTACATCATCGTCGTCATCCTGGCGGTCATGCCTTGGTCGGTGGTGGCGATTCGCGCGTTGGTCGATGGGGTGCAGACCTCGGTGGCGGAGTGGCGGCTGCGCCATTCCCGCAAGGAAGAACCAGAGGTAAGCCGGCCGGGCGACGCCTTCCCTGAGTTCCTGGTTCTGTGGGCGCTCATCCCCATTCTCTTCTTCAGCTTCTCGCAGTCGAAGCTGCCCGGCTACATTCTGCCGTCGATTCCGCCCATCACCATTCTCACCGGCGATTACATCTTCCGCCGGCGCCGTGCGGGCTTGAATCCCTGGCTGCTCAACGGCCATGCCGCGGTTTGCGCGATCCTGACGGCGGTCACCCTTCTGCTTCCCTGGTTTGTGCTGCACGGAGCCAGCATGCCCCCCGGGAAGGCAGTCTTTGCGGCGGGAGCCGCGGCCTGCGGCGCGGCGCTCTTCATTCTGGTGGTCACCAACGCCTTCGGGCTCGCGCACCTGCGCCTGGCCACCTGCTCCGTCCTGGTGGTTCTGCTGCTCTACCTCTATGGCGTGGGACCGTTCTTCGGCATTCCGGCAATTCCCTCCACCAAGCATGTGATCCATGTGCTGGATCGGGCCTACTCCGCACGCCCCCTCGCCCAGCGATTGGCCGAGATTGCTCCGCCGACCGAGACCGTAGCGGTGTTCCGGGTGCGGCGCGACATGGAATACGGCCTGTCGTTCTATCGCAACCACGAGGTGGTGAATTACGAGGAAACCGGTGTGCCGCCCCAGCAGCACATCCTGGTAGTCCGGATCACCGGAAAGCACGGCATCGACCTGCATTCCCAGGAGGCTCTGGCCGACTATCTCCAAGGCCGCCAATACCAGGAACTGTTTCCCTGGCCGGAACGGGGACTGGAAGTGTATCTTGTCGGGAAGCGCTGATCGCTTCGGTTGCGCCCCCGAGTAGCCGGGCGCGCGATGGACCGAAGCCACCATCGCCCGATAAGGCACAGCCCGCTGAGCGTCGTCAGCGCGCTTTGCTGCGTCTAAGTGGACAACAGAATGGCAGCCGGAACCTCCATCGAGATCCTCGACCTGCGCCACTTTGCGGCGCCCAGCCTGCGTCCTCTTCTGGATGCCGAAGGCGAGTTGTGGAAGCAGCGCCTGCACTGGGACTACCGCGCCTCCGCGCGCCTGCTGATGCAGTACCTGGACAGCCGCATGCTCCCCGGCTATGCCGCGCTGGAATCCGATCAACCCATCGGTTACGTGTTCAGCGTGTATGAGGAGACCAAGGCGGTCATCGGCGAGGTCTTCGCCCTGGCCGGCTCCGCCGACGGCGGCGGATCCGCGCAGAAAATCGAAGAGACCCTGCTCCACCACCTGCTGGAGCTGCTGCTCAACTCGCCCCAGGTTGAACGCATCGAGTCGCAGTTGCTGCTGCACCCCGCCGGCTCTCACTCCGCCATCTTTCAGGAGGCGGGTTTCGAAGTTTTCCGCCGCCTCTTCATGGTGCTGCCTTTACAGGGCCATGGCGTGCAGCCCGAAGTCGAGCTCCCCAGCGGGATGGAACTGCGGCCGTGGAGCGATCAGGACCTGTCCGCCGCCGCCCGCTTGATCTGCGAGGCGTACCACGCCCACCCCGACAGCTTGATCAACGATCAGTATCGAACCATCTACGGGTCTACGCGGTTCCTCAACAACATCGTCCGCTACTCGGGCTGCGGGGTCTTCTCCGCCCCGGTTTCGCATGTCGTATTCGACCGCGTCCGCCGCGAAATCGTGGCCCTGGTACTGGGCTCGCGGGTGAGTCCGCAGAGCGGGCACATCACCCAAATCTGCGTTCACCCCGCCTACCGCCGCCGCGGCCTCGCGCGCCTGCTGCTCTCCGTGGCGGCTTCGGGCTTCGTGCGCCAGGGCGCCAGCGAAATTTCTCTGACCGTCACCGAGGCCAATACCAACGCCATCCAGCTCTACCAGGAAGAGGGCTACGCCTGCCGGCACCGCTTCGACGCCGCCGTCTGGCAGCGGCCGCATCTCGGCTGAAGATACGGGCGGTTGCCGACTTGATGGCCGCCCTTTCACCGGGAAATTAAAAGGCGGGCGTGGCAGAGTACCGGTTGAGTCCAACAGGCGCTACTTGATCACGCCGCGCTCGCTGCGCTCCAGAAAACGGACCAAGAGAGCCACGTCTTCCCCCTCCAGGCCGCGCAGCTTTTCCATCGCCTGCGACGTGTTCATCTTGGAGGCCAGCAGGACGCGGAAAGCCCTTTGCAGCGTCTGCAGCCGCTCCGATGAGAAGCCCCGGCGCTGCAAGCCGATCTTGTTGATGCCGAAGGCTTTGTTTTCGCGCCGCGCGGAGGTGAGCGAGAAAGGCAGCACGTCCTGGGTAACGATCGTACCGCCGCCGATGAAGGCGTGCGCCCCCACCACGCAGTGCTGATGCACCGGGCAGAAGGCTCCAAGGGTGACATAATCTTCCAGCGTGACGTGTCCGGCCAGAGTGGCGGAGTTGGCCAGAATGCAATGGCTCCCGATCAGGCTGTCGTGGCCGACGTGGGCGTAGGCCATGAGCAGGTTGTTGGAGCCCAGCCGGGTGATGCCGCCCCCGCCCACCGTCCCGCGACTCACGGTCACGCACTCGCGGATGGTGTTGTCGTCGCCCAGTTCAGTCTCGGTGGGTTCGCCTTTGTACTTCAGGTCCTGCGGAGCCACGCCTACCGAGCAGAAGGGATAAAAGGTGTTGCGCGCGCCAATACGGGTGTGGCCGTCGAGGACGACGTGCGAAATGAGGTTGCAGCCCTCGCCCAGCACGACCTCGGAGCCGATGGTGCAGAAGGGGCCCACAGTGCAGGAGTCCGGAATCCGGGCTCCGGGCGCAATCACCGCGCTCGGATGAATGCTCACTCCGCGCTCTCCCGGGTGACAGCGGCTGTCGCCGGTTCTTCTTCCCTCTTGTCCGCTGCTCCCCGTTGCGGGTTTCGCGGCACGATCTGGCAGGTCAGGGTAGCTTCGCAGGCCAGCTTGCCATCCACGAAGGCCTTGCCTTCCATCCGCCCGGCGCGGGAACGCATGGCCAACGCTTCGATCTCAAAGCGTATCTGATCGCCGGGTGTGACGGGGCGGCGGAACTTGGCGCGCTCGATCCCGGTGAAGACCACCAGCTTCGAGTGGCGGTCGGGGATCTCGGACATCATGAGGATAGCGCCGGCCTGGGCCATCGCCTCGACGACCAGGACGCCGGGCATGATCGGATGGTCGGGAAAATGCCCTTGAAAACAGGGCTCGTTCACGGTCACGTTCTTGATCGCCACCAGGCGCTTGGCGCGCTCGAACTCGATCACCCGGTCGATGAGCAGAAAAGGATAGCGATGCGGCAGGAGATCCATGATCTCCTGAATGTCGAACGTCATATGGGCTCCAGAGCAACGCCTCGGCCGGCGGGCGCTCCGTCTGGATTATAAATAGGCGCTCTGCCGCTATTTGCCCTTGGTGTGGCGGGCGACCTGGTCCACATCCCAGAAGCCCGCAGGCAGCTTCTGGTTATAGCGCACCAGGGTGATGTAGAACTGGCGCTGCATCTCGCCGTTCTTGGAGCGGCTGATGGTGTAGGGGGTCGCAATGCCGTCCACCATGTGATAGTCGTCGTATTCCTCGGTGTCGGTGTTCTTGTCGTGGTAAACGGGGTCGCGCCACTGGAAGCTGCGTTGCAGGGGCAGATGGGTCTGCGAGTCCAGCAGGATGGTAATGGAGTCGTTTTGCGGCGAGATGAGGGTGACCTGCTGGGCGAGATGCCGCTCGGCCATGGTCTGGCCTTCATAGATAAGGATGGTCCGGGGGTCCTTCATCCAGACCTTCACGGCCGTCTCGATGGAGTGATTGCGGCGGCGCAGGAACTCCTGGAGCTGGTCCTTGGGCATGGCCCGCTTGCCGCGGTAAGTGACCTCCCAGCCCTGCTGGCCGATGTACATTTCGTCCACGTCGCGGTGCTTGGTGACCTCGACGCGGTCTTTGTCGGGCCAGGCGTGGTACTCGTAGATCAGCGTGGTGCCCGGGTCTGGGTTGCCATGGAAGAAGGCGGCCACCTGGCCCTCCAGCATCTGGTTCTGCATGTTCAGCCAGGCGTCGCCGCCCATGGCCTGAACCATGGCGTCCAGCGCGGCCCGCGCCTGCTGCGCGTTCTTCTCCGCGTCTTGATTTCCGGACTGGGCGCGCACTGCCACCGCGCCCGCCATAAGCAGAACGGCCGCCAAAGCGGCTAAAGCTTTTCGTGGAGTCATTCGCCTCCTCAGTGCGTGGGGCAAAAGTACCGAGCCTCCAGAATAGACGCGCGGGAGGGGCGGAGGGATACCAAAGCGCCCTAGCCGACCAGCACTGAGCCGCCATTGACGTTCAGCACCTCGCCGGAGATCGAACCCGCCAGCGGAGTGCATAGGAAGAGCACCGGCCCGGCGATCTCACGTGGCGTGGCTACCCGTCCGACGGGAATGGTGGCCGCGATCCTCGGGCCGAGTACGGGATCGTTGACGGCCGGCGCCGCCATCTCCGTACCCACCCAGCCGGGAGCTACGCAGTTCACGCGGATGCCTTGCGGAGCCAGCTCGCTGGAGAGGCTCTTGGTCAGGCTGATGAGCGCGCCTTTGCTGGCGGCGTAATCGGCATGGAAGGCTTCGCCGCGTTGCCCTGCGGTTGAGCTGATGAGGACGATATGGCCGGTGAGCCCGCCCGGGGCAGGGGCGGCGGATTGCGCTTGCCGCTCCAATTGAGCCACGGCAGCGCGCACCAGTCCGAAGACCGCGTCTAAATTGACGGCCATCGTGCGCCGCCACTGCTCGCCGGTCATGCGGGCGATAGGGGCTTCCTGGGGCGGCCAGATGCCGTGATTGGCAACCAGGACATCGAGCCGGCCGAAGGCGGCCACGGCGGCTTCGACCAGGGCTTGGCCCGCAGCGGGCGAATCCAGATCCTGCTGGACCGCGCAACAGCGCTCTGTGCCGCCGCATTCAGCGGAGAGAGCCTCGGCCCGGGTTTGCGCCTGCCGGTAATTGAAGACGACCCGGGCTCCGGCCGCGGTGAAGAGCCGCACCGTCTCTGCCCCGATTCCGCGTGACCCGCCCGTGATCAGGGCGACCTTGCCTTCCAAATTCAGAGCTATGCCATGCATGATCTCAGGTCCAGTGATGGCTTGGCCCGGTGACGGCGAGCGCCGCCCCTCGAGGCTCTCTTATTCTTACCCATCCAGCCGCTGCGCTGACGTGCGCGATCAACCAATGCTGCGCTTCCGCCGCGCTTTTCCTGCGGATGGTGCGGACTTTGCCTCGCCTGCGGCGTTCGCCTTGCCCTGCGCCTTCGGGTTGGAGCGCCGCACCGGCAACTTTTTTCGTTGATCTTGCTCATTTAGGGGCATCGCCAGAAGAGATTGCGTGCGCTTGGGCAGCCGGGCAAAGATCAGATCGTGCGCACGCCGCAGTTCCTCTTCAATCTGCCGCGGCCGCAGAACATCCCAGCGCTCCAGCGCTACCCAGTGGGCGCGAGCCAGGTGAGGCGCTGGCATCACGCCGTCGATCTCCAGCAGCTCGTGGAAGCGCTCGGCCCCGCAGTGAAACCACAGCACGCCTCTTCCGGAGCCGTCCAGATCGGTCATTGCGAACATCTTGCCGCCGATCTCGCGGGCGCCCGCCCAGTAGACGAGATGATGCCCCCAGTTCAGCGTCTCCTGCACGTGCGGCAGAGCCAGGCAGATGGCTCGAATGCGCTCGTTGTCCATTAGAAGCGCGCCTCGAAGTCGCGGAATCTCCGCTCCAGTTCCCACTGGGCGGCAGCTTTTTCACTGCCCGCCAGAAATGCCTTGCAACTTGCGGTCGGCTGATCGCCGCCCAGCGGCTGCGCGCGGCATGGCGTCGCCGCAACCCCGAACTCGTCCGGTTCCGCCCACAGGCTTTCGCCGGGCAAAAAGTCGTGTTCCATGCTGGTGCGGGCCAGTTGCTTCAGGTCGGCGTAGCTCAGGTGGTATTCCAGCGCCGCCATCTCGTACTCGTGCGTCAAATCGATGCGGCTCACGCCCTCGTCGTCGGTGGAGAGCGCCACCGGCACGTGCGCGGCGCGATAGAGCATGAAAGGGTGCTCCGCGCCCGAGATTCCGAGAATGTCCTTATTGGAAGTGAGGTTAATCTCCACCATCACGTGACCTTCGGCCATCTCGCGCAACAGGCCCTCGGCATTGGTCTCGTCCATCACGTCCACGCCGTGTCCGATGCGCTCAGCCTGGGCGATCTTCACCGCCTGGCGGATGTGAAAGCGCAGGTCCTCCGGCGGCACCAGGCCCTCCGCCAGCTCGCCGGCATGGAGCGCGATGTGCACCCTGGGATAGAGCTCGTGCAGGTAGCGCACCATCTTCATCTGCAGCGTGTAATCGCGCATGGCGATGAAACCGTCCTCCGGCATCACGAAGTTGATGCCGACGAAGCCGGGATCATGCGCGTCGATGCTCGCCTCCGCGGTTTCGAAGCCCAGAAGCGTTTGCGCAAAGACCTGCTGGGGCGGATAGCCGCGCAGAACCTGGTAGAGGAAGCGAATCTCCACCTGGCAGGCGGCCACGGCTTGAGAAGTTCCACAATGCTCCCGGTGCCGGCGCTCGGCCTCGGCTGTCCGGACCTCCTCGCGGTCGGCCGCTGCTTCCTGCCGCAACCCGCGGTCGAGCAGTTCCTGGCGGAACTTGGCAAAGGCCTGCGGATCGGCCCTTTGAAGATCGGGATTCCAGCCGATCGAGGAGGCAATCTGCGCCGCATGGCTGAAGGGCGGCGTCACCATCAGCTCCAGGTACTGCTCGTTCTGCGCCGCTGCGCGCCGCGCCACCTCGTCCACCCATGCGGCGGTGTGGTCCTTGAGGCCGCCGAAGCGATCGAACGTGGCAAAGAACTGATCGTGGCCGCTCCACGCCGTTACAGGCACAAAATCGCGCATGGAAAAGGAGTCGACAAGCTTATCGAAAAGCTCCTGGTGGGCGGCGCTCATGTTGCCCGACAGGTCTTTGGCCGGCACCAGCGGTGCGGTGCAAGGCGGCTTGGCAAAGCTCAGCGCCACGGTGTTCACGCACAGTCCGTCCTCGCCCGCCTCGCGGATGAAGGTTTCGGCGTATACCGCGCCGGAGAGATGCACATGCAGGTCGGCGCCCTTGGGGAAATCGGTCAGAAAGGCGCGCAGCGCCGGAGGACCCTCCCGCACCGCTGCTTCATAGGCGCGGGTGGCACGCGCCCCGTCCAGTTGGGGGGATGCGAACGACGCCTGCCCCTGCGCCGAAACAGCGATGGCAGATGCGCCGGCACACAGCAGCGCGAGCACAGTACGCAGGCTTGGCATAATTGCCATCCAGTGTAGTACGGCGCAACCGCGAGCGGGAGGATTTCGGGCGCCGGCCCGGGGGAATCGAACGTGCTGGGGCAGGGTTTGGCCTTGGGCCTCCCAGTTGCTATACTGGGTTGGTTGTTGCAGCAAACTGCTCGTGGACTTGTCCCATCCTTTCGCCGGCTCCGCTGGCATCCGCGCAGGAAATGCAACGCAAGTCTGCACTGAGGCCAGGTAGCTCAGTGGTAGAGCGCGGCCCTGAAAAGGCCGGCGTCGGCGGTTCAATCCCGTCCCTGGCCACCACTCCTACGTTTCACCCCGTCTCAGGCTATTCCAATTCTCTCCTCTTAAGCATGTAATTCCTTATTTTTCAACGTTACTTTGTGTCCTGGCGTCCCAGCGAATTCCTTGACAGCTCATCTGCCCTGGGGGCAACATTGGGGGCAGATCAACGGTCCGGAAAAGTGTTGCCCCCAGGCCTAAATGGAGTTGCCCCCATATGCCCTTAACTGTTTTTGAAATCGATGCTGCAAAGCCTGGCCTTCGGCCCGTCAAGCAAAGAAAGAAGGGTGAGAAGGACATACCCTCGAAAGATGAGGTCTCAGTCAAGGGGTGTGACCAGACTGGGAACGAGCCGGATTCAAAATTTGTCAAGACAGATAAGCCATACAAGATGGCGGATGGAGGAGGACTCTATCTCGAAGTTGACCCCTCGGGCGGAAAGTACTGGCGATTTAAGTACAGATTTCCGAAGGAGAAGCGAATATCGCTTGGCGTTTATCCCGATGTCGGCCTGGCTGATGCCCGGAAGGAGAGAGACAAATGCCGCGAGCAATTGGCAAAAGGTATTGACCCTGGAGTGACTCGCAAAGCCCTAAAGGCCGCTCGTGCCGGAAATGCAGTCAACAGCTTCGAGATTGTCGCCCGGGAATGGCTCACAAAATTCATCGATCCGCTGAAAGAGAGTCACCGAAAGCGGGTCTATGCCAGATTTGAAAATGACATTTTCCCTTACCTGGGCGGCCGCCCTATCGCAGAAATCACGCCTATGGAGTTGCTTGGCATTATCAAGAAAATCGAGAACCGTGGCGCCGGAGATACCGCCCATCGCACCCTTGGAAGCTGTGGCCAAGTGTTCCGCTACGGCATTTCGACGGGCCGATGCGAGAGGGATATTACGACCGATCTTCGCGGAGCTCTGAAGCCAGTGGAAGAGCAGCACTTTGCCGCGGTAACAACTTCGAGTGAGATTGGCGGTATCTTGCGTGCCATCGATGGGTATAGGGGAACCTTCGTGGTTCGATCCGCATTTCGGCTTGCCCCGCTGGTATTCGTACGTCCGGGCGAGCTTCGAAAGGCCAAATGGCAGGATATCGATCTAGATGAAGCAACATGGCTCCTTGAACTCTCGAAGATAGATGATTCCAAGCGGCGACGAGATGACGTTGATAAACACTTGATCGTGCCTTTATCGCGCCAATCGGTGGAAATTCTCCGGGCCCTCCATGCTCTTACTGGGAACGACATCTATGTCTTTCCCGGGGCACGTGACCGCAATCGCCCAATGAGCGAGAACGCGATTCTCACGGCTATGCGCCGGATGGGGATTTCCAAGGATGAGATGTGCGGCCATGGTTTTCGTGCCACGGCGCGCACGATTCTGAGAGAAAACCTGCATGTTAGAGAGGACCTGATCGAGCATGAGCTGGGGCACCAGGTGATCGACCCGAATGGCCGGGCCTACAACCGCGCCACTTTTCTGGCAGAACGCCAGTTA
>JAJZCY010000324.1 GCA_021828835.1 Acidobacteriota bacterium | reverse complement strand
CGTCTTCTCGATCATCATTGATCCTCAGCGGACCAAAACCGTCTATCTGAGCGCATGCAGCGGAATCTATAAGAGCGAAACCGCCGGCGCCCTCTTCCACAAGATCCAGGGGATTCCCAACTCCGCGCGCCGCACCCGGGTACTGCGGCAGGACCCGACCAATCCGCAGGTGGTTTACGCCGGCACTACCGAGGGCCTCTATAAGACGACGGATGGCGGCCGCACCTTCCGGCGGATGACCGCTGCGGACGTGATCGTCAACGATGTATTTGTCGATCCGCGCAATCCGCAGCATGTGCTCCTGGCCACCGATCGCGGCGGTGTGCTGGCCAGCAATGACGGCGGCGAGACCTTCGTGCAGTCCAACACCGGCATCAGCGAGCGCAAAGTGGAGGCGCTGCTGGTGGACCGGACCAATCCGCAGCGGATCTACGTCGGCGTCGTCAACGATAAGAACTACGGCGGCGTCTTCGTCTCCAACAACGGCGGACGCACCTGGGCTCAGCAATCCAGCGGTCTGGATGGTCGCGACGTCTACGTGCTGGCCCAGACCAGCGACGGCAAGCTAGTGGCTGGAACCAACGCGGGCATCTTCGAACTGAATCGCAGCGCGGACCCACCGGTGTGGGAGCCCCGCAATGAGATCGCCAACATGGTCACGCGCACCGTCACAGAAACCCACTTCCACACGCGCGTCAACGTGGAAAAGCAGACCCAAGCGCCCATGGTAGAGCTCGATGGCCGGGTGATGGCGCTGGACGTAAGTGGCGAGGTGTGGGTGGCCTCTACCAGCCATGGGCTCCTGACGAGCCACGATAAGGGCGCGACCTGGCAGGGCGGCCCCGTGATGGGCGCGAGCGATTACGATTCCGTCACCCACATCGGCAAGCTGGTAGCAGCCGCGCGGCCGAACGGGGTCGTGCTCTCCGAGGACAGCGGCCTCACCTGGTGGCCGATGGGATTGCCGAAGATGCTGACCCGTATCCGCCGCATAGCCTTTGCGCAGGACGGCACGCTCTGGCTCGGCGCGCGGGAAGGCGTGTACTTCAGCCGCGACAAGGGGAAGACCTGGATGTGGGTGGATCGGCTTCCCTTCCGCGACGTGGACGATCTGGCTGTGGATGCCGCCACCAAGCGGGTCCTGGTCAGTTCGCGAAACAGCGACCAGATCTTCGCCATCGATCCCAAGACGCTGACCTGGAATTGGTATCAGACCGGCTACCCGGTCGCGCTGATCCGCGCAGCCGGTGGGCGCATGGTGGCGGCATCGGTCCACCACGGCGTGCTGCTGGAGCCGGGTCAGACGGGCGAAAAGCTGGCGCAGACCGGCAGCGTGCCCGCCGCGCAGTAGCCACATCGAAGAGAATAGAAGAGGGTCCGCGGGGTGCGCGGGCGTGAAGGAGGCCAGAGGCCGATGAGCGCAGAGACGTTGGAATTCCCGAAGAACGACGCAAAGAAAGCAGCCTTCCGCACCTACGATGCCCGCCTCGAGCCGATCGCCGCCAAGGTGCTGGCCGGCGAACGGCTCAGCGAGACCGATGGCGTCATCCTGTACGGCTCCTCGGACGTGCTGGCAGTGGGCTGGCTGGCCAACTACGTCCGCGAGAAGATGCACGGCGACGTGACCTACTTCAACGTGAACCGCCACATTAATCCCACCAATGTCTGTGTGGCGGCCTGCAAGCTGTGCGCCTTCGGGCGCAAGAAGGGCGACCCGGCCGGCTACACCATGGCGCTGGATGAGGCCTGGCAGACGGCGGCTTCCGGCTACTCGGAGGCGGTGACGGAGTTTCACATTGTCGGCGGTCTCCACCCCGATCTGCCGCTCGAGTTCTTTCTCGACCTGGTGCGCGGTCTCAAAGAGCGCTTCCCCAAGGTGCACATTAAGGCGTTCACGATGGTGGAGATCGCCTTCCTGGCGCGCCGCGCCAAGCTCACCATCGAAGAGACGCTGGTGAAGCTGCGCGAGGCCGGCGTAGATTCCATGCCCGGCGGCGGCGCGGAGATCTTCGCCCCGCGCGTGCGTTCCATCATCTGCGATCACAAGATCGACGGCAGCGAATGGCTGGAGACGGCGCGGCTCGCACACCAGCACGGCTTCAAATCCAACGCCACCATGCTCTACGGCCACATCGAAAACGATGCCGATCGCGTGGACCATCTGGTGAAGTTGCGCGCGCTCCAGGACGATACCGGCGGATTCCAGACCTTCATCCCTCTCGCCTTCCACCCCGAGAACACGCCTCTCGATCATCTCCCGGTGACCACCGGACTGACGGACATCCGGCAGATCGCCGTCAGCCGTCTGATGCTCGATAATTTCCCGCACATCAAAGCCTATTGGCAGATGATGACGCCGAAGATTGCCCAGATCGCGCTACGCTTCGGCGCGGATGATCTGGACGGCACGGTGATCGAGGAGAAGATCTATCACGATGCCGGCGCGACTACGCCTCAGGGCATGACTCGCAAAGAGCTGTGCCGGCTGATCAGCGAGGCCGGTCGCGTCCCTGTAGAGCGTGACACCCTCTACCATCCTGTGACGCGCACTGAAGATAGCTTCACCATTGCAGTGTAGGAAGCCTGCGGGGCCGGGCGCGGTATCGCTGCTGTCTTCACCTTCGCTGAGTTGCAGATGCAATCGCCGCAGGGCAGGCCGCGCGTGTAGTTCTACCGCCTCCCCCCCCGCGAAAAATGACGCAGATGTAATCTACCCTTGCATTCACATAGCATCAAAACTGAGTGGTATACACTGGTTTCTATCGGAGTTCCTCTGAAGAGCTCCTCCCCTGCTAGATCTCTGGTCTACCCGAACCAAGCGGCCCGTGTTCTTCCCCTTGCAGCAAAAGAACGGTGCAAGCCTTAAGAGACGTCAATTCAGATCGTCAAAGTCGGTAAGTTGGAGCCAGTCAGCTAGATGAATCCAGCACAAACGCAAGTCCTGCGCCTTGAGCGAGGCGCAGAGCGGCTGAAACAATTTCGTATGGCTGC
>JAJZCY010000323.1 GCA_021828835.1 Acidobacteriota bacterium | reverse complement strand
CATCTCGAAGCCGTCATTGACGCGGACCCAGTCGCGCTCGCTGACCACGTGGGCGCTGACGGCCTCGGGTTTTCCGAAGAGCACCAGGGCCTGGTCGGCCGTATGCGTGCCCAGGTCGAGCAGCACGCCGCCGCTGTTGGGGTCTTCCTTCCAGAGGCGGTTGGTGGGGGGATCGGGACGCCAGCGATCGAAGCGCGATTCGAAGGAGACGAGCCGCCCCAGCGCGCCTTCGCGCAGCAGCTTCTGAACGGTCAGGAAGTCACCGTCCCAGCGGCGGTTCTGGAAGGGCGCGAGCAGAACCTTCTTCTGCCGGGCGATCGCAATCAGCTCCGCGATCTGCGCGGAGTGAATGGCCATGGGCTTGTCGACGACCAGATTGCGGCCGGCGTTGAGAATGGCGCGGGCGATCTCGAAGTGCGTGGTGCTGGGCGTGCCGATGACGATGAGGTCGAGCGACGCATCGGCGAGCATTTCGTCCAGAGAACGATAGGTCTTGATACCGGGATAACGCTCGGCGGCCTGGTTGCTGCTGCGTTCGAGCACGGCGGCCAGCCTGATACCGTCCACCGACGAGAGCAGAGGCCCGTGAAAGACCCGCCCAACCATGCCAAATCCGATCAGTCCTACTTGAAGCATCCTGTCCTCACCGTACACAATTGTCGCCACTCGTCCGCGGATCCAACAGCGATTGGGCGCTTAAGCTTCAAGTTTAAATCGCGTCTCCGCGAGCCGATAGAGCCGCCGCCACACCAGGCGATTCATGGTGACCACCATCAGGGAGATGAAGATGGTGGCCAGCAGCAGCATGGCGAAGCGGCCGGTATCGGTGGCGGCGTCGATCTGCGCGCCCAGGCCGATCACCTCGAGGGTGTGCCCCTTCACGCGCGAGTACTCGGCCATGACCGAAGCATTCCAGGCGCCCCCCGAGGCAGTGACCATGCCGGTCAACAGGTAGGGAAAGATGCCGGGCAGAATCAGCCGCGTCCAGCGCTGCCAGCGGCTGAAGTGAAAGAGGCGCGCCACCTCGCGCAGGTCCGAGGGGATCGACATCGCCCCGGCAATCACGTTGAACAGGATGTACCACTGCGTGCCCAGCAGCATGAGCGCGATGGAGCCGATGCCCAGGCCGCCGCCGAGGCGCACCAGGAAGATGAGCAGCACCGGGAAGAAGGCGGTGGCCGGAACCGAGGCCATGATCTGCGCCAACGGCTGCACGATGCGCGCCACGCGCGGGTTGAAGCCGATGGCCACGCCGACCGGAATTGTCCATGCCGCGGAGATGAGCAGGGCGGCGTTGACGCGCAGAAAGGTAGCCGCGGCGCCTTCGAGCAGCAGGCGCAGGTCCGGCCAGGTGAGGGTGCGCAGCAGGAGCGCGGCCTGCACCGCGGCCCAGCAGATGGCAGCGAAGACCGCGACGCCCAGCAGCCAGAGCGCGGGCGAGGGACGGCGCGAAGCGGACTCATCCACCGGATGGACGATGCGGGTCTCTTTGCTGTGCGCCAGCCGGCGCAGCAGCGGCTCCTGCAAGCTGTTCCAGATGCGTCCCGGCACGGCGCCCAGGAATGCCGAGCGGCGCAGCAGGGTGAGGATGGGCGAGGTGACGCGCTCGGAGGCTTCCACCTGCTCGAACTTGAACTTGTCGCTCCACGCGATGAGCGGCCGCCAGAGGAGCTGGTCGGTGGCCACCACGATCAGCACCACGGCGCCAATGCCGCTGATCAGCGCGCGTACATTGCCGTCGAACGTCGCAGTCTGGATGTAACTGCCCAGGCCGGGAAGCTGAAAGTTGCGGTTGCCCATCGTGAAGGTCTCGCAGAAGATGAGCGCGAACCAGCCGCCGGCGACCGAGACGATGGAGTTCCAGACCAGACCGATGGCGGCGTAGGGCATCTCCAGTTGCCAGAAGCGCTGCCAGCCGGAGTAGCGATAGACCCGCGAGGCCTCGATCATCTCCCGCGGAATCGTCTTGAGCGAGGAGTAAAAGCTAAACGCGAGGTTCCAGACCTGTCCGGTAAAGATGAGAAAGATGACGGCCATCTCGATACCGAGCTGATGGCCGGGAATGAGCGCCACCATGGCCAGCACCACGGGGGGCAGAAAACTCAGCACCGGAATCGACTGAAGAATGTCGAGCACCCCGATCATCCAGGGCTCGATGCGCGGGTTGTAGGCGGCGATGTAGCCGTAGGCGATGGCGAAGGTGAGGCTGAGGCAGTAGGCGATGGCCATGCGCACGATGGAATAGAACGCATAGACCGGCAGCACCCCGATGGAGCTGGAGATGGCCACCACCGGCACCGGCTTGCTGAGCCAGTAGACGCCGGTGGAGATCATGGCGAAGAAGGCCGCGAGCGCGGCCCCGGCGATGGCCAGATCGATAAGGACGGGCCAGTTGCGAACGGTGACCAGCGAGCGCGCCAGGGGATGAGGGATCCTCAATGCGCCTCCTCACCGGCGGCGGCCTCTTCCTCCTGGCTGTCGGGTAGCACGAAGCGGCGGCGGCCTGCGTCGTAGTCGAACAGCTCGGCGTAGCGGCCCCAGGCCACGGCCGTCTCCATCTGGCGCAGGCTCTCCTCTTCGCTGAACTGCTCGTCGAGCATGTCGAGGAAGAAGTCTTCGGGCACGGTGTTGTCGCTCTTGGTTTCGAGGGCGCGGCGAATCTGGCGCAGCAGCAGCACGTGCGCCATGGCGGCGTCACGGAAGAGCTCCTTCTGGCGCAGGATTTCGGAGTTGGCGAACTCGGTGCCCTCGCTGGTGATGACGGCGTCGCCCTCTTCCACATGGAGGAAGCCCAGCATCTGCGCGGCTTCCACGATGGGCAGCAGGTCGTCGATCTCGAAGGAGAGATCGTCGGCCAGGCGGTACATGTCGTCGCGTCCGCCCTTGTCGAGCAGCAGTTCCAGCAGTCCGGCGATGCCGCCGGGGCGCGTGTGGGGCAGCATCTGGTAGCGCTGCTTCTGCTCGGGGGCGCGAGGACCGGCGGTCTGGGCGGGCGCTTCGGCGGGGGCCACGTCGGGACGGGTCAGGACCTTG
>JAJZCY010000322.1 GCA_021828835.1 Acidobacteriota bacterium | reverse complement strand
GATCAGTCTTCTAATTCGTTTCCTCATCGGCGGGACCATGGTCTGCGCCTTCTCTCTGCTGGGCGACATCTTCCGGCCCAAGAGCTTTGCCGGCCTCTTCGGCGCGGCGCCTTCGGTGGCGCTGGCAACGCTTGTGCTCTCCATCGCAACCAGCGGCAAGGCGTATGCAGCCCTGGAAGGCCGCTCGATGATGGCGGGGGCCCTCGCCTTCTTCGTCTACGCCACCGCCGTGGGGGTCATCATGATGCGCCACAAGACCAGCGCCCTCTGGACCACCGTGGCCCTGATCCCCGCGTGGCTCGGATGCGCGCTCGGGCTGTGGATGTGGTGGCGTCGATGAGCGTGGACAGGCATCTGCTCAACATCCAGGTGGACGCGCGCGCCGTCCGCCGCACCCGTCCCCACGAGTACCTTCTCCGCTTTGTCTTCGGCGGACTGATCACGGCAATCGCCGGGCTGATCGCCATGTGGAAAGGCCCGGTGCTCGCCGGCCTGTTCCTTGCCTTCCCCGCCATTCTCCCCGCCCAGGCAACGCTCATCGAGAAGCATGAGATCCAGCGCAAGCACCGCGCCGGACTGCACGGCACCATGCGCGGCCGCACCATCGCCAGCATCGACGCCATCGGCGCTTCCATGGGTTCGCTGGGCTTGATCGCCTTCGGCGCGATCACCTGGAAGATGCTGCCGCATTTTCCCGCCTGGCTGGTGCTCGCGGTTGCTTCCATTGCGTGGTTTTCTGTGGCCTTCACCACATGGTGGCTGCGCAAGAAGCTGTGGTGACCACCCGCCCTGCGGCGAAGGCGAGCCGCTGCCTTCCTGCTCTCCAGATCTCCAGGTTGCAACCTTGTATTCTCGATTTTTCTTCAGATCGCCAGCAGGTACACACCCAGGCAGACTAGCAGCGCCGCGGCCCAGCGGCGCCCGTCGACGTTCTCTTTCAGGAAGATCTTGCCCGCGATTGCGTTGGTCACCAGCGTCAGCGAGGCGGAGGCGGGAGCCACCAGACTCAGGTTGAGGTGGTTGAGCGCGAACAGCAGCGCGAAGAACGCGACCGCCAGAAAGAACACCCCACCAAAGAACATCGGGCAGGTGATCACCGCTTTGATGGCGCCCTTCATTCCCGCGCGGGCGCGAATCTCGTCGAGGTCGCCGATGGACTTCATGGCCGCAGCAGTCAGCACCTCGCCGGTCGTCGAGCTCAGGACAACCGAGCTGATCATCGCGGCGGAGGCCCAGAATCCCGGGGTCGGATGCATCATGATACGTGCTCCTTTTCCGGCAGATGGGCGACCTCTTCGGTCAGCGACGGACCATGCGCGACAAAACCGACCCCCAGCGTGATGAGCGCGATGCCCGCCCAGCGCGACACGCTGATGTACTCATGCAGCCAGAAGCGCGAGAGCAGCGCGACAATCACATTGCCAAACGCGGTCGCCGGCAGCACGAAGGTCAGATCGGCCCAGGAGAGCGCGGTCAGATAGCTGGCAAAGAAGCCGATCAGCAGCGCGATGCCGGCGCCGATCCAGGGCGTGAACACCGCCGCAACCAGTTCCCCGGGATGCGCAAGATGAATAGGTGGGAAATGCTTCATGCCCCGGGAGAGGCATGTATCGCCCAGCGGCGCGCAGAGCGCCACCAGGCCCAGGATCAGATATTGCCGCGGTGCAAGCCGGTGATGTGCCATCAAGAAAAGCTCTCTGCGCCTCTGGAATTTGCTCCGGCGGCTTCTCCGGCAATGGCCAGTGCGAACGAAAGAATGCCGGACAGAAGATGAGGGCGGACGCCTTCGCGCCGCCCTCCCCTGAGCAAGGAAACTGGTTGCTAGGCTTCGGCGCGCTCGCCCGCGGCGTCGGGCCGCGCCTGCTGGCGGCGCGCTTCCTTCACCATGCGGTTGCGCTGCGCCCGCAGCTTCAGGAACGACTTGGCCTCGACGTAAAGCCGCGGCACGTCGCGATTCACGATCGCCTTCCAGATCACGCGGAAGGCCGCCTTGGGCCGGAAGTAGTACTCGTCATAGAACCGATGCACCATCTCCAGCACGTAATCGGTGGGCAGGCCGGGATATTCGATGTGCGCCATCTGGTGCCCGCCATCGTCGCTCATCGCACCCTTGTTCACGATGAAGCCATTGGCTTTGGCATAGTCGAAGAACTCCGTCCCCGGATAGGCGTGCGCGATCGACACCTGGATGGTTTCAACATCCAGGCTCTTGGCAAAGTTGATGGTGTTCCGGATCGACTCCTTGGTCTCGCCCGGCAGGCCCAGGATGAAGTCGCCGTGGATCACCAGGCCGAGGTCGTGGCAGTCCTTGGCGAACTGGCGCGCGCGCTCGACCGTTGCACCCTTCTTGATGTTCTTGAGGATCTGCGGATCGCCGGACTCAAAACCAACGATGAGCAGCCGGCAGCCGGCTTCCTTCATGGCCTTCAGCGTCTCGCGATCGGTAGTCACGCGCGAGGTGCAGCTCCAGGTAAGGCCGAGCGGCTTGAGCTTCTCGCACAGTTCGATAGTGCGCCCCTTCTGGATATTGAAGGTGTCGTCGTCGAAGAAGAACTCCTTCACCTCGGGGAAGTTCTCCTTGGCCCACTTCATCTCCGCGGCTACATCGTCGCTGGAACGCTTGCGCCATGCATGACCGCTCAGGGTCTGCGGCCACAGGCAAAAGGTGCACTGCGCCGGACAGCCGCGCGTGGAGTAAAGCGCGATGTACGGATGCAGGAGAAACGGGACGTTGTACTTCGTCACATCCAGATCGCGCTTGTAGATCTTCGTGGCCCAGGGCATCGCATCCAGGTCTTCCACCTGGGGGCGATCTGGGTTATGAACGATCTTGCCGTCCTCTTTGTAGCTGATGCCCAGAATCTCGTTGCGAGGCTTGCCCTGGGCAAATTCCACCACCGAGTAGTCAAACTCGCGGCGGCAGATGAAATCCAGCGCCCAGCATTCGCTGAGTGCGCGCTCCGGATCAGTGGTCACCGGCGGCCCAACGAAGGCAATCTTGATCTTCGGGTACTTGGTCTTGATCGCCTCAGCCAGCCGCTGATCGCCTTCCCAG
>JAJZCY010000321.1 GCA_021828835.1 Acidobacteriota bacterium | reverse complement strand
ATGGAGAACCCGCGCCGCAGGGCATGCACGGTGCCGTCCTTCTCCAGCACCTTGGCCAGCCGATCCATCAGCGCGCCGCGCGGATCGTCCGGATAGTCCTTGCACAGCTTGGCCCACTTGTCGGGCTGCGTGGCCTCCAGCCAAGCCACCAGATCGTCCGGGTACAGGGCGCGCTCGGTGTCGTAGTGCCGGGTGTCGCCGATGAACCATCCCGAAGCCGCAAGTCGGTCCACGACGTAATTTTCGAAGTGGATTTCACGATGAGTGGCGTTCATGGCTCTTTCGCCTGATTGGGGTTTACGATGATCACAGATACGCCAGGCATCTTAAGAGCGTTCCACCAGTTGCTATCTTGTTCTGGTGGATTCAATACATTCATCGTGATGCTCGGCAATTCTCGATCTATCGCCATCGGACTACTTCCTATCATTGATCTAAAAGAGCGGATATTTGCATTGAAGAGGCAGGCAAACCAAAGCCACTTCTCCCTCGCTCGGAGATCTTCATGGGACAGGTTCTCTACAATGGTGTCGCGATAACGGTTGTAATATTCCTCTACCGACACAGAATTAGTTGGCATGTAAGTATCATACGGATAAATGGAATCCAGTATGATCTGCCCTGACTCGTTTTTTGCAAAAATTGCATGACGGGTGTGGCCGCTACTAATCAAGTTATCAAGCGCTTGCTTGGCCGACTCGGTCAGTACGATCTGTGGATTGCGTGCTGTTTTTTCGCCGTTTACCGCTTCTTGGTAGCCAGTTCCAAGGATATTGGAATCGGTGCGGTAAACATTGCCCACGGCAAGGGCGCCGCGCACAAGAAACCCCATGTTCAGTAATGCGTGTGCAATCTGAATGGCCTTGATCGACACTGCAATCAAAGCTGGGTAACTTGAATTATCGGATATTGGAGCCGAGACAACTATGTTGTCCGAACAACTCAAACATTTGAGACACAAATCTGCTGGATACTGGGAGTTCTTGCCATCGGCTGCTATCTCTCTTGGGATAACCTTGTCAAACAATCTGTCCAAGGCGTCCAATTTATCCTGGCAGTTTTCAGCGTCTTCAACAAATTTGGAGAAGCCCAAAATATCCAGATATGCAACTGCATGAGTTAGAAATTTCATTTCTTTATCCGCACGCCAAATCAATCTTCCCCGTCACGGCAGCGGTGATCAGGGCGCTCCGGCGCTCCTTGAGCAGGGCAATGCTGCGCTCAGTTGCCTCGCCGAGCTTTTCCATCCGCGCACCACGCCAAGATAGGTCAGAGAGAATCTCGTCCTGCTCATCAAGTGGCGGCACGCAAACATGCAGATCGCGGAAGTACTCCCAGTACAGCCGCATCCGGAAGTCTGCGATGCCTCGCGAGAAGCGGCGCATTTCTTCGACAGCCATGGGCGTGCGAAGTAGATTCTCGATGTAAGTGCTGCGCAGTTCGCCTGCCGGTTCAGCCACGACATAGGCTGGACTTACCAGGCCATCAACTGCGACGGCGCCAAACGCGCCCTGCCACGCACGCATCATGTTGTAGGCGAGATCATTTGGCCGGACTCGCTTGTACTTGGTGCGGTCTTCGATCTGGTAGATCTGCCGGTCTCGGTCCTCGGGTGCAAGCTCGTCATCCGTGATCCCATCGTGGATCGAGATCGAGAGGATTGGCAGCAACGGATCGCCGGTTCGGACAGCTTCCCGATAGAGCGATCCAAGCCGGCAGACCTTCCAATGCTCCGGCACCTCCCCGATCCACTCCACACCGGAGTGCTTCATCTTCACGTTCGGGTCGAGGCCCTTGGTGACGGTGTGGGTGATGAGTGCCTGGCGCTTCTCCTTCAGCAGCTCGATGAAGCGGGTCTTCTTCTCGATCAGCGCGTCGATGCGGGCGGTTTCGCGGTCGAGGGCGGCGGCGATGACCGTTTGTTCCACTGGCGGCGGAATCGGTGCTTTCAGTTTGACCAGCTCGGTTGCATTGATTGCCGGGTAGCTCAACCCTTCGGAGTGAGCCTCCACAGTCTGGACAAGTAGGTCGTCGAGCATCATCCATTTCAGGAACTCCGGCGACACCTGACCAGCACGTGGCCGCAACACGGCGAAGCCTGTCGAGTAGACGCAATCTGCGTAATCAGGTGTTACCGGCGCGACCGATTTCAAGTAGGTCCGCACCGTCGAGATCACAACGTCGCCGTCCTTAGCCTTTCGACGGGCGCGAGAAGGTGCATCCCCAAATTGCATCTCCGCGACTTGCTTAATGCCTCCAGTTTGATCGACCGAAGAAATATCCACATAGCGCAGGGGCGCATCGGCCAGCGTATCGTCCGGCAGAGAGTCGTCGTTGCAGGACACGACACGGCACAATGGCTTGGCGCTCCAATGCTCCGGAATTTGCTCGAGCCACTCCACGCCGGAGTCCTTGTAAGCCGGATAGCGCTTGTAGTGGCTCATGCCGCGGCCCAGCCAATGTCGCGGAGCAAAAAGCCCACAAGCTGCACCGAGGCTTCCGCGTCCTCCATGCACACGAACCGCAAGTTTTCACCCGCGGCGGCTTGACGCTCCTGTACCGATGACTTCCCGCGCGAGTGCAGTCGATTGATCACCTTTGCCGCGCCCACCAGCGCCTCGCGCTTGTCAGATTCGGGAATCTTCTTGATCACGTCCTTGAGATCCTTTGCGTTGGCCGCCGCGCCAGTCCAGGCGGCCAGGATGACGCGCGCCGTCTCCCGGCAGACGTCCGCAATGGGTGCCGGCTGCTGCCGATGGAACGCGTCCACCAGTTGCTCCAGTGCCGCCCGGATAGGTTCAGGAGCGACCAAGCTGCCATCACGCGCCGACAGGGACTCCGCAAGTATTGGCAAAGCCCCCAGGGATGAGCGCGCTCGCAGGGTGAACAGCAGTTCGCCGCTGGAGATGCGCTCAACGGCCACCACGCGCCAATACGTGGAGCCCGGAGCCTCGCCAAGCGCCATTTCCATGCTTTCAATGCGTTGCGCGGCCGGAAAATCAGCGATTCGAACCGGCTTGTAGTAGCCATCAGCCTGCCAGCCGCCACCTACGCCAATG
>JAJZCY010000056.1 GCA_021828835.1 Acidobacteriota bacterium | reverse complement strand
GCTGGCCAGGAAGGCGATGGTGGGGTGGGTCCAGCGCCAGCGCACCAGCCAAGCGCTCTTGGACGAGAAGTCGGAGGACAGCGCCTGGGCGAGGGAGGTGGCGGGGAAGAGGGTGTCGCCGAGAGCTGCCAGTGAGCCGGTGACACCAACCACCATGAAAACGAAGAGACCGGCGAGGGCGACGCCGGGCGCAACAATCCGGATGCGCTTGCGCAGGTACGCTTCGCGGCGGTTGAGCATGTGCGCGGTGAGGGTGAGCGCGGCGAGCAAGAGAAGGGTATTAGACAGATGCAGCGCGAGATACCAGGGACGCAGCGGCGAACGGCTCTCCGCGGTGAGGCCCAGCAAAACGAGCAATGCGCCGAGCAGGGCCTCGATGAGGGTGAACACCAGCGAGGCCACCGCCATGGCGCGGGCCAGGTGGCCTTTGACGGTGCCCAGAAAGGTCCAGATCATGAGGCCGAGGATGGCGAAGAAGGAGATGCCGCTGGTGAGGCGATGGGTGAACTCAATGATGGTCGCGGTGCGCGGAGAGTGCTGGAGGACCGTGCCGTTGCACAAGGGCCAGTGGTCGCCGCAGCCGGCGCCAGAGCCGGTGGCACGCACCAGAGTTCCCCACAGGATCACCGCGACGAAGTAGAGGAGAACGGCCCAGGCGAAGCGGCGCAGGGCCGGAGAGGGCTGGCGGCCCGCAGAGATCGAGACTGTGGCGGAAGACATCAGGGAAGCACCTGCAACCCTTCAGTGTAAATCAGACAGAATCATCGCCGGCTCGTCTTCCACGGAATCCCTTTCGCTGAGGCGCAGCACGTGGTTCACGATCATCAGGTCTTCCGCGGGGGGGACGACGCGCACGGAGACGCGCGACTCCGGCGCGGAGATGGTGGCCAGGCCGCGCACGTTGTTGCGGCGGGGATCGACCATAATGCCGAGGGCGCTGAGGCCGGCGCAGATCTCGGCGCGGGAGTCGATGTCGTTTTCGCCGATGCCGCCGGTGAAGACCAGCATGTCGAGCCCGTTCAGTTCGGCGACGAAGCTGCCGATCCAGCGGGCGATGGTCCAGGTGAACTTGTCGACGGCGAGACGGGCGCGGGGATTTCCGGATTGGATGGCTTCGCGCAGCGCGCGCATGTCGTTGGAGAGGCCGCTCACGCCCAGCAGGCCGGACTTCTTGTTGAGAAGGGTTTCGAGCTTGTCGGCGGCCTGGAGGGCGTCGGGCGTGGTTTCGGCAATCTTCTTGAGGATGAAGAGCACCACGCCGGGATCGATGTCGCCGGTTCGCGAGCCGCTGATGAGTCCGCCGGTGGGAGTGAGGCCCATGGAGGTGTTGATGCAGCGGCCGTTGCGGATGGCGGAGATGGAAGCGCCGTTGCCGAGATGGGCGACGATCAGCTTTTCCGGCACCTCGGGCTGCAACTGGTAGACGATGGATTCGTAGGAGATGCCGTGGTAGCCGTAGCGGCGCACGCCCATGGCCGCATACTCCTGGGGGATGGGCATGGTGCTGGCCACCTCAGGAATAGTTCGGTGGAAGTAGGTATCGAGAACGGCGAAGTTGGGGATATCGGGGAAGAGCTTGAGGGCCTCGCGCATGATGTAGACGGCGATGGGCGTGTGCAGGGGCGCGAGGGCGGCGTGGCTCTCGATCTCATCGATGAGCTGGGGCGTGATGCGCTGATTATCCTGGACGTTAGGGCCGCCACAGCCGATGCGGTGCCCGATGGCCTGGGGGCGGGGGAAGCGGCCGGAGTTGAGCGCGTCGGCCACCATCTTGAAGGCGACGGCGCGGGTGGGGAGCGCCGGGGTCTCGTCGACCAGTTTCTTGCCGTCGTCCTTGATCCAGAACTTGCCGAGATCGGTGCCGATGCCGTCGACTGCGCCCTCGAAGAGCTTTTGGGGCGCACCGATGCCGGCTTCGTAGACAGAGAATTTGATCGAGGATGATCCGCTATTGAGAACCAGGACGGGTAAAGAGGACATGGAAGAGAGAACCTTTCGTAAACAGCCAGTTTAGTGGTGAAGAAGCATGGTGTTTTCCCACCCTTGCGGCAAAAGAGGCCGCAAGGATGGGGCACCCGCTCGCTGACCGGACTAGCTATTGTTCCAGCGCCAGTTTTTGATTTCGGGCAGGTCGTCGCCGTTTTCGGCTACGTAGAGCCGGTGACGCTGAATCTGCTCGGAATACCATTGTTGCGCCGCGTCCACCTGGCCGGCGAGGCGGGGAACGCGACGGATCGCATCGACCGCAAGTTGGAAGCGGTCGATGTTGTTGAGCACGCACATGTCGAAGGGCGTGGTGGTGGTGCCCTCTTCCTTGTAGCCGCGGACATGCAGGTTGTGGTGGTTGTGCCGCCGGTAGGTGAGCCGGTGAATGCCCCAGGGATAGCCGTGGAAGGCGAAGATGGTGGGCACGTCCGGCGGGAAGATCTGGTTGTACTCTTCATCGGGCAGGCCGTGGGGGTGCTCGGAGGGCGGCTGGAGGGCCATCAGATCGACAACGTTGACGGTGCGGATGCTTAGGTCGGGCACGCGCTCGCGCAGGATGGTGACGGCGGCCAGGGCTTCCATGGTGGGGACGTCGCCGCAGCAGGCGATGACGACTTCGGGCTTGCCGTTGTCATTCGAGGCCCAGGGCCATATGCCAAGGCCGGTGGTGCAGTGGGCGACAGCCTCGTCCATGGTGAGCCACTGCGGAGCGGGCTGCTTGCCGGCGACGATCAGGTTGATGTAGTTGCGGCTGCGCAGGCAGTGATCGGCCACGGAGAGCAGGGTATTGGCATCGGGCGGCAGGTAGACGCGGACCACGTCAGCTTTCTTGTTGACGAGATGATCGATGAAGCCGGGGTCCTGATGGCTGAAGCCGTTGTGGTCCTGCCGCCACACCAGGGAGCTGAGCAGGTAGTTGAGCGAGGCGATGGGCTTTCGCCAGGGGATCTCGCGGGTGGTCTTGAGCCACTTGGCGTGCTGGTTCACCATCGAGTCCACGATGTGGATGAAGGCCTCGTAGCAGGAGAAGAAGCCGTGGCGGCCGGTGAGCAGATAGCCTTCCAGCCAGCCCTGGCAGAGGTGCTCGCTGAGGACCTCCATCACGCGGCCGGTGGGCGAGAGGTCCACATCGACGGGCTCGGTTTCCGCCATCCAGGTTTTACCGGTGCCGGTGATGACATCGCCGATGCGGTTGGAGGCCGTTTCATCGGGGCCGAAGACGCGGAAATTCTTCTGGTCCTGGTTTGCAACCATGACTGCGTGGAGGAGGTGGCCGAGCACGCGGGTGGACTCGACATCCTGCGCGCCGCGGCCCTCGATCCTGACGGCGAAGTCGCGGAAGCTGGGCACTTTGAGCGGCTGGAGCAACAGGCCGCCGTTGGCGTGGGCGTTCATGCCCATGCGCAGGCGGCCGCGAGGGGCGATCTCGGCGATCTCCGGCCGCAGGGCGCCTTTGGCGTCGAAGAGCTCTTCAGGTTTGTAGCTGCGCATCCATTCTTCGAGCTGGCGCAGGTGCTCGGGCTTCTCGCGCAGCTCGCTGAGCGGGACCTGGTGGGCTCGCCAGGTGTTCTCGACGGGCTTGCCGTCTACGATCTTGGGGCCGGTCCAGCCTTTGGGGGTGCGCAGGATGAGCATGGGCCACGCCGGACGCTCGGTGCTTCCATCTTCGCGCGCGGCCTTCTGGATAGCGGCGATGCGGTCGAGCATGGTGTCGAAGACGGCGGCGGCCTGTTGGTGCATGGTGGCGGGCTCGTCGCCCTCCAGGGTGAAGGGCTCGTACCCGTAGCCGCGCATCAGGTCCTCGAGTTCCTGGTGAGGGATGCGGGCGAGGACGGTGGGATTGGCGATCTTGTAGCCGTTCAGGTGGAGGATGGGCAGGACCGCGCCGTCGGTCGCGGGGTTGAGGAACTTGTTGGAGTGCCAGCTTGTGGCGAGCGGCCCGGTCTCGGCCTCGCCGTCGCCGACGATGCAGGCGACGAGCAGGTTTGGATTGTCGAAGGCTGCGCCGTAGGCGTGGACCAGGGAGTATCCGAGCTCGCCGCCTTCGTGAATGGATCCGGGGGTCTCCGGCGCCACGTGGCTGGGGATGCCGTAGGGCCAGCTGAACTGGCGGAAGAGGCGTTTGATGCCGTCCTTGTTCCGCTCGATGTGGGGGAAGATCTCGGAGTAGGAGCCTTCAAGGTAAGTGTTGGCTACCAGCCCGGGTCCGCCGTGACCGGGACCGATGATGTACATCATATTCAGGCCACGGTCGCGGATCAGGCGGTTGAGGTGGAGGTAAAGGAAGTTGAGGCCGGGGGTGGTGCCCCAGTGGCCCAGCAGCCGCGGCTTCACATCGTCGAGGGTGAGCGGGCGTTCCAGTAGGGGATTGTCTTTGAGGTAGATCTGGCCAACGGAGAGGTAGTTGGCCGCACGCCAGTAGGCATCCATCTTGCCCAGCATTTCCGGGCTGAGCGGCCCCTGGCTCGTCACTTTCTCGGTCGCGGTAGGCATGGGTCGGACCTCGTGGGACGGGGGATTTGCGTGCTCAAGGGAAGGCTAGCAGCCTCCGTGGCCTGCATCGGGTGACTCAAATCACGCTGCTTTGGCAGGGCAGGAATGGCCATGTTGTCCCCGAAAAACCTTTCGAGTGCGCGCCTCTTGTCGATCGGCAGCCGACCCACTGCAGTTGCAGGTCCACCGGTGGCAAGCCGGACACGCATCCGGCTCTGCGCGGATTGGAGGCTGTGACCTCCTGCCGTGACGCAAGTCTCATACGGTGAGCGGATTGGAGGCTGAGTGGCCAGCAGGTGACGAGATGAATCGTTCTTCATCCTGATTTCCGCATCTATGCTGGCGAAACGGCTCGACTTATGTTAATGTACTGGTTTGTTACCTCTGCCGATTTCAGGCATAAGCACAATAGCATCAGGAACTTGGATTGACTTCAAGGGCTGAAGCAGGGAAGCGATGCCGGACTATATTTACCTGATGGAAAACCGGTTGTCTACGGATCAGCGGAGTGCGCTCGCTCACCTGCGGGAAGCGGCGCGCGAAGCGGAGATGATCCTGTTTCTGACCGGGGATGCCGTCCGCGATCTGACCAGCGGACATGCGGTGCGAGAGCTTGAAGTGGCAGTTCACGGAAATGCTCTCAAGCTGAAGAAACCACTGGAGAAACTGGGCGCCAAGCTGTGGGGCGAGGATGAGGCTTCACGGAGCCTTTACCTGTGCTTTCCGGGGACGGTGCGGGTGGATGTGCTGACCACGCAGCGGGTCGAGTTCCCCAAACCGGGCAAGGCGGTCTACCACCAGACCTCGATTCTGGAAGCGCTGCGGAGCCGGGATTTCACCGTCAACGCGATGGCGATCTCTCTGAACGAGGGCTCGTTCGGGCTGCTGATGGATCCGCTGAACGGCGCCGCAGATATCGAAGCGCGGACGCTGCGGCTGGTCTCGAATTATGGTTTTCTGGAAGATCCCTCGCTGCTGATCCGGGCGATCCGCTATAAGGCGCGGCTGGGCTGGGAGCTCGATCCGCGCACCCAGACGCGGTATGAGAACGCGAAGATGGAAGGGGTGATCGAGTCCATCTCCGATCATGCCCGCAGGCAGGAGCTGGAGCAGATCGGGCACGAGGAAGAGGGTCTGAAGGTGCTGCGCGCCCTCGAGGAAGAGGGCTGGATGAAGGTCCTTTATCCGGCCTGGAACTCGGCCAAGGCGGATGAGACAAAACTCACTTCTTTACATGAACTTGCAGTGGAATTGCTCATGCAGGGCGTTCACCCGGACATGTCTGCCGCCCAGATGCAGCTCCTGACGTCGGGGATGAGCTCGAAGGACCTGGCGGGACTCAAGAAGTCGCTGCTGCGGCCGGGGTTTGTGGAGGAGTGGGACAGTCTGGACGAGCTGGCTTCGGGGTTCCAGAAGGTTCTGCTGGCGAAGCAGAATGCGACACCTTCGGCGACCCACAAGCTCTTCATGAGCTACGATCCGGAAGCGATTCTGTGGCTTGGCTTTACAAGCAAGAGCCAAGCTGTGCAGGAGCGCTACAGCCAGTTCCTGAAGGTGTGGCCGGAGGTGCGGCAGCAGATTCCGCACGCGCTGATGCAGGAGATGCGGATCACGCCCGAGCTGCCGGCCTACAACGAGATTGTGCAGGGCATCTTCCTGGAGCTGATCGACGGAAAGCTGCAGACGCCCGAAGAGATGCGCGCCTATCTGGAGCCTCATTCGCCGCCAGCGCCGCCGCCCCAGCCGACCTTTAAGCGGTCGCGCGGCCGCCGCAGCGAGGCGAAGCTGAAGGAACTGGAAGAAGACGAGGAGAACGAGGAGGAACTGGGCGGCGACGAGGAGATGGAGGACGAGATGGGCGGGGAGGACGAGGATGTGGACCTCGGCTCTGCCCTGAAGCGCGGCCTGGCAGAAGAAGAGGAGGGCGCGGAAGAATCTCCCGAGGAAGAGGAAACCGAAGAAGAGGAGCAGACGCCGAAGCGCGGAGGCAGGAAGCCTGTCGCAGCACCGCCCGCGAAGGCGGCCAAGCCGGCCCCGGAAGAGAAGCATGCGGCCAAGCCGCACGGCAAGGCGCCTGCCGAGAAGCCAGCGCCAGCTCCGCGGCATGAGGAGAAGGCGAAGCCCGCGCCCAAACCTGCTGCTGCAAAGACGCCCGCCAAGGCTCCCGCAGTGAAGCACGCCAAACCGGCTCCGGTGAAACATGCCAAGCCCGCGGCGAAAAAATCGGGCCCGGTGCACATCACGGGCAAGGGCGGAGTGCCGCCCAAGCCGACTGCAAAGACCGCGGCCAAGACAGCCCATGCGAAGCCGGCTCCGGCGAAGGCAGTTTCGGGGAAATCAAAGGCTGCTCCAGCCAAGCATGCGAAGCCAGCTCCCCACAAGGCGCTGACCAAGAAGAAACGCTGAGCCGATCCTGCAGACGATTTGGATCAGAGGCCGGTCCCTTTTGGGGCCGGCCTTGCTGTTTCTGCGGGAGAACGCCGCGCTGGCGGCATAGTCGGCTTTCACGAGATCAAAACTCTGCATCGTACTTGTTTAGGCGAGCGGCATAGCGCCCCGGTGGGGTGGTGTCGCCGCATGAGAGTCAAGGAGGGTAGCCCATGAAGAAGAAGCTGCTAAGCCTCATCCTGCTGGGAGCCACGGCAGTGGCTGCGTATGCTGCGGACGCATCGCAGACGGTCGATTCCCGGCTGGAGGATGCGAAAACCGTGATCGATCAGATCATGGCCAACACGAGCAATTCAATCCCCGAAAACATCGCCCACAAGGCGCAATGCGTGGCGGTGGTGCCGGGCATGAAGAAGGCCGCGTTCATTGTCGGCGGTTCCTACGGGCAGGGTGTTGTGACCTGCCGAACGGCAAACGGGTGGAGCGGGCCGGTGTTCATCCGCATGGCCGGAGGGTCGTGGGGATTGCAGATTGGCGGCCAATCCACGGACCTGGTGCTGCTGGCGATGAACCAGAAAGGCTTTCAGGATCTGCTGCACAGCAAGTTCAAGATCGGCGCTGGCGCAGCCGCGGCGGCCGGCCCGGTGGGGCGCAACGCGCAGGCATCTACGGATCTGAGCATGCACTCGGAGATGCTGAGCTACTCGCGCAGCAAGGGCGCATTCGCGGGGATCGATCTGAATGGCACTACGGTCACGCAGAACACGGACGACACCAAGGCGCTGTATGGAGGCAGCCATGCCTTCACGCAGATCCTGCGCGGCTCGGTGAGACCGCCGGCGGCTGCCAAGGGGTTCCTGGCGACCGTGCGGCAGTACTTTGGCGGGGGGACGCAGACTGCCGGCGCGCAGTAGTCGAGAGCTTGAAAGAATCGCGAACAGGCCGGCACTGTGCCCGGCCTGTTCTTTTTTGCGCTGCGCGCAAAAAATTGCGCGCAGCCCTTTGCGCCTGGAGGAAGGCGAGTTGAGCAGTATGTCACAAAGCAGGGTGGGAAAACGCAGTTGGCAGGGACAACAGACAGAATTTTCGCGATGCGGATGCAGTCGCCGCTGGAGAGCAACGAGCGGCTCAAAGGGCGGCATCACAGCAACAGGCAAGCCGACCTACACGAGAGAGCGGAGGAATGAGATGAGCGTGGATTCTATGGAGAAGCTGTTTCTCGCCGAACTGAAAGACCTCTATTCGGCGGAAAACCAGATCACCAAAGCATTGCCGAAGATGGCCAAGGCCGCATCGTCGCAAGACTTGCGGAATGCCTTCGAGCATCACCTGAAGGAGACGGAAGAACAGATTCAGCGCCTGGAGCAGATCTTCGAGATGATCGGCGAAAGCCCGAAGGGCAAGACCTGCGAGGGGCTGAAGGGAATTCTCGAGGAAGGGGAGCGGATGATGCATGAAGCTCCGGAGGGGCCGCTGCGGGACGAAGCAATGATCGCCGGCGCGCAGCGGGTTGAGCACTACGAGATGGCGGCTTATGGCACAGTGCGCACCTATGCGGAGCGGCTGGGCAAGCAGCAGATGGTGCAATTGCTGGAGCGGACTCTGGAAGAAGAAAAGAACGCGGACAAGAAGCTAACCGAGGTATCCACCAAGGTCCACGGCCAGGTGCGGCGCGCAGCCTAAAGGGCATGCCCCGTTTGCAGGGCCGAGCGAGACTGCGGGACGGGAGCCGAATGGACCCCAGCCCCGGCGGCGGAAGCCGATGCGGATGCCGCCGGGCCAATGTTCTCCGATCAGGAGCGGCTCATGAAGTTGGTCATCGAAAAACTGCCCGATCTACGGGCGCTGTATGTGAAGCAATTACGCCTGCTTCTCTCTGCCGAGGAGCAGATTGTCCGCGGATTGCCTGTGATGATTGAGACGGCAACCGATTCGCAGTTGAAGCAGGCCTTCCGCTCGCATTTGCAGGAGACGGAAGGGCAGGTCGAGCGGCTGCGCACCATTCTGAACCGAATTGCGGGCGAAGCCGAGCCGTTGAAGTGCAAGGTACTGGCGGCGCTGATCGATGAGGCCGAAGACATGGCCCAGGACTCGGCGCACGACGCGGTGCGGGATGCGGCGCTGATTGCTTCGGCACAGCGGATCGAGCACTACGAGATCGCGGCTTATGGCGCGGTGCGGCATTTTGCGCACGTGCTGGGACGGGACAGCGACGCCGAGACGCTGAACCAGACGATTCATGAGGAAGGACACGCGGATCATCTGCTCACCAGCATTGCGGAACGTGTGAATCCGATCGCGCGAAAGGCGGCGGCGTAAGGCTGCCGGGGAGCGAGTAGCGGGTCCAGCCTTCCAGATGCGCCAGACGGAGCAGGAGGAGGCGTGTGGCTGCTGCGGTGCGAGCGGAGCGCTGACGGTGAAGATGCGAACAGCGGCGTTGGCGGGTTTCAAAGAAAAACGCAGCGCCGCATGTGCGCTGCGTTTGCCATTTAGAGGGAAGTGCCTGCTCTGGCGGTAGTTCAGACGGAGCGACGCCCGCCGGTGATCAACTGGATGAGCAGTACGACGATGGCTGCTACCAGAAGAAGGTGAATATACCAGCCGATCACATGGAAACCGATCCATCCGATCAGCCACAGGATCAAGAGAATTACGAAGATCGTCCACAACATGGATGTGCCGCTCCTAGGGGCAGTTCCAGAGTTCACTTGCCTCGTTTGAGAACCGTCGAACGCGGCGTTTTCCTGAAGGAGAACGCCACCCAGCAGCTGCGATTTCGGATCCAGCACCTCTGGAAGTGCTGTATCCGGCAGCGTCAAGCATTGGCGGGTGAGATGTTTTATGTCCCTGTCGCGGTTGTC
Source organism: Acidobacteriota bacterium (assembly GCA_021828835.1). GTDB lineage: Bacteria > Acidobacteriota > Terriglobia > Terriglobales > Acidobacteriaceae > Telmatobacter. The sequence goes on along the minus strand of JAJZCY010000056.1, from coordinate 8,710 downwards.
TATGACAGCAACAAACGCCGGGCGCAGGGCTGTCTGCATGGTCGGGCGGCGGGCAGGAAACCCGCAGATTCAGCAGGGCTTCTAATCGGGGTTAATGGTCCCCGGAGCGAGACCCTGAGGAGAGGTGTGGAGGAATGGCTGCGATGAATGCTTCCGATGTTCTGGTGGAAAGGCTGATTGAATGGGGCGTCAACACGATTTTTGGGCTTCCGGGCGACGGCATTAACGGCGTCTTTGAGGCGCTGCGCAAACGGCAGAAGGAGATCCGCTTTATCCATGTGCGCCACGAGGAGGCGGCGGCGTTTGCGGCCTGCGCCTATGCGAAGTTTACGGGCAGACTGGGTGTGTGCATCGCCACCTCCGGCCCCGGGGGCATTCATCTGCTCAACGGCCTCTATGACGCCAAGATGGACCAGGCGCCGGTGCTGGCGATCACCGGCATGCAGCACAGCGACATCATCGGGACGTTTTCGCAGCAGGACGTGGAACTGGATAAGCTTTTTATGGACGCCTGCGTGTACAACGAGCGCGTGATGAACGGCGCGCACATGGAGAGCGTGGCCGATCTGGCGGTGCGTTCGGCCATCACTAAGCGCGGCGTGGCCCACATCACCATTCCTGTGGATGTGCAGGTGCAGGAGATGAAGGTCGGGCGTTCGCCGCGCAACCCGGTGAACCATACCTCCACGATTCCGGCGTACCCCGAGCACATGCCGCCGCAGATCGATTTGGAGCACGCGGCTGACGTGCTAAATCGCGGCAAGCGGGTTGCCATCCTGGCCGGCCAGGGCGCGCTGCACGCCACCGACGAACTGGAGAAGGCGGCTGAGGTGCTGGGGGCGCCCATCATCAAGGCGCTGCTGGGCAAGGCGGCCGTTCCGGACGATAGCCCCTACACCACGGGCGGCATCGGCCTGCTGGGCACCGAGCCTTCGCAGGATGCTCTGGAGGCGTGCGACACGCTGTTCATCATCGGCTCTTCGTTCCCCTATATTGAGTTTCTTCCCCGGCCGGGCTCTGTGAAGTGCGTGCAGATCGAGATCGATCCGCAACGCGTAAGCCTGCGCCACCCGGCAGATGTGGCGCTGGTGGGCGATACAAGAGTGTGCCTGCGTGCGCTACTGCCGCTGCTGAAGCAGCACGACCGGGGATTCCTGAAGCGTGCGCAGAAGGGCAAGGCGCACTGGGAAAAGTCGCTGGAGGGGCGCGGCACGAACGCGGCGCAGCCGATGCGGCCGGATGTGGTGGGCTGGGAACTGGGCAAGCGCGTTCCCCACGAGGCGATCATCACCTCCGACTCCGGCACCATCACCACCTGGTGGGCGCGCTATGTGCCGGCGCTGCGCGGGCAGAAGCATAGCTGCTCCGGGAACCTGGCGACCATGGCGTGCGGGCTGCCGTATGCGATCGGCGCGGCGGTGGCGTTTCCCGACCGGCCGATTTACTGCATCATCGGCGACGGCGGGCTGAGCATGCTGATGGGGGAACTGATCACGATTGCGGCTTACAAGCTGAACATCAAGATCATCGTGATCAAGAACAACACGCTGGGGCAGATCAAGTGGGAGCAGATGGTGTTTCTGGGCAACCCGGAGTTTGCGTGCGATCTTTATCCGGCAGATTTTGTGCGGATCGCGCAGGGCTGCGGCGTGGAGGCGATTCACATTGAGGAGAGCGTGCGCTGCGGCGAGCAGCTCGATCAGGTGATGAACCGCCCAGGCCCGGTGCTCATTGAGGCGGCGGTGGACCAGTACACGCCGCCGATGCCGGCGAAGATCCGCGCGTCGCAGGCGGCGAAATTTGCCGAGGCGCTGATGCGCGGCGAGCCGAACCGCACCAAGATCGTGCTGACCAATATCAGCAATACGGTGCGGGAGATCGTGTAAGGCAGCGAGTGGGCGAGACAGCGGGTCAGCGAGCAGACGAGGCGCTGACCCGCCTTTGCTGGGGCGCACGAGCGCGGACGGTGAAAGGTGAAGCTGATGCCGTGCGTTCTGAAGCGCAAAGCGGCGCAGCCGCAGCAACTCGCCGGCGCTGCCGCCGCCTTGGAAAACGCAGCCGCGGGGATGCAGCGCGTGTCGCGCCGCATTCGGAGATCACCCATTCTGCCGCAACTGCGATGATCCTGCCGGATCGTTCCCCATCAACGGGCGTTACTCAAGTCGCCGCTGCAGCCGGGATGGCCGCACCTGCAAACCAGTTCGGTTTGATTGCCCGCACCCTCGCAGTGAGCGCTGCAGTACTTCGAGCCGTCGGCGGGTATGCAGTCACAGGGTGCATTCGCGCACTTTTTGGGAGCTGGATGCTTGGCCATGGCGTCCCTCCTTGGCTGGGGCCAGGCGCCGGGTGGTCCGGCGTCTGAGCAATAGTACCCCCAAACGGAGGAGCGCGGCAGAGGGAAAAACTGGAGCTTCGCCCTGGACCGGGTCAGCGCAGGAAGGCGGCGGCGAGGCCGCCGTCGACCGGGACGACGTGGCCGGTAGTGCAGCGCGCGCGGGGACTGGCCAGGAAGAGGATGGCTTCCGCGCAGTCGGCGGGGAGGATCTCCTTGAGGGTGAGGGTGCGCTCGGCGTAGTAGGCGGAGAGGCGGCTGCGCAGCTCTTCTTCGCTGAAGGATTCCTGAAATGGGATTCCGAACTGGCGGAGCGAATCCTTGACGACATCGAGCGTGAACATGCCCGAGCCCTTCACTACCGGGGCGGGGCTGATGGCGTTGACGCGGATATTGGGCGCGAGTTTCACAGCCAGGTCGCGCACCAGGTGCGCCAGTGCCGCTTTGCTGGCGGCATAGGCTTCGCTGGCTGCGCCGGGAATCACCGCGTTCGGAGAACTGACGAAGAGGATGTTGCCATGCAGCGTCTGGTCGGTGAAGATGCGGGCCACCTCGTCGGCGAGGTAGTAATTGGCGGTTACGTTGAGCTCGAGGGTGGAGGCCCAGGCGGCGTCGGGTGTCTCACCGCCCGGGGAAGCCGGGTAGACGGCCGCGGTGTTGACCAGGATATCGACTCCGCCGAAGGCGGCCACCGCCTCATTGAGCGCGGCTTTCACGGAATCGCGCTGACGCACGTCCACAGGGATGGTGGTGACGAACTCAGGCGAGGTGAGGGTGGCCAGTTCGGTGGCGACACGGGTGCGGGCCTGATCGTTGCGATCGGCCACCACGACGTGGGCGCCGCGCGCGGCGGCCAAGCGGGCCACCTCGCGGCCGATGCCGCTGGCTCCGCCAAAGATAATGGCCACGCGCCGGCTCAGTTCCTTCTCGGGGGGCTGGCGGCGCAGCTTGGCGTCTTCCAGCGCCCAGTACTCGATGCGGAAGGCCTCACGGGCGGGCAGCGCCACGTAGTTATCGAAGACTTTGAAGCTAGCGGGATCCATGCCCGGGGCGCACTGCGGGACCGGCCCCTCCACCTTGCCCTCGCCGAGCAGGCTTGCGCCCTCCATTACATGGATGGCGTTGGTATAGAACTCGCCGGTGATGCGGGCTTCGGTCTTGTTTTTTCCGAAGCTGAACATGCCCAGGCCGGGGATAAGAACCACGGCGGGGTTGGCATCGCGGATGGGCGGAGAGTCGGGTGCGGCAAAGGTGCGGTAGTAGGCGCGGTACTGCTTGCGATACTCAGCGAGGCCAAATTCGATATTTCGGCGCAGGGCGTCGAGGCCCTCGTTTGCCGCCCAAGGCACAAACAGCGGGCGGATCTTGGTGCGGATGAAGTGGTCAGGACAACTGGTGCCGAGGTAGGCCAGCTCGCGCGCGAAGGCGGAGTTGACGAACTGCATCACCTCGGGCGCATCGGAGAAGCTGGCGATATAGCGGCGCTGGGAACTGACGCGACCACGCAAGAAGGGGGCGATGGCGATGGCGGCGTCGCGGCGGTTGGCGTGCGCGGGCACAACCTCGCCGCCGAAGCGGATGGGGCCGCGCGCTTCGGCGCAGCGGGCGAGGAATTGCCCGAGCTGGTCGATGATGGTGATGGTGTTCAGATAGCAGTCGCGCTGGGTGTGCCCCCAGGTAAAGAGGCCGTGCCCACCGAGCACGATGCCGTCGCAGCCGGGGTTCGCGTCGACGGCGCGGCGCATCATCAGGGCCAGTTCGAAGCCGGGGCGCTGCCAGGGAATCCACACCAGGAAGTGGCCGAACTCGCGGTTGAACTGCTCCATCCTGGCTTTGCCGTTGGCCGAGGCGGCCAGTGCGATGGCCCAATCCGGGTGGAGATGGTCGATGTGCGGGAAGGGAAGGAAGGCGTGCAGCGGGGTATCGATGGATGCGGCTACTGGGTTGGCGCCGAAGGCGCAGATCGAATAGAGCGGCACCACGTCGTCTTCGTGTTCGGGACCTTTGTAGGAGTGTTCGAGGGCCAGCACTTTTTTCTCATAGAGCACGGCAAAGCCGTTGCGCTTGATGCTGCCCAGATCGCCTCCGGAACCCTTGACCCACAGGACCTCAACGGGTTCGCCGGTGAGGGGATCGGTGTCCATGATCTTGGAACTGGTGTTGCCGCCGGCAAAGTTGGTGAGGTGCAGATCCGAGCCCAGAAGGTTGGAGCGATAGCGCAGCAGTTCCGGCTGATCGAGCGTGGCGGCGACGGCCGGGTCCCAACGGTCCTCGAGAAACCGGAGGGTGTGGGCGGCGGGGCTGGCAGTGGTCATAAAAGGGCCTTCCGGGGCAAGCGAATACGTACCCATCATACAGCTATCAGCTCGCCAAAGTTCGCATGAGCAAAGGGGTTACACCCGCCGAGGATCCGGAATTGGGTCGTGGCGCCTTACTTGGCGGGCAGCAAACCGTCGGCTCCGTCGCGCGGTTGGTTGCGGCCGTGCATCCCAGCTGCTTATTTTCGCGTCTAACCCTGCGAGTCGCTGTAACCTATTCTCTACCGCTGCGGACCTCGAGCGCCGATACTTAGACTGTCCGGTGAGTAGGGCCGGATGCCATTCGCTTCTTCGTTGACTGTGGGTGAGGTCGACCCCGGTTTATTGGGTTCCAAGCAGCAACTTCTCCTGTAATCGGGGGTTGTTTCGAACGAAAGGCTCAACATCCCAATGATGAAAATGCGTGTCGTTTCCCTGTGCGCCTTGATGAGTGCACTCTTCGCCAGTGTGGCCGCGGCGCAATCCGTGGCACCCGCCGTCCGCATCGTTCACAAGATTGACGCAACCGAACTGGTCTCGTTAAAGGGCAATGTGAATCCGAGCGCTATTGCGGCCACGGACCGGGGGCCGGTAAGCCCGTCGCTGCCGATGCAGGGCCTGACCCTGGTCTTGAGCCGCAGCGCAGATCAGCAGGCGGCTTTCGATGCGTTTGTCCGGAGCCAATACGATCCGGGCTCGCCGAACTTCCATCGCTGGTTGACGGCGGCGGAGGTAGGCAAGCAGTTTGGGCCAGCGGAGGCGGACATCTCCACGCTGACGAGTTGGCTGGCGAGCCAGGGCTTCCGCGTGACCAGCATCGCGCCGGATCGCATGACCATCAACTTCACCGGTACGGCGGCGACGGTGGAGAGCGCCTTTCATACGACGATTCACAGTCTTTCGGTGCGCGGTGTTCCGCACATTGCAAATTTGACGGCACCGCAGATTCCGGCGGCGCTGGCGCCGGTGGTGATGGGCATCAAGGGGCTGCACAACTTCAGGCCGCATCCGCTGCACCGGACCGGGGGATTGGTGCAGTTCAACCCGGATGCGCACGGCTGGCAGCGGCTGGAGGCTGGACCAGGTGTCAGCCTGGCAGCAGGCGGGGTTCCGGCGAGCTTGGCTGCGCGCAAGCAGCCGGGCGTGGCTTTTACCTCGCTGGGACCGCAGTTCACTTACTCCCCGCAGAGCGGTGACGTCGTGGAGGACATTTCACCGGCCGACTTTGCCGCGATCTATAACCTGCCCACGGGGTGGCCGAGTTCGAACAACGGTTCGGGACAGAAGATCGCGATCATCGGCACTAGCGACGTGAATGCCAGTGATATCTCGACCTTCAAGAGCACCTTTGGATTGCCGGCCGGCTCGGCGCCGATCACGGTGCATCCCAGCGGCGGCTCCGATCCGGGAGTCTGCACCAGCAGCACCAACGCGTGCGGCATGGGCGACCTTGAAGAGAACAGCCTGGATGTGGAGTGGTCGGGTGCAGTGGCGCCGGGGGCGCAGGTCGTGCTGGTGAACGAGGCTTACAACAGCCAGACCAATCCCACCAATGATCCGATCTACGACTCTTCGCAGTGGGTGGTGAACAACACAGGCGTGCAGGGCTCGAACGTCTACGGCATTCACATCATGAGCATCAGCTACGGTTCCTGCGAACTGGGCATGGGAACCGCTTCCAACGTTGCCTATCACAACCTGTGGCAGACGGCGGCCAGCGAAGGGCTGGCGGTGTTTGTGGCCTCGGGCGACTCGGGATCCCCGGCCTGCGACCAGGGCATGGACGGGCAGGAGGGTAACCCGTATTCGGCGCAGTACGGCCTTTCGGTGAACGGCATCGCCTCCTCGCCTTACAATACGGCGGTCGGCGGAACGGACTTTCAGTGGTGCAAGCCATCGTATAACTCGAGCGGGACCTTTCAGGGCTGCGGCGCCACCAATGCGGCCACGTACTGGAATTCGAGCAACGCGACCGATCAATCCACGGCCAAGGGCTACGTGCCTGAAGCACCCTGGAACGACACCTGCATGAATCCAACCCAGGCCGCGTTCATTGAGAGCCTGGCGCCGCTGTTCAGCCTCAGCGCACCGACCAATCCGGAGGGCGCCTGCCAATTCATCTACACGAACTGGTACGCGATGAACCAGCAGCAGGTGAGCAGCGGGGGACAACAATTTGTGATCGCGCCGATGGTGGATACGATCGGCGCGGGCGGCGGCGCCAGTAATTGCGTGGTCAACGATTCCAGCACCTGCCAGGCATCGGCCACCAGCACGGGGTCGAATTACGGCAGCCTGCCGCTCAACAACGATGGCTGGCCGAAGCCGCAGTGGCAGGCGAACGTTCCGGGGATTCCGGGGGATGGCGTGCGCGATCTGCCCGACGTCAGCTTCTTCGCCGGCGATGGATCTCTGAACAGCGCCACGCTGGTCTATGTGTCGAACGTTACCTCGGGCACGCAGTCGGTGAACGGGACGAAGATGCTGGAGATTGGCGGTACTTCGGTGGCGACTCCGGAGATGGCTGGCGTGATGGCGCTCATCAACGAGAAGGCAGGTTCGGCGCAGGGCAGCCCCAACCAGGAGCTGTACACGCTGGCGGCCAATCAGAACTATTCGAACTGCAGCGCGGAAAAGGGAACGACCTCGAACGGCTGCTACTTTAACGACGTCGACCAGGGAACGATCTCGATGCCCTGCGCGGTGAGTACCCAGACGCTGGAAGGCGGCGCGCAGTACGACACCACGACCAACCAGTGGAACGTGAACGCCACTACGTGGGCCGCAGTGGCCTCGCCCAACTGCACCGCCCTGAATTCGGGCGATGCGGTGGGCACGCTGGTCAGTTCCGGATCGACCCCGGCTTACAATGCGGGTGCTGCGTACGATCAGGCCAGCGGTTTGGGCTCGATGAATGTGGGCGACGTGATTGGCGCCTGGCCGGCGAGTACGGTGGGCTCGGCGACCGCCGCGGTGAACTTTGCCGCGTTGACGCCGATTAACTCCAACCAGAGCGTAAGCGTGACGATTACGGTGGCGGGCGGCAGCACCACGCCGACCGGCAATGTGACACTGCTGGCCAGCAATAGCACCTTCAGTGCGGGCCAGACGCTGGATAGTTCGGGAAGCGCGACCTTCACCATCCCGGCATATACGTTCACCGCCAGCGGCACCGTGACCCTGACCGCGAACTACAGCGGCGACAGCAACTACGCGGCGGCGAGCAATACCACGACGCTCACCGTGACATATCTGCCGCCGGGGACCTACACGATTGGCAGTATTTCGCCGGTCACGATCTCCTCTCTGGGCGGCACTGGCACGGCCAGCGTCACGGTGACGGCGAGCAACGGCTACTCGGGAACGGTGACGCTGAGCTGTACGTTGACCGGCCTTCCCAGCCAGAGTGCGGTGAATTATCCCACGTGCAGCGGGAACCAGACGGTGACACTCGGGCCGGCCAGCACCAGCGGAACGGCTCAGTTCACGATCTCGACTACCAAGGCAGGCGCGTTCCTCCAGCGGCCGGCGCTGGCTCCAGGGAAGGGCTGGCTGGGCGCAGGCAGCGGAGCGGTGCTGGCATTCCTCGTGTTCCTGGGGGTTCCGGCACGGCGGCGCAGCTGGCGCGCCATGCTGGGGATGATTGCTTTCGCTCTGGTGCTGGGGAGCTTCACGGCATGCGGCGGCGGGACAACTGCGGTTCCGCCGAATCCTGGTGGCGGCGGGAACACGGGCGGCGGCGGAACCACTTCGACGCCGGGCACGACTACCGGCACCTACACGTTCACGGTGTCGGCGTCGAGCATTCCTGCGCCTCAGCCCGCGGCAGCGACGCAGACCTTTACGGTGAACGTGCAGTAGCCGTACCTTTGAACAGAAAAAGCCTGGACCCCTCCCGGGGTCCAGGCTTTTTCATCGTGGGGTACTTCGCCGTGGTTGAAATGCCGCGATTCATCGCGAGCGATGCCGGCGTGAAGCGCTCTTCGCCTGGCGCGAGAGGGCGGCATGGCTCGCCGTATTTTTAGGCTCGCGCTTCAGCGCCTTGGTACGGGCGCGGCTGCGCGGCGAGTTACTGGATTTG
>JAJZCY010000055.1 GCA_021828835.1 Acidobacteriota bacterium | reverse complement strand
CTCATTGACGCCCGCGGACGATGCTTTTCTCAACGATCTGGAGCACGCCTGCTTTCAGTTTTTCTGGGAGCAGGCCAATCCCAAAACCGGCCTGACCCGCGACCGCTGCAACGCAACCATCAGTGACAACAGCAGCAACATTGTGGCCAGTATCGCCTCGACGGGCTTTGGCCTGACGGCCATTTGCATCGGCGAGAAGCGAGGTTTCGTCTCCTATGAAGACGCGCGAGTGCGCGTATTGGAGTGCCTTTCGTTCCTGTGGCACAAGCTGCCCACGCACCGCGGATTCTACTTTCATTTCGCCAACATGAATACCGGGGAGCGGGTCTACGACTCCGAGGTGTCGTCGGTGGATACGGCGCTGCTGCTGTGCGGCGTGCTGATGTGCAGACAGCACTTCCGCCGCGACCGCAACATCTACCAATTGGCCCATGCCATCTTCGACCGGGTGGATTGGACCTGGCTCTCGGAGGACACCGCCCTGCTCTCGCACGGTTGGACGCCGGAGCTGGGCTTTATTCCCTCGCGATGGGATTATTACAGCGAACTGATGATGATGTACCTGCTGGGCATGGGCTCGCAGTCGCACCCGCTCAAGAGCGATGCCTGGTTTGCCTGGAAGCGCACGATCTTCGCGTATGACGGCCTGAAGTATATTGGCTCGTTTGCGCCCCTATTCGTCCATCAGTATTCGCAGGCCTGGTTTGACTTCCGCAACAAGCGCGACCAGTACGCCGACTATTTTCTGAACTCAGTGATCGCGACCGAAGCCCACCGGCTCTTCTGTGTCTCTCTGAATGAGATGTTTCCGGATTACAGCAATGCGCTGTGGGGCATCACCGCGTCGGATTCGGAGCATGGCTATGTGGCGTGGGGCGGCCCCCCGGCAACCGGCCCGATTGACGGAACGGTTGTGCCCTGCGCGGCGGGCGGCTCGATCCCGTTCCTGCCGGCGGAGACCATGCGGGTGCTGCACACCATTCACGATCACTATCCGAAGGCGTGGTGCCGCTACGGATTCGTGGACGCCTTCAACCCGCTCACGAACTGGTATGACACCGACGTGATCGGGATCGATGTCGGCATCACCATGCTGATGGCCGAGAATGCGCGCACGGGATTCGTATGGGAGACCTTCATGAAGAATCCCGAGGCGCAGCGGGGCATGCAGATCGCCGGTTTCAAACCCTACAAATCGCCTTACGCGCTCGGCTGACTTGGCGGGCCCGCGATACCCCTGTGGCGGATCGACCTGAAAACAACGCACCGTTGTTGGGGTGCATCGCATGAACAGGCAAGTGCAGTTGTATGCGCAAAAGAGAGCGGAGCCAGAGTTGCAGGGCCTGGAACGCAGCTTTGGAGATGCCAAGTCGTAGAAACATTAGGACTTTGATGTTGACGGGAGCGATGGCGATTCGATAGGTTGGGGAGAAGGCCAGCCCTTTAGCTGCGGTGGATAGACAGGTGCGACCCAACGGGTTTGCGTGCGATCCGGGCAGGCGGCGGGGCCGAGGATTCGAAGAGACACCACCTGCCTTTTTGCCTTAACTCCTTGGTTGAATCGTGTGTCTGCGCTCATCGGCCGCTTAGCGGCCGGATGCGAGTGATCGATCAAAGGGGGTTATGTCGCCAGCTACGGATGAGATGAAAAGCGGGGGCGAACCTGCGGAGCAGGGGAGCGCGGCAATCGGCAGCGCCTGGGCGGATCGTGTGCGCGCGCTCAAGAATGTGCCGCTGGTGTTACGCATTCTATGGCAGGCGGGGCGCTCCGCGGTGGTTTGGGGACTCATCCTCCGCGTCATTCAGCCGGTGGTTTCGCTGGGCATAGGAATTGTGGCCGCGGAGATCGTCTACGGGGTGACCAAGGCGATCGAACACCAGCCCGCCCTGCCGCATTTCTGGTGGTGGGTGGGCAGCGAACTGGGACTGGCGCTGCTGAATGGGCTGCTCACGCGGACCATGGATTATACCGATCAGATTTTGGCCGACCGGTATACCAACCATGTGAGCGTGCAGGTGATGGAGCAGGCGGCGCAGCTCGACGTCACCACTTACGAAAATCCTGAATTCTACGATCGGCTGGAGCGCGCGCGGGTGCAGGCGACCGACCGCCTGGCGATGATTCAGTTGATGGGCCGGCTGTTTCAGCAGGTGATCATGACGCTGATCTGGAGCGGTGTGCTCATCTACCGTTCACCGCTGATGATTCTTCCCCTGGCCGCGGGCGTGCTGCCGTCGTTCATCGGCGAGACGCATTTCGCCTTCCTGGGCTACGAGAAGAACTTCCGGCAGACGCCGCGCAAGCGGATCATGGACTACCTGCGGCAGGTGGGAGGCAGTAAGGAGTCGGCCAAGGAGCTGAAGCTCTTCAACCTGAGCGGCTATTTCACGGACCGGTTCCGCGCGCTGTCCCAGGGGATCTACGAAGAGAACGTAGCGCTGGCCAACCGCAAGATGTTCTGGGGCGGGCTGCTGTCGATGATCAGCACGGGCGGCTACTACGGAGCCTACATCTTCGCCATCTACCAGGCGATGAGCGGCCAGTATCCCAATATCGCGGCCTTCGTGCTGGTGACGCAGGCCATTCAGCAGGCCAGCTCGAACTTTCAGCAGGCCTTCTCCACGGCTTCAGGCATTGCGGACCAGGCTCTGTTCCTTACCGACCTGATCGCATTCTTCGACATGAAGCCGACGGTGCAGAACAAGCCCAATGCCCTGCCCGCGCCGCGCCCGATCCGCCGCGGGTTTGAGTTCCGCAATGTCTCGTTTGCTTACCCGGGCACCACGCGCAGGGTGCTGAAGGACTTCAACTTCACGATCGAACCAGGGGAGCGGATCGCCCTGATTGGCGAGAACGGCCAGGGCAAGACCACCATCGTGAAGCTGATCACGCGCTTGTATGACCCCACCGAGGGCCAGATTCTGCTGGACGGGGTGGACCTGCGCGACTACTCGATCGAAGACCTGCACCGCGAGATGGGCGTGATCTTTCAGGATTTCATGCGCTACGAGATGACGGTGCGGGAGAACATCGGGGTCGGGCAGGTGGAGGTTCCGCACAGCGACGAAGACATCATGATGGCGGCCGACAAGAGCCTGGCCGCGGAAGTGGTGAAGAAGCTGGCCGGTGGGTACGATCAGATGCTGGGACGCCGTTTTGTTTCCGGCGTGGACCTTTCCGGAGGCGAGTGGCAGCGCATTGCGCTGGCGCGGGCTTATCTGCGCGATGCGCAACTGCTGGTGCTGGACGAACCAACGGCAGCGCTCGATGCGCGCAGCGAGTTTGAAGTGTTTGAACGCTTTGCCGAGTTGACTTATGGGAAGATGGCGCTTTTGATCTCCCACCGCTTTTCGACGGTGCGCATGGCCGATCGCATCGTGGTGCTGGAAGGCGGGCGTCTGGTGGAAGAGGGCAACCATAGCCAATTGATGGCGTTGGGCGGCCGTTACGCCGCCATGTTTGAAATGCAGGCGGCCAGTTACCGTTGAGGAAGTCATGACCCAGGCTGTGCACGACCCGGAATCGCACGAGGAGCGCCCATTGCACGAGGAGATCGATACGGAGGCGAACCTGCGTCTCCAGAAAGCCGCTGCCGACGTTGCCAGGTGGGACGTGGTGCTGCGGCCGCGAACACCGTCGGGTCTGCCCGAGCGGGTGCGCGGCGCGCAGCGCGCGCTGGCGCAGTTGGAGAGCGGGCTGGTGCGCCAGCCGCTGCCGGAGATGAGCAGCGATCCGCAGCAGGTGGCCTTCCGTGCTGCGCTGCTGGAACTGGGCGCCAGCCATCGTCTCTTGCGTTCGTCTCTGGGTGCGGTTTCTGGCCGGCCGCGCGAAATTGCGCGTCTGCCGCGAGTCGCGACTCCCGGCCGTCAGGAAGAGCCGCGCGTGTCGGCGCTGGCTGCGGCCTATCTGGTGGCCATGGAAGGAGGCTTCACCGGTCCTTCGTTCACCGCCTTCATTCGTGCCGTGCAGCAGCACGATCCTCTCACCTTCGCCGAGCTGTGGGACCTGAGCTCTTTCCTTCGCTTTGTACTGCTGGAGCGGCTGCTGGACGAATCGATCTCGCTGCTGCGCTCCAAGATGCAGGCTTCTTCGGCGATGGTCCTGGCGCATATCAAAAGCCTGCGCACCATCACCAATACCGACTGGGAGTACCTGATCGAGCCGCTGATCGGAGTGGACGAGTTCTTGCGGCAGGATCCAGCCGAGACGTTTGCGCACATGGACTTCGAGACCCGGCAGCTCTATCGCCGCAAGCTGGCCAAGATCGCGCTACGCTCGGATTGCAGCGAGTTGCAGGTAGCCGAAGCGGTGTTGCAGCTTGCCCGGGAAAGCATGCAGCCGCCTGCGTCCGATCCGCGAGTGCAGCGCCGCCGTATTCACGTGGGCTATTACCTGCTGGACAAGGGACTGCCGCGACTGGCGCAGAAGATTGGCTATCACCCCACTATGGTGGTGCGGCTGCGCCAGTTCATTCGCGCGCACGGCGAAGATGTTTTCCTGGGCGGCATCCAGGTACTCACCTTGTTGGTGATGGCGGCGGTGATCTTCCCGATTGTGCCGGTGATGGCGCATTTCGCCGGCTTCGTGATCACCTTCCTGCTTCTCCTGATTCCGGCTACCCAGGTGGCGGTGGATCTGGTGAACAACTCCGTGACCTCGTTCATCGACCCGGAGCCGCTGCCCAAGCTGGATTTCAGTCGGGGCATTCCCGCGGAATGCACCACGCTGGTGGCGGTGCCGTCGCTGCTGCTCAATGAGAAGCAGGTGCGCGAGCTGGTCAATGACCTCGAGGTGCGCTTCCTGGCCAACCGCGAGCCCAATCTCCATTTCGCTCTACTGACCGACCTTCCCGACTCGATGAGCAAGCCGCGCGAGAACGACACGCATCCGCTGGTGGATCTGGCGGCACGGCTGATTACCGATCTGAATGCGCGCTATAACTCGCCGCGAAACGGCGCGTTCCTCTTTCTGCACCGTCACCGCATGTTCAACTCCCGCCAAGGCGTATGGATGGGCTGGGAGCGGAAGCGCGGCAAGCTCCTGGACCTGAATAACTATCTGGCCGGCGATTTCGACGCGTTTCCCATCAAGGCTGGACGTGTCGAGGTGCTGCGCGAGGTGCGCTACATTCTCACGCTCGATTCGGATACGCAATTGCCGCACTGCACGGCGGCGCGGCTGGCGGGGGCCATCGCGCACCCGCTCAACCAGGCGGTCATCGATCCCAAGCGGCGCATTGTCACGGCTGGCTATGGCATTTTGCAGCCGCGGGTCAGCGTTGCGGTGCGTTCTTCGGCGCAATCGCGGCTGGCGGCCATCTACTCCGGCCAGACCGGGTTCGATATCTACACGCGCGCCATCTCCGATGCTTACCAGGATCTGTTCGGAGAAGGCATCTTCACCGGCAAGGGAATTTACGAAGCGGCCACGCTGCACGAGGTGCTCAATCGCCGCTTCCCGCGCAACTCGCTGCTGAGCCACGATCTGATCGAGGGATCCTACGCGCGCGCCGGCCTGGCCACCGATATCGAGGTGATCGACGACTATCCCTCGCATTACAGCGCTTATATCCGCCGCAAGCACCGCTGGGTACGGGGCGACTGGCAGATCGTACAGTGGATCTTCTCGCGGGTTCCGGACGAATCGGGGCGCTGGAGCCCTAATCCCATCTCCGATATATCGCGCTGGAAGATTCTCGATAACCTGCGCCGTTCGCTGCTTGATCCTTTCCTGTTCCTGCTCTTCCTGGCCGGCTGGTTGATTCTGCCCGGCGGACCGCTGTACTGGACGGTCGCCACACTCCTGCTGGTGTTTGTGCCGACTGTGGTGCAGTTCGCCTTCGGGCTGGGCCGGGCTTACGGAAGCGGCCAGAAGGGCCGCGTTTCCGAGGCTATCTCGGGCTTCTGGCGCGCGATGATGGTGGCGCTGCTGCACCTGATCTTCCTGCCGCACGAGACCATGATGGCGCTGGATGCGATTGTGCGCTCGCTGGTGCGGCGGTTCATCACCGGCGAACGGCTGCTGGAATGGGAGACGGCCTACCAGGCCGAACTGCACCGCGCGCGGCGTACGCCGATCGATCGTTACCTCGCGTTCATGCCGCTGATGGCGGTCGCGCTGGGCGCACTGATCTGGGCGGCCGCGGGGGTGCACATGGCCATTCTCTGCGCGCTGCCCATCCTGGTGCTGTGGGCTCTGGCCAATCCGATCACCATCTGGCTCAATCGGCCGCCCCAGGAGCGGCAGGCGATTTCTGGCGGCGACAAGCAGTTTCTGCTGGAGCATGCGCTGCGCATCTGGCGCTACTTCCACGAGTTCGGCGCCGAGCGGCACAACTATCTGATCCCCGACAACGTGGAGGAGGATGGGCTGTTCGAAGCAGCGCGCGTCTCGCCCACCAACATCGGGCTGCTGCTCAATGCGCGGCAGGCCGCCTGCGAACTGGGCTTTCTCACCGCGCCCGAGTTTGCCGAGCTGAGCCGAGCCAGCCTGGCCACGATCACCAGTCTGGAAAAATATCACGGTCACTTGTACAACTGGTACGATACGCAGACGCTGCAGCCGCTGGGACCCACGCCGTTTGTTTCCTCAGTGGACAGCGGCAACTTTGTCGCTTCGCTGCTGACGCTGCACACTGGCGCGATGGACGTGGCGCGCAAGCCGCTGCTGCCGCGGCAGCTCTTTCCCGGACTGCGGGTACATTTCCAACTGTTGCGTGGAGAGAAGCTGCTCTGGCAATCGGTTTCACGGCTGGAGGTGCCGCGCGAGAGCGCTTCCACCGAGGAGTGGATTGCCTGGCTGCCGGGAGCGCAACAGGCGCTTGCGGAAGCCTGTGCCGCCGCGACGGGGCAGCCGCACGTTACCTGGTGGCTGACGGAGACTCACCGCCGCGTGGATGCGATGGTGCGCATTCTGCGCGACTATCTGCCCTGGGCGCTGCCGGAGTTTGCGCCTTTATATGCCGCTCCGCAACTGGAGCTCGATGCGCGCGGCAACGCCATGACGATCAAGGACGCGCTGCCTTACGCGGAGGCGCTGGGGGCGCGGCTGTTGCGTGCGCAAAGCACGCCCGTGGAGAGCCGGCAGCAGGCTCAGTTGGCCGAGCAGTTGCGGGCGATGTTGCCGGGGGCGATGCAGAACCTGCGCACGCTCTTTGCAGCGCTCAGCGCGGTGGAGCAGGATGCGGGACGTTTGGCGGAGGAGACTGACTTCTCGTTCCTGGTGAATCGCGACAGGCAAATTCTTTCCATCGGCTATGAGAAGGGCGCGCCGCGCATTCACGACGCCTGCTACGACATGATTGCCTCGGAGGCGCGCATCGCGACCTTTCTTGCGGTTGCGCGCGGCGACCTGCCGCACCAGGCCTGGTACAAGCTTTCGCGCGATCACACCTACGCTTTCGGCCGGTTTCTGCTGCTCTCATGGACCGGGACCATGTTCGAGTACCTGATGCCGGCGCTGTGGATGCGCAGCTATCCGGGCACGCTGATTGCCCGCACGCAGGACGCCGCGGTGCACGTGCAGCGCGCGTTCGCGCGGGATCTCGGCATCCCGT
The DNA here is from genome assembly GCA_021828835.1 of Acidobacteriota bacterium. Taxonomy (GTDB): domain Bacteria; phylum Acidobacteriota; class Terriglobia; order Terriglobales; family Acidobacteriaceae; genus Telmatobacter. The sequence continues at coordinate 10,932 of JAJZCY010000055.1, read as the reverse complement.
GGGGCATTTCGGAATCGGGTGGGGCCAAGAAGAATCCCGAAGGCCACTACCACTACCAGGCCTACGGCGTGCCGCGCATCGCGCTGTGGTTTGAGGCCACGGCGGGTCCGGTGATCTCGCCTTACTCGAGCTTCCTGGCGCTCCAGGTGGACGCTCCCGGAGCCATCGACAACCTGCGCCGCCTGGGTTCGATGGGCTGGATAGGCGAATACGGGTACTACGAGGCCGCCGACTACATCGAATCCATTCGCAAACCCGAGTTAGTGCGGGAGTGGATGGCCCATCACCAGGGCATGTCGCTGCTGGCCATCACCAATCTGCTGCGCGACAACGTGGTGCAGAAGTGGTTCCACGACAATCCCATCGTGCAGGCGACGGAGCTGCTGCTGCACGAAGCACCGGTAAGCCGGGCCGTACTCAAGGCGCGGCTGCACGAGTTCAAGCCGCTGCGGCCGGCTTGACTCCTTCTCCAGTACCTGCAAGCTGTTCCAATTTGCGGGAGGCTGCTGCCCCCCGCTCCACTTGGTCCAGAGACTGGGGCTACCGGGTTATGGTTGCACTTTTACCAGGACCAGCGCGTTGGGCGTGAGATGCAAGTGAAGCGCGTCGTCGCTCAGGTGGGTTTGCGTGGGCGGGGGCAGAGCGGTTTCGCGATTGAGCTGCGCCACCTGCGCCATGGTGGGAACTTTGGGGCTGCCCATGGCGGCGTACTTGGGCAGCACGTTGCCATGTTCCGAATCGACCGTCTGCAAAGTGACGGCTGCGTTGGCGGGGATGTGGCGGAAGACGAGCGTGATGTCCTTCGCCGCGCCCTGCTCGCCCGGGTCCACAAGATTCCAAACCGCGACCGCCAAAGCGCCTGAAGCGGTTTTGGTAACGATGATGTCGTCAGCGGCGTTGGCCAGGCGCCGATCGCCGAGTTGGTGGAGCAGCGCGTAACCGTAGTAGCTGGGCTTGTTGATGCCGCCTTCGGCGCGCAGACCGAACATGCCGACGAAGGGCGTAGGAATGGGGCCGCCTTCTTCGAACACATCCGAGAAGGTCCAGAACGACATCATGTCGACCATGCCGTCGCACTGGCGCACGGTGTTGGCAACGGCCGGGCCGACGAAGGTCGTATCACGCGATTGGTCCTCGCCCTGTACGTTCCATTCGGTGAGGAACAGCGGCAGGTGCGGCATATCGGAGGTCTGAATCTGCTTGTGGACTTTGGCGATCGCCATGCAAACGCGCTGGTCCATGGGGATGTTCTCGTCGGTGCCGAAGAGGTTCTCCGGAGTGTCGTCGGCGTAGGCGTGGGTTGAGATGAAATCCACCGGGACGTGATTGGTGGACGCGAAGTTGAGGAAGGCGGGCACCCAGGAGGCGGCGGCGGTAGCAGGGCCGCCTACGCGCAGGCGCGGGCTCACGCTCTTCAGATCGCGGGCGGTGTGCGCGTACAGCTCGAAGTAGGATTTCTGGCGCGGGATTCCGCCCCAGAAGTCGATGTTGGGCTCATTCCACACCTCGAAGTACCACTTGGAAACCTCGTCAATGCCGTAGCGGTCGACCAGGTTTTGGGCGAAGTGCTTGATCAGGTCGTCCCACAGCTCCAGGCTTTTAGGCGGCGAGACATTCTGCTTGTACCAGAAGGGGTGCAGGGCGTCGGGATTGAAGGCCAGTTTTTTGGGCATGAAGCTGATTTCGACAAAGGGACGCACGCCGTTCTTGAGCAAGCCGTCATAAATCTGGTCCACGTAAGCGAAGTTGTAGACCGGCTGACAGTGATCGTCGAGGTTGTAGACGCCGTTCTCGTCGTCCAGGATGCCGTGGAAGCGGACGTACTGGAAGTCGGTGACCTTCTTCACGGCGCGCAGATCGGAGCGGTAGCTTGAGCGGAGTGCTAGATTGGCGCGGCCGGAGCCGAACATCTCTTCCCAGAAATGCGGGAAAGGTGTGGTGTTGGCCTGCGCATCGATTTCAATCTGCTGCTGCGCGGAGGCGGCGGAGGCGGCGGTCACAAGGATGAGGAGAAAATACAGGCAGCGAAGACGAAGCATAGTCAGTCTCCTGATGCGCGGTGGTTGCGCGCAGGGCAGAGTGCGAAGCTCAACATGCCGGAATTGTAGCGCCAAGTGTTTCCGCGCGGCTCGCAGGGAGGGCCACCCATAACAGGTTTGGAGATGAGGACAGCCGGTCAGGAGACCGGCCACGAGAGAGTGGAAGGCGCGGCTGGACCGGGGCGATCCGCCGCGCCTTTTGGAACCGGTTAGAAGTTGAAGTTGGCCTGGAGCGTGATCACCCGGGCCCCGAGAGCTGATTGTGCCTGTCCGAAGTTTTTGTTGGTGATGTTGTTGGAGATGCTGCTTGGATTGAAGTTGAGGAAGTTGAAGAGGTTGAAGGCGTCGGCGCGGAGCTCGAGGCCGGCGCCTTCGCGCAGTTTGGGCATGCCAAAGGTTTTGGTGACGGTGGCATCGATGTCCCTGTAATGCGGGCCAGGCATGGAGTTGCGGACGACGCCCGGAGCCTGCGGGGGAACGGCGCCGGTAGCTGGAAATGCGGGCGCCGGCGTGTAGACCGGAGGCGTGAAGTAGGCGAAGGCGTTGCCGGTCTTGGCGGCATCGGGGAAGTTCAGGTTGATGCCATTGCCCACGCCGGGTCCAGACTTGAAGGCGGCATTGCTGGTGTTATGCCCTGCGCCGCCCAGGTAAGCCGCGGGCAGCAGGCTGGTGTAGCCGCAGGCGCTGCAATAGACGCTGGTGGGAAGCGGATAAACGGGCGTCCAGGGGAAGCCGGTATGCCAGTTGAAGATGCCGCTGATGTTCCAGCCGCCGGCGATCTTCTCCATCCAGCCGTGACTGCCGTGGAAGAAGACCGGCTGCCACATGCCGAAGATCTTTACGGAGTCGGCGACGTTGTAGTCGGAGGGACCGTAGGTGAGCTGCGGGTCGTAGGGGTAGTCCTGCATCTCGTAAGGCGCCGAGCTGGTGTCCATGCTCTTGGCCCAGTTGTAGTCGATCTCCGCCTGGAACTGGTGCGACATCTGGTGGCGCAGCGTAGCGATCATGGAGTTGTAATTGGCGTGGCCGTTGTTGCCGAAGAAGTTGACGCTGTTGACCTGCGGGTTGAGGGGGATGCCATGCACCGCGGCCACCGCGTTCTCGTCGTAGTGGAAGAAGGTGTGCCGTGACTGGCTGCCTGAGTATCCCAGCGTGAAGACGTCCTGGAAGCCGAGATTGTACTCCATGTCGAGTGAGTAGTGCATTACATACATGGTGGGTAGGGTGGAGGGAAAGGCCGTGACCTGGATCGCTCCCGAACTGGGCAGGCCATTGGGACCAAATGCAGTGCTGCCTTTGGAAACAACCGCGGGATTGGCCGGATAGCCGAAGAGCGAGTGGATGTTTTTGGCGGTGGCGTAGAGGATGCCGGGGTTGGGCGCCGTGGGCGTGTCCATCACGAAGTTGGGCGAGATGGTGAGCCCCGGGTTGTTGTAGACGTTGGCGGAGATGGCGATCTCTTCCTGGTTGTAGTTGAGACCGAACCCACCCCGGAAGACGAGCTTGCCGTTATTGGCCCTGGGGCTATAGGCAAAACCAAATTCTGGGCCGAAGTTCCACTTTTGCGGGTTCCAGAGGTGCCCGCCGCGCTGGATGGTCATTCCGGTGAGCAGATTGTTGCCGGTCCCGAAGTGCACCGCATACATGTTGTTCTGCTTGGAGTAGAGGGAGCCGAAGTAGTTGTAGCGGATGCCAAGATTGAGGGTGAGATTGGCGGAGACTTTGAAGTTGTCCTGCGCGAAGGCGCCCCAGAGATTCTCGCGGTCATCCTGGCGCGCCAGGCTGGGTACTCCGGTGCGCGGGTCGAAGGTCCCGCTTTCGGTCTGCGGGGCGTCATTGAGGAAATCCCACAGGTTGAAAAAGTTGAAGGTAGGCCGTGCGGCGCCGGGGTTGTTGTTCAGGTAGTAGAGCCGGGTTATCTCACCGCCGAATTTGAGGCTGTGCCTGCCCACCATTTTGGTGAGGATATCGCTGTAGGTGTAAGTCCACTGGTCGAGCACGCTGGGTGGAGGCGCGCCGAAGTACTGGAAGTTGCTGATGCTTCCGATCTGATCGATGTTGTCCTGCGGCAATCCAAAGGGGGCCTGCGGGTTGGTGGAGACTTCGTCCCAGCGCCAGCCGGCGGCGTTGGCTCGTGCTTCATTGAGCATGTTGGCGCTGAAGATGTGATTCCAGATGCCGGTAAAGGCGTTGTTGATGCCGTTGTGGTGCCAGAAGTTCATGGGCCGCACCGGGCCGTTGTAATCGGTTTGCGCAACCGGGACCCAATAGATGGTGCCGGTGAGGCGGTCCTTGCTGGTGATGTTGGCGTCCACGCGGCCGTTGTACTGGTCGTCGGTGATGGTGGTGGGATCGACGGCGGTGTAGTCGGCGATGTCCGGAGTGGTGGAGAGGCCGCCGCCCACGCCTGGCGAGGAAGGACCGCTCCAACTGGGGTCCTGCGTGCCCGGTGCGGCTCCGGCCATGGGTGAGCCGATATTGAGGCCTCCGGGAACAGTGGCGCAGTTGACGCCTTCCGTCAAACCGATGTTGGCGCAGGTCTGGGGAATCTCGGTGCCACTCACGTCCGCGCCAGGGAATTTGATGTACTGGCTGGCGATGGGGCCGGGAGCGGTGAGGCCGTCGAACTGCGACGTCTGATACCAGCCGGTGGAGGTGTTGAGGATGGTGCCGCTGCGCTCGCCTTCATAGGAGAAGAAGGCGAAGACCTTGTTGCGCCACAAGGGACCGCCGAGGCTGCCGCCCATCTGGTTGAACTGCTGCTGGTCACGCAGCAGGCCGCGCTGCTTGGGGGTGCAGGGCGCGGGCAGTCCGGTGGTGGGGCTGGTGCAGTTGGTGTTGTAGAAGCCGGTGCCGTTGTAGCGCTGGTAGGCATTGAGGCCGGGGCTCCAGCGCTGGAAGAAGACGCTGCCATGCAGGTGATTGGTGCCGCTCTTGGTGGTGACCTGGACCTGAGCGCCGGCGAAGCGGCCGTACTGAGCGTCGTACTGGTTGGTCATCACGTGAACGTCATCCACCGATTCCTCGCTGGGAGTGATGACGGAAGTGCCGCCCCAGACCGCGCTCACCGTGCTGATGCCATCGACCTGAATGCTGTTGTTCTCGTACTGGTTGCCGTTGGCCAGCGCCTGCGGCCCGTTCTCCGTCTGGAAGATGCCGCCGTTGGCGGAGGGACCGCCCGGACCTTGCGTGCCGGGCAGGCTGAAGGTGCCGCCGCCCGCACCTTGCGACATATCGCTGATGGTACCCGGCGCGAATTGGGTCATCTGGAAGACATCGCGGCCGAAGGTCGGCATGTGCTGAATCTGATTGGAACTGATGGTAGCGCCGATGGTGGGATTCTCAGCGTCGAGCAGAGGCGTCTGCGCGGCGTTCACCGTGACCGTCTGCGTGGGAGCGGTGCTGATGGTGAGCTGCACGTTGAACGAGTTGGTCTGCTCGGGAATGATATGCACGTTGTTGTAGGTCTTGGTGGCGAAGCCGGAGTGCGCGATCTTGAGTGTGAAGATGCCGGGCGGCAGTGCGTTGAAGTTGTAAACGCCGGCGGCGTTGCTGGTCGCCTTCTGGATGTAGTTGGTTGCGTTGTTGGTCAGGGTGAGATTGGCGCCGGGAATCACCGCGCCGGTGGGATCGGTTACTACGCCCTGGATCGCGCCGCGATACTGCGCTTGGGCGAGCGGTGCGTAGAGCAGAACCGCGGCCAGCAGCGCCCACATGATCTTGCGGCTCGCGTGAGACGGAAAAATGGCAGGAAGGGTCCTAAGAACCCTGGGGGAGAAGCTCATTCTGAATCTCCTTGTGGATTAGCTTGCGTCACGTACGATGGCCCATTGACCTACGGACATTCCGCCGCTCGGGTGCGCCGGAAATCGTTCCGAAACGATACGTTAGCCCCTACTTGCGCGCGCAGGCCTGCGCCGCACGAACGTTGCAGCCACTCCCCACCGGTACATTTAACACTGCTGAAATGTACGGTCAATCGGGGAAAACCCGCATGCAACAGGACCTTAGATGCTCAGGCGACAACGAGCGGATGTGTGCCCTGGGAAGAGTCCGGGGGATGAAAAGGCGCAGATGGATGCGCGACGAGACTGCTTATGCACACGCAACGAAAACGTCGCAGTGTAAGGCCTTGTTGCTGGTGTGAGTGCAGTTCATGCTGGGGTGCTGCTCTCGCCCATGTGGCGGCGACGGTGTGTGGGCCGGGAGGCCCACACGACTGCCGACCGGGAGGTCGGCGCTACGATACTAGCTCGCCAAGACGCGGAGTTGCCACAACAACAAGTCGCTACAACATGGCGCAGCGAGGAGGCGCTGGTTGGAACGGTTGCGATTCTAACTACATCAGGCGGCGGCGCACCAGGTCGAGGGCCTGCTGCGTGGCCCACTCGCGCACGCGCTGGCGATCGCCGCGGAAGGTGCGCTCCATGGACTCGGTCTTCTGCGCATCGGAGACGGCGATGTGCACCAGGCCGACCGGCTTGGATTCGCTGCCGCCGGCGGGCCCGGCAATGCCGGTGATGCCGACGCCGAGGGTGGCGCCGGTGCGCAGGCGGATTCCATTGGCGAGCGACTTGGCCACTTCCTCCGAAACTGCGCCGTGTTCTGCGATCAGATCGGCGGGGACGCCGGCGAAGGCGGACTTGAGCGCATCGGAGTACACGACGGCTCCGCCCAAAAACGAACGCGAGCTGCCGGGGACGGCGGTGATGCGCTGCGCCAGCATGCCGCCGGTGCAGCTCTCGGCAATGGCCAGCGTGGCTTGGCGCAGGCCGAGATAGTAGAGAACAATCTGCTCGAGCGACTCGCCTTCGGAAGAGTAGAGCCATTCATCGAGCGCTTCTTCGATTTTGCCGGCGAGTTCGTCGACGCGTTCCTGGGCCTCAGCCATGGTGGGCTTGGAGCAGATGAGCGAGAGCTGCAAGTCGCCGGCGTGCGCCAGGATGGTGGTCTCCACATCGTGATAGGCGGTGTAGATGGGCGCCAGAATTTTATCGGCCTGCGACTCGGGAATCATGGCCGCCTTGAGGGTGCGCACCGCCACCGCGCGCGGCGGCACGACTTCGCGCAGGCGCGGCATGCACTCGTTGTCGAAGAGCGGCTTGCACTCGTGAGGCGGTCCGGGCAGCAGCATTACGAGCTTGCGGTAGTTGTTGAAGACGGTATCGAGCCACTGGCCGGGGGCGCTGCCGTTGGCGTTAGGCAACAGGGTGGCACTTTCGAGGATATCGGCCTGCTTGAGATTGTTGCTCGGCATGGTGATGCGCCAGGTGGCGGCGCGGGCATGCAGAGCGGCCACCTGGGTGGCATCGCGGCGCAAGGTGAGGGACAGCGCTTCGGCCACGGCCTCGCGGGTAAGGTCGTCTTCGGTAGGGCCGAGGCCGCCCATCAGCACGAGGATGTCGGCGCGGCCGAGCGCGGTGCGGATGGCGTTCACCAGGTCACGGCGACGATCGCCGACGATGGTTTTGAAGGCCACGAGCACGCCCAGCGAGTTGAGTTTTTCGGTGAGGTAGAGGGAGTTGGTGTCCTGCCGGTACGGCGTGAGCATCTCGGAGCCGATGGCGATGATCTCGGATTTCATAGAGGCAGCTTATAGCTCCTAGCTTTCAGCAGGGCATTGCCGAAGGGCGCCGCATCGGCTCATTCGGTTGGGAACCCGGTTTTCCGATCTGTGCGAATGGTGCGTCGATGGGACGGAAGCTGGCAGCTAGGCCAGCTCCAGGCCATCCACGCCCAAATCCACATCATAAACGGCGTCATGGGTGGCGAGGAGAGTGGTGCCGAGCGGAGAGAACGCCAAACCGACGAGATTGGAGCCGGCGAGCACCAGCGATGCCTCGCCTTGGGGTGTGACGCGCACGATGCCGCGCTTGCCGTGCAGGCAGGCGGCCAGGTAGACGTCGCCTTCACGCGCGAGCGCCAGTCCCTGCGGCCGGCCGAGGCCGCGGAACCACGCGCGAGTATCGCCGTTGGGCTCGATCAGCCAGATGGCCTCATTCGAGGACAGCGAAGGCGCTGTGACGTAGAGGCGTCCGTGGCGGTCAGCGGCCATGTGGTAGGCCGACACGCTCGGCTCGAGCGTGGTGTGCACAAAGATCTGCCGCTGCGGATTGATCTTGAAGATGGTGCCGCTGCGGTCGCCAACGAACAGGTTGCCCTCGGAGTCGAAGGCGCATCCGGTGGCGACGCCCATGCCCTCGGCGTAGACGGTGGACTCGCCGGCGGCGTCGATGCGGTAGACGTTCCCTTCGGCGCGCGAGGTGACGAACAGATCGCCGTCGGCGTTGAAGGCCAGGCCGGTGGCATTCAGGATGCCGGTGACGAACGGGGTGCCGCGGCCGTCTGGGCTGATGCGCACCACCGAGACCGGCGTCTGCTTGCCGCGCGGGCCGGAGATAGTGGCGTAGATCATTCCCGAGCGGCTGACGACCGGGTTGGTGACCGGGTGCAGACCGTCGGTGAGCTGGCGCGCAATGCGCAGCGGGACGGTGTTGCTGGCTCCAGCCGGGGAGCGCACTTCTACGGCTCCGGTGGTGGCGCGCTCGGGCACACGAAAGACGAGGCGGTCGGGTCGAGACATGGCCACCGCGGCGGCATTGCCATCGACAGAAACGCTGGGCAATCCGTACTCGTGCGGCCCCAGGTGGGTCCCGCTCAACTCCACTTCGCCGAGCGGCAGAGCGGCCGCCGGAGCGATGTCGCCGATGTAGGGCGTAGGTGGGGGCTGGGAAACGGATTGGGTCGTGCTGCGTGCCATGTTCAGTACCAGATGCGGATCAGCGCCGCTACACCCAAAGCATACAGGCCCGCAGCCACATCGTCGAAGACGATGCCCCAGCCCTCGGGCAGGTTCTCCAATTGGCGCGCCGGGAAGGGCTTGGTGATGTCGAACAGGCGGAAGAGCAGCAGCGCGATGACGGCGTGGGCCCAGTCGGGCGGGCAGGCCAGCAGGGCGATCCACTGCCCGATCACCTCGTCGATGACTACAAAGCCGGGATCCTCGCGTCCGCTCTCACGCGCAGCGAGGGTGGCTGCCGGAACGCCGAGCAGCAGGGCGACGGCGATTCCACAGCCGAGAAAGATGTTGAGGCCGAAGCGCGACAGGTGCACGGCCCAGGCCATGACCGCCCAAAGCAGCACGGCGGCCACAGAGCCCCAGGTTCCGGGGCCGGGCTTCATCTGGCCGGCGCCGAAGAAGGTGGCGACAACCCAGGCCCACGCTGTTCGGGTGGCGTTCTGGTTTTGGACAGGTTCTGTGCCGGGAGCCTCAGTTCTCATGCCGGCCTTCGCCGCGGTTGCCGCCGCTGCCGCCCAGGTCTTCCAGAACCTCAGGATCGAGAACCGGGGAACTGATCTTGTAGACGCCCATGGCCCATTTGCCGAGGTCGATCTTGCGGCAGCGATCGCTGCAAAAAGGGAAGTCCTCGTCTTTGGGGCGCACCAGCGCGCCACAGGTGGGGCAATGAGGCATCTTCGCTTGTTTCTTCCGGGCAGCCATGGTGTCGCACGGCCCAGCCGCGCTCACCTCTATACTACCGCACGGTCAATTCGGCGCGCAGTGCACAGTGGTCCGTGGGCTCGGCGCACGGACCACTGCTGAGCGTTGGCAAACTCAGGAGAGCTTTTTCAGCACCGCCAAGAGGCGGGCCATGCCCTCTTTCCTCGCCGAAACATTGTCGGGATTGGTGTTGGAGGGATCCTCCCCGGCGCGCATGAAGCCGTGGCCCGCGCCTTTATAGACGACCGGGTAGTACTTCTTGCCTGCGGCCTGCATGGCGGCGGTGGTGGCCGGAACCGTGGAGGTGATGCGGGCATCGTTCCCGGCATAAAAGCCGTAGACCGGGGCCGTAATCGCCGCGATGTTCTGGGGCTGCGGGCCATAGAAGACGAAGGCCGCCGTCAGGTCGTGGCGCACGGTCGCGAACTGGAAGGATTTGCCGCCGCCCCAGCAGAAGCCCACCACGTAGAGCTTGCCGTTGGCCGCCGGCAGCTTCTTGCCGTAGTCGGCCGCGGCGTTCAGGTCCGCCATCACCTGGTTGGGATCGAGCATGGAGACGGCCTTCACACGCGCATCCTGATCGGGATAGGAGTCGCTGCCGCCGCCGTTGGCTCCGGTGCCGGAGAGCAGGTCGGGGGCGATGACGATGTAGCCGTGCGCGGCCAGATCGTCAGCCATGCTGCGTGCCCAGTCCGACAGGCCGAAGATCTCATGGATGAGCACGATCACGGGCGCTTTCTCGGAGACCTCGGGGTAGACGATGAAGGCATCGAGGGTGCGCTTGCCTTCGGGAATCTTGACCCACTGCTGATGGCGTGGAGATTTATCTAGGATTTGTTTAGCCCACTGCTGCGCGCGGGCAGGCGTGGGGGTCAGACAGTAGAAGGCGCAGAGGGCCAACGGCAGCGCGCCCAAGATGGAGCGTTGGAGAAGCCGCGTTTTCATGGCGGGAGTCTAGCAGACGGACGGCGCGGCTGGCACACATTTTGTGGAGGGGCCTGCCACGAACAAAGAGTGCGTGAACAGGCATTCCTCAAGGGCTGAAGCGCCGGGTTCGAGCGGCTCAGCCCCACTGGAATCGATCAGAGCGCCTGCGACACGATCCGCGCCACCACGTCGTAGTCGTGGGCCTCGGTGATCTCGGCGCGATAGAAGCGGCCTGCCTCGAGCTTCTCCAGATCGCCGAAGTCGTTGATGTAGACCTTGCCGTCAATCTCTGGGGCGTGAAACTCGGTGCGGGCTTCCCACAGCAGCGGCGTCTCTTCGCTCTCGCCTTCGGCCAGCACCGTGAGGGTACGGCCCACCCACTGCTGCTTGGCTTGGCGCGAGATGCGCTGCTGGAGCTTCATGATGCGGCGCTGGCGGGCGGCGATGGAGCGCTTGGGAACTTTG